>DASTAN010000030.1:0-23698 GCA_035712665.1 Gemmatimonadales bacterium
ACGAGCAGGCCGGCGAGGAAGCAGAGAGGGGCGTAGCGCATGCTGGGGAAGTCCGAGACGAGGGCGGGGAGACGCTGAATTCTATCCCGACTTCCCCCGCTCCGGTTCCGTCACCAGTCGGCCCGGTCGCACGGCATCGAAACCGAACTTCGCGCGTACGGCATCCACGGCGCTGGCCACCCCGCGGGCCTTCTCGCGCTCGGGCGGCTCGAAGAGCGACGGCGCCTCGGCCGGGCCGAGGGAGGTGGCGCCGATGCCGAGCAGGCGCACGCCCTGCCCGCGGGCGCGCGCCTCGCGAAACGCCGGCGCGAGCAAGCCACGCGCGACGGCCAGCAGCTCCTGGTCGAGCGCCGACGGACTCGCGAGCGTGCGCCGCCGCGTGACGGTGTGAAAGTCACCGTGCCGCAGCTTGAGCACGACCGCGCCCGCCACCAGCTCCTCGTCGCGAAGCTGCGCGGCCACCTTCGCGGTCAGCATCAGCAGCACGCGGTCGAGCGCGGCGAGGTCATCGAGATCCTCGCCGAAGGTCGTCTCGCGCGACACCGACTTCGGCGCGCCGTGCGGACGCACCGTGGTCGATCCGTGGCCGTCGGCACGACGCCTGAGCGCCAGCGCCTCGTCGCGCCCGACGATCGCCGCGAGCGCATCGAGCGTGAGCTCCTGCACCTGCACCACGTTCTCGAGGCCACGCGCCGCGAGCCGCGCGGTGGTCTTGGGGCCGATGCCCGGCAGCGCCTTGAGCGGCAGCCCCGCGAGGAAGCCGCGCTCCCATCCGGCGCGGACCTCGCACACGCCGCGAGGCTTGGCGTAGTCGGAGGCGATCTTCGCGAGCATCCGGTTCGGGCCGATGCCGATCGAGCAGTCGAGGTTCGCCTCGCGCCGCACGTCGTGACGGATCTGCGTGGCGACATCGAGCAGCGAAACGGGATGGAGCAGGTCGGTCCCCGAGAAGTCGAGGTAGCCCTCGTCGAGCCCGGTCATCACGACCAGCGGTGCGTGGCGCGCCAGCACCGCACGCACCGCCCGTGACGCCTCGCGGTACCAGGCGAACTCGCCCTTCACGAAGGTGGCCCCGGGACAGCGTCGCGCGGCCTCGGCGATCGGCATCCCGCTCCGGACGCCGAAGGCGCGCGCGCCGTAACTCGCCGACTGCACCACGCCGCGCGAGGTCCGGCGCCCGCCCACGATCAGCAGCTCCACGCCCTCGAGCGCCGGGTCATGGCGGCGGCACACCTCCACGAAGAAGGCGTCGAGATCAACGTGCAGGATGCGAACGGCCACGGGCGATCCGGGTGACGAGGTCCTAGATTGTAGCCCGTCCCGAACCCTGGAGCGCACGATGCGCATCGGCTTCGCCGGCCTTGGCGCCATCGGCACCCCGATGGCCGAGCGTCTGGCTACGACCCATCAGCTGACCGTCTGGAACCGCACCGGCGCCACCGCCGAGCGATTCGCGGCGGCGCATCCCGGGGTCGCCGTGGCGCGGACGCCGCGGGAGCTTGCGGCGAGCGGCGAGGCCGTCGTCACCTGCCTGCCGACCTCCGCCGAGGTCGCGGCGCTGCTCGAGGGGCCCGACGGCCTGCTGGCGGGGCTGGAGGACGGGATGATCCTGGTGGACTGCACCTCGGGCGACCCGGCGTCGTCGCGTCAGATCGCGGCGACGCTGACCCAGGCCGGGGTGGCCTTCGTCGACGCCCCGGTGAGCGGCGGGCCGCCGCTGGCGCGCACCGGGCAGCTTACGGTGATGTGCGGCGGGCACGAGGCCGACGTGGTGCGCGCGGCCGCCATCGTGGCGCCGTTTGCCGCGAAGGTGGTGCGGATGGGGCCGGTCGGCTCGGGCCACGCGATGAAAGCGGTGAACAACGCGCTCCTCGCGGTGCACATCGCGGCACTCGCCGAGGGAATGGTCACGCTCGCGAAGGCGGGGATCGCTCCGCGCGCGGCTGTCGAGGTGCTCAACGCGTCGAGCGGCCGCTCGTTCGTGAGCGAGGCGCTGGTGCCTGACCGGGTGCTGACCGGGGCGTGGCCGAAGCTCTTCCGGCTCGCGCTGCTCGAGAAGGACATCGGCATCGCGGAGTCGCTGGCGCGAGAGCTCGACATCGAGGCACCGGTGCTGGCGTACCTGCGCGATCGGTACCGTGACTTCCGCGCCGACCTCGGCGAGGACGCCGACTATCTCGACCCGATCCGCGCGGCGGAAGTCGCGGCGGGCGTGGAGCTCCGCGGGTGACGCCTGACGCGACCACCGCGCCGGTCCTCGTGCTGGTGGCGGTCCAGGATCTGGTGAACCTCGCGTCGTGCATCCGTGTCGCGAAGAACTTCGGCATCACGGAGATCCGTCTCGTGCGTCCCGAGTGCTCGCTCGACCCGTACCGCCTCGAGGGGATCGCCCACAACACCGCCGACGTCATCGCGGCGATGCGGGTCTTCGACACGCTGGACGAGGCCTTCGCGGACCTGAGCTACGTGCAGGCGCTGACGGGGCGGGAGCGCACCGCGAAGCGCACGGTCCTCCGGCCGCGGGCGGCGGCGGCGGAGCTCGTGTCGCGGAGCGCGGTGGGGCGGGTGGGGATCCTCGCGGGCCGTGAGGACCACGGCCTCCAGAACGAGGAGCTCGACCGCTGCAACGTCCTGGTGACCATCAGCGCCAACCCGGCCTACACCTCGCTGAACCTGGCGCAGGCCACCGGGATCTACGCCTACGAGACCTGGCTCGCCCGGGGCGGGGACGATCTCCCGCTCAAGCTGCCGCGGCACCACGCCCCGCCGGCCCCGCAGGCCGAGGTCGAGGCGCTCTTCCGGGACTGGGAGGCCTCGCTCACGGCGATCGAGTTCTTCAAGAAGCGGGAGCCGGAGCTGGTGATGCGGGGGTTCCGGGAGGTGATCTTCCGCGCCGACCTCGATGCGCGGGAGGTCGGGCTCTTCCGGGCGATCGGGCTGGAAATCGGCCACTTCCTCCGTCGGCGGGGCGTGCTGCCGCCGCTGCCGCGCCGTGGCGGAACCCCGCCAGCCGATCCGGGTACGCCCGACCGTTCCCCGGATGTGTCGGACCGTAGTTGAACGGAGTCGGACCCCTCGCTAGTTTTGCGCCCGGCGAGGGGAGTCGCACCAGCGACTTCCTTTTTTCGCGAGGCACGCGCCTTCGTGAATTCTTTCACAAGCACGGATCCTCTTCGGCGGTCAGCAGATATGCGCAAGCAGTTCCTCGCAGGACTGGGTGCAGTCGCGGTGGCGGCGGTGGCGTTCCTTGCCCTGTCGTCGGCCCCGACCGATGCCCAGCAGCCCACCACGGGGCCCGCGCCCCTGACGCCTGCTGACTCCGCGTCCTACAAGGGACCGAAGCAGCCGATCTTCTTCCGGCACGACATCCATGCCGGCCAGCTCAAGATGCAGTGCCAGTACTGCCACTACTCGGTGCAGGTCTCCTCGGAGCCCGGCATCCCGAGCATGCAGACGTGCATGGGCTGCCATCTCGCGGTCGCCGGCAAGGACTCGACCAACCGCGCCGAGATCCAGAAGCTCAAGGATGCGTGGAACGAGGGGAAGCCGATCGAGTGGATCCGCATCCACAACGTCGCGCGCCACGTCCACTTCCCGCACCAGCGCCACATCAAGGCGATGGGGCCGAACGCCTGCGCCACCTGCCACGGCAACGTCGCGCGCATGCCGCAGGTCTACCAGGTGCAGAACGTGAACAACATGGGATGGTGCATCAACTGCCATCTCGAGCGGAACGTGAACCGTGATTGCACGGCGTGTCACTACTGATGTCCACTCGTCCTGATTCCGGAGCGGCGATGGCCGACCAGCAGGCAGCGCAGGGCGTCGACCGGCGGCAGTTCCTCAAGGTCCTCGGCGTCACGGGCGCCGGGACCGCGGCACTGACCGGCTGCTCGACCGACCGCGTCGCGAAGCTCGTCCCCTACATGGTGCAGTCGGAGCAGCAGGTGCCCGGCCTGTCCACGACCTATGCCTCGACCTGCACCGAGTGCAGCGCCGGCTGCGGCGTGCACGTCGTGACGCGCGAGGCCCGCGCGATCAAGCTCGAGGGGAACCCCGAGAACCCGATCGCCGAGGGCAAGCTCTGCAGCCGCGGCCAGGCCGGGCTCCAGGCGCTCTACAACCCGGATCGCCTCGGCGCGCCGATGGCGCGGAACGCCTCGGGCGGCTTCGACGAGATCACCTGGGACGACGCCATCGCCCGCCTCGCCGCCAAGCTGGGCGCGGCGAGCGGGCGCGTCGCCGCGATCAACGGCTACGGGCTCTCGACCTTCTCGTCGCTCCTCGAGGGGATGGTCGGCGGCCTCGGCGGCACGACGATCCGCTGGGAGTCGTTCGCCCGCGAGGCGGAGTCGAAGGCGAACCTCCGCACCTTCGGCCGCGACGACCTGCCGTTCTACGACTTCGCGAAGGCAAACTTCATCGTCTCGTTCGGGACCGACTTCCTCGAGACGTGGGGCGCCACCGTCGAGAACGCGCGCGGCTTCGCGGCGGCGCACGGGTTCAACGACGGCCGGATGGCGAAGCACGTCTACGTCGGCCCGCGGATGAACCTCACCGGGGCCAACGCCGACGAGTGGCTCGACGTCCCGGCCGGCACCGAGGTCTTCGTGGCGCTGATGCTGGCGCGCGCCGCGGCCGAGAAGAACGGCTCGGCCCTCGCCGGTGAGCTCGCGGCGCACACCCCGGCGGCGGTCGCCAAGGCGACCGGGCTCGACGAGGCCCGCCTCGCGAAGCTGGCCGAGGAGTTCGCGGCGGCGACGCCGTCGCTCGCGGTCGCCGGCGGCATCGCGGCGCAGCACCGCGGCGCGATTGACCTCTGCCACGCGGTCAACCTGGTGAACGTCGCGGCCGGCAATCTCGGCCAGACCGTCAAGTTCGGCGCGGGCACCACGCCGACCGGCGGCTACGGCGCGATGCTCGCGCTCACCGAGCGGATGGCGCGCGGTGAGGTCGCGGTCGCGATCGTGCACGAGGCGAACCCGGTCTACGCCCTCCCGAAGCACGGCAAGTTCGCCGAGGCGTTCGCGAAGGTCGGCTTCAAGGTCAGCACCGCCAACGTCCTCGACGAGACGGCGGCGGCGTGCGACCTGATCCTCCCGAACCTCCACGGCCTCGAGCGCTGGGATGACCTCTTCCCGCGCGCCGGCGTCCGTGCCCTGCTGCAGCCGGTGATGGAGCCGGTGAAGCCGGGGATGCACACCGGCGACGTGCTGCTCAAGGTCGCCAAGGCGATCGGCGGCACCACCGCCGCAAACTTCGCCGATGCGTCGTTCGAGGCGCGCCTCAAGGCGGCGTGGCAGGTCGGCGCCCCCGGCGACTTCGACGGCTTCTGGCGCGCGGCCCTCGGGCGCGGCGGCGTCTACGTCGAGGCCCCGACGCAGCAGCCGGCGCTGGTGGCCGGTGCGGCCTCGCTCGCGCCGACGGCGCCCGCGATGGACGGCGACGGCGAGTTCGCGTTCGTCCCGTATCCGAGCATCGCCTACCACGACGGGCGCGGCGCCAACAAGCCGTGGCTCCTCGAGCTGCCGGATCCGATGACGAAGATCACCTGGCAGAGCTGGGTCGAGATCCACCCGGAAACGGCGAAGCGCCTCGACGTCCGCGAGGGCGAGATCGTCGAGCTCACCTCGCCGCACGGCAGCATCCGCGCGCAGGTCTACGTCTTCATGGGCGTGCGCCCGGACACGCTGGCGATGCCGCTCGGCCTCGGGCACACCGAGTACGGCCGCTACGCCAAGGGCCGCGGCGTGAACGCGCTCGACCTCCTCGGCAGCGCCGACGGCCAGGGCTTCCTCCCCTACGTCGCCACCAAGGTCAGCGTCACCAAGACGCCGGACTACCGGAAGGTCGCCAAGACCGAGGGCACCCCGCGCCAGCTCGGCCGCGGCATCATCGAGGCGATGCCGCTCGCCTACGCCGCGCAGGGGATGACCCCGGAGGAGGCGTACAAGGCCGCCGGGCACGAGCCGCACGAGATCAACACGCCGCGCGAGCTCGAGGCGATCGACGGCTGGTACGAGGCGCAGAAGGAGAAGTGGAAGCTCGGCAACTACGCCGACGATGCCACCCCGAAGTGGGGCATGGCCGTCGACCTGTCGCGCTGCACCGGCTGCTCGGCCTGCGTCACCGCCTGCTACGCGGAGAACAACATCGCGACGGTCGGCGAGGAGCAGATCTTCAAGGGCCGCGAGATGAGCTGGATGCGCATCGAGCGCTACTGGGAGGGCGGCGAGCACGGCGAGCCGCTCGAGGCCCGCTTCGCGCCCGTGATGTGCCAGCACTGCGACAACGCGCCGTGCGAGCCGGTCTGCCCGGTCTACGCCGCGTACCACACGCCGGACGGCCTGAACGGCCAGGTGTACAACCGCTGCGTCGGCACCCGCTACTGCAGCAACAACTGCCCGTTCAAGGTGCGGTACTACAACTGGCTGAAGTACAACGAGACCGCCTTCCCCGAGCCGCTCAACCTGCAGCTCAACCCGGAAGTCACGGTCCGCGCGCGCGGCGTGATGGAGAAGTGCACCTTCTGCGTGCAGCGGATCCGCGGCGCCCAGCACGTGGCGAAGCTCGAGAACCGCGAGCTCCGGGACGGCGACGTGGTCACGGCCTGCCAGCAGGCCTGCCCGTCGGGCGCGATCCGCTTCGGCAACGTCAAGGACCCGAACGCCAAGGTCGTCGAGTGGGCGGCCAACACGCGCGGCTACACGATGCTCGAGCTGACGAACGTCCGGCCGGCGGTCACGTACCTGACCAAGGTCCTGCATCGCGAGCCGACGGCGCACGCCGCGGCCGACACCCACGGGGCGGGGGGGCACTGAGATGGCCGTGATTGCGCACGACCCGAGCATCCCGACCCAGACCCACGCTGAGGTCACCCGGGATGTCGTCCGGACGATCACCGAGGCACCGACGAAGGGGTACTACTACCTCGTCGGCACGATGGCCATCCTCACGGCCGTCCTCCTCGGCACCGTCACCCTGCTCCTGAAGCACGGCCTCGGGCTGGCGGGCTACGCCCCGCCGATCATGTGGTCGGTCTACATCACCACGTTCGTGTTCTGGGTCGGCATCGGCCACGCCGGGACGCTGATCTCCGCGATCCTCTTCCTCTTCCGCTCCCCGTGGCGCACCGCGGTGTACCGCGCGACGGAAGCGATGACGGTGTTCGCGGTCATGACGGCGGCGCTCTTCCCGATCATCCACATCGGGCGCCAGTGGATCTTCTACTGGCTGCTGCCGTACCCGAACCAGCGGTACCTCTGGCCGAACTTCAAGTCGCCGCTGCTCTGGGACGTCTTCGCGATCTCGACGTACCTCACCGTCTCGTCGACCTTCCTGATGGTCGGCCTCGTGCCGGACATCGCGGCGGTGCGCGATCACGTGAGCGGCTGGCGGAAGAAGCTCTACTCGGCCCTCTCGCTCGGCTGGACCGGTGCCGACTCGCAGTGGCGCCACTACACCCGCGCGTACCTGTACCTCGCCGCGCTGGCCGCGCCGCTGGTGCTCTCGGTGCACTCGGTCGTGTCGTGGGACTTCGCCGTGTCGATCGTGCCGGGCTGGCACGGGACGATCTTCGCCCCGTACTTCGTCGCGGGCGCGATCTACTCGGGCATCGGCATGACGTTCACGCTGATGATCCCGCTCCGGAAGGTGCTCAAGGTCGAGCACATGATCACCGACTACCACTTCGACAACCTCTCGAAGCTGACGCTGCTGACGGGCACGATCCTGTTCTACGCGTACGCGATGGAGTACTTCGTCGCCTGGTACTCGGGCAGCACCTACGAGCAGACGACCTTCTGGCGCCGCGCCTTCGGCCCCAACTGGTGGGCCGGCTGGACGATGATCATCTGCAACGCCTTCGTCAGCCAGCTGCTGTGGTTCAAGAAGATCCGGACCAACCTGACCGGCCTCTTCGTCATCTCGATCTTCATCAACCTCGGGATGTGGTTCGAGCGCTACGTGATCGTCGTCTCGTCGCTGGCGAACGACTACCTCCCGAACGCGTGGGGGCAGATCAACCCGACCTGGGCGGATTGGCTCATCCTCCTCGGCTCGTTCGGCTGGTTCGGCCTGTGGTTCACGATGTTCTACAAGAACTTCCCGATCGTCGCGATCCAGGAGATCAAGGAAATGATCCCGATGCCGCGCCGGAACAAGGGAGGGGCGCACTGATGGCGAACTCCTCGGTGGCGGGCGTCCTTGGCCGGTACGAGTACATCGACGGCGCCTGCGACGCGATCCGCGAGCTGAAGCAGTCCGGCTTCCAGGACCTCACGGTCTACAGCGCGGCCCCGAACCACGAGCTCGAGGACGCCATCGGCGACCCGATCTCGAAGGTCCGGCTCTTCACGCTCATCGGCGGCATGATGGGCACCACGGCGGGCTTCTCGACGGCGATCTGGATGGCGCGCGACTGGCCGCTCCTGGTCGGCGGCAAGCCGATCTCGTCGATCCCGGCGTTCGTCGTGGTCGGCTTCGAGCTCACGATTCTCTTCGGGTCGCTGGCGACGGTCGCGGGCACCATCATCCTCTCGATGATGAAGTCGCTCAAGGGCCGGCCGTACCACCCGAAGTTCAGCGACGACCAGATCGGGATCTTCGTCCCCGTCGGCGGTGATCGCGCCGCCCAGGTGCAGGCGATCCTCGAGAAGCACGGCCCGGTGGAGGTCACCCGTGACGCGTAAGATCCTCGCCGCGGCGCTCCTCGCGCTCGGCACCGGCGGGTGCAACTTCTGGTACAACGAAGTGCCCTCGCCCGACGACCTGATGCACAGCGTGCCGTGGTTCGACCACATGATCCTGTCGAAGGCGGTGCACCCGTACCAGCGCACCGACATCCCGCGCAACACGCCGGCCGGCATCGTGCCGGTGGGCGGCGGCGAGGCGGACTGGCGGGTCGGCGACCCGCGCACGCTCGCCTATGGCTTCGACGTCGCCGTCGCCGACAAGGTGACCCGCGACGGCGTCGTGGCGCGGCCCGACTCGCGCGGCGGCGAGGAGCTGTACATCACCTACTGCGCGATGTGCCACGGCTACACCGGGGCGGGTGACGGCGCCCTCAAGTCGTACTTGAATCCGCCGGCGCTCCTCACCGACCGGGCCCGCGGCTACACCGACGGCTACCTGTACAGCATCATCCGTTACGGCCGCGGCCTGATGGGCCAGTACGGCGACAAGATCGTCCGCCAGGACGAGCGCTGGGCCGTCGTGGACTACGTGCGCCAGCTGCAGGCCAACGCGCCGATGACCGCCGCCACCGGGGGACAGAACTGATGGCGCATCTCGACCTGACCACCGCGGCCGATCGGCTTGCCGAGAAGTCGGTGCGCGGCACCTGGGCCCCGTTCATCCCGGCGGGCGCGGTGCTCGCCATCGCCGGCCTCGCGCTCTTCGGCCTCGCCCTCGCCGGCGAGGGGAGTCATCGCGCCTGGCAGGCGTTCCACGTGAACTGGGTCTTCTGGACCGGCCTCACCGGCGGCTCGATCGCCCTCACGGCGGTGCACAAGATCACCAACGCCAAGTGGAGCGGGCTCATCATCCGCTTCTCGCAGGGCGCGTCGGCGATGATCCCGATGTCGCTGCTCGGCTTCGCGCTGATCTTCACCCTCGGCTACCACGACGTCTACGGCCACATGGAGGAGGAGCTGCACGGCCTCGCCGCCGGCAAGGCGCTCTGGCTCTCGAAGCCGTGGATGATCGGTCGCCTCGCGCTCGGCCTCGGCCTGCTCTACTGGCTTGGGGCTCGCCTCATCCGTGCGGACCTGCTGCCCGACCTCGCGGCCGCGAAGGACAAGGTCAGCGACGCCCGGAAGGGGCTCTACGAGAAGCTCCTCGTCGGCTATGACGCCGCCGCGAACCACGAGCGGATCTACCGCCTCGCGCCGATCTACGCCGTCGTCTACTCGATGGTCTTCACGATGGTGGCGTTCGACGGCATCATGGCGCTCCAGCCGCACTGGTTCTCGAACCTGCTCGGCGGCTGGTTCTTCATGGGGTCGTTCCTCGGGGCGTACACCCTCCTCGCGCTGCTGATGTTCTACGGCGTGAAGCACCTCGGCATCCAGGAGTACGTGAGCGCCAAGCAGCGCCACGACCTCGGCAAGCTGATCTTCGGCTTCTCGATCTTCTGGACGTACCTGATGTGGGCCCAGTTCCTGGTCATCTGGTACGGCAACCTGCCGGAAGAGACCGGCTTCGTCTTCTCGCGCCTCTGGGGCGAGTGGCGGCCGATCGGCGGCGCCGTCTTCCTGATGATGTTCGTGATCCCGTTCGGCGGCCTGCTCACGGTCGGCGCCAAGAAGACCCCGATCACCCTCGGCTTCTTCTCGGTGATCTCGCTCTGCGGCCTCTGGCTCGAGCGCTACCTGATGGTGATCCCGTCGATCCAGAGCGATGCCGGCCCGACCTTCGGGCTGCCGGAGCTGGGGCCGACGCTCCTCTACATCGGCGTCTTCCTGGTGCTCTACGCGCGCTTCGCGAAGACCTACCCGATGGTGTCGCCGCGCCTCTCGATGATCACCCTCGAGAAGGAGCACGCGCACCACTGAGTGCGCGGGGTCCCTCGACAACGGCAAAGGCCGGGGCAATCGCCCCGGCCTTTCTCGTTGTCCGCACGCGGAGGGCGGTCAGTCGAGGCGCAGCCGCTCCCCGGCCAGCGCATCCAGCGAATCGACCGGGAGGTACCCGGCCACCATCGCCATCCGGATGGTGCGCACCGGCGCCTCGTCGGGACCGATGTAGTCGGGGCGGGCGCGGGTCGCCGCGCTGAGGCGCAGCCCGCTGGCGGAGAGGACGCGGGTGATCTCGCCGAGATCCTCGGCCGCGCCCTCGATGACCCAGACCGCACGCCCGTCGTTGAGCACCTGCCGGGTCATCGCCACCGGGCGACCGCCATACCGCGACGGCGTCAGCCGGACCTGCGTGACGGCCACGCCGTCGAGACGGGCCAGCGCCCCGCGACTGCGCCGAGCGGCCTCGTGGAAGGAGGTCGTCTCCCACCCCTCGCCGGGATCGACGCCGGCCATCGGGTCAACGGGGCGAAGCGGGCGATGACTTGCGTTCACGACCGGCGTCCGCGCGACCACGTTCGGCGCCATCGCGACCCGCGAGGCGAGCGTGAGGGTGCGGTCCGCCACCGGCGCATCCACCGCCGCATCGACCGGGCGCGGGACCGGCTGGGCCACGAGTGCGGTCGCAAGGGTCGGGGGGCGGATGATCGGGCGGCCGGTGCTCGGGGTGACGCCCGGACGCAGGCCGATCCCGAGCGCGAGCAGCGCCGCGACGGCCCCGCCGCCCGCGAGCAGCCGCTTGCCGAGGCGCCGACGCACCGGCCGCGGCAGCGTCGCCGGGAGCGCACGCGGGACGCGAATCCTGGGCGCGGCGAAGGCGAGGAGCGCGCCGGCCCGATTCCGGACCCCGCGAACCTCGCCTTCGAGCGCCCGGCATCGCAGGCACGCGAGGAGGTGCTCGGCGATCTCCGCGCGCTGGTTCGGCGACAGCTGCCCGTCGAGCCAGGCGTGCAGCTCGTCCTCAGGAAGATGCGGCCGCACGTCGCTCCTCTCCACGCGTGATCGTGGTACCGCGCGCGGCCTCGATGGCATCGTGCGCGGCGACCAATCGCTTCCGGGCGCGCGCCAGCGTGGTGCCGACCGCGCCGACGGCCAGACCGGTCTGCTCGGCGATTTCAGGATACGACAGCCCCGCGTCCCAGAGCAGCAGCACCTCGCGGTCGCGCGGCGTCAGGGTGGCGAGCGCCCGCTTCACCTCGGCCTCGCGCTCCTCCTGCTCAAGGTCCTCGTGGACATCGTTGAGCGGCGCCGGCGAGGCGATCGGTTCGTGGGTCAGCAATGTGAGGTGCTTGCGGCGACGGATGGCCGAGCGGGCCTCGTCGCGAGCGATGTTGGCGGCAACGGCGAACACCCAGGAGCGCGGCTTCTCGGGCTGGTGGTGCAGGGCCCGCATGAAGACTTCCTGGGCCAGGTCCTCGGCACGATCGGCATCCCACACCTTGCGGTACAGGAAGCGGACCACGGCGTCATAGGTGGTCCGGTACAGGTTGTCGAGGTCGAACGCCATCAATGCCCTCCAAGGCATGGGTGCGTCGAACTGGTGACGCACGCCGCGGGCCGCCTTGCACACCAGTCACCCAACGCGTTGTGCCGCATCGCGTTACAGTGGAATCTTCCGGCTTCGGAAGGCACAGCCCGGATGCAGGCCTGTCCTCTTTTTTGGCCAGTGTGAACACATCTCGGGCTTGGCCGGACGGCCGTCAGGGCGCTTGCGGTCGTGGAGGTCGCAATGCAGGCCGTCCTCCTGAAGGTACCCGCACGCCGAGATGATCTCCACGTTCAGGAGATCGTCGTCCTCGCGGTCGACCTTGCACAGGTAGGGCGACTTCCGATTCCGGAGCAGTGCCTCGGCATGCCGGTCGCGCCGCGGGATGGCCACGTCCACCTGGATGTCCCGGCAGCAGGCGGCGCGGCGCGTGTGGTCGCTGGTCCGGCAGGGTGCAGTCGCACAGGGGTTGGCGTCCGGCGCCATCGGCAGCGGATGCCGGCCGCGCGTGGGGTGCGGCATCTCCCGCTCGACGAGCGCGCCCCCCTCGGCGACGCGGAATCGATCGTGCCCCAGTCGGCGCGGCTGCTCCGGACGCCGGAGGCGCGGGAGGCGGCCGGTGAAGCCGTGGGCCTTGCATCGGGCCGCGGTGCCGTCCTGCGCAAGGTGCCGGCAGGGGACGTGGACGCGGGCGGTGCACCAGAGCTCGTCCTCCGCCTCGTGCATCGGTCCGAAGTCGATCCGCTCGGTATGGCCCAGCAGCCAGGTCGCATCGTGGTCCTCGCTCCCCTCCAGGGCCGACACGCGAAGGGTGAGGTCCAGGGCGAGGCAGTGGCGGCCGAGGCGTTGGCAATCGGGTGCGGGCACGGCGGATCCGGATGGGGCGAGTCGGGTAGGAGCAAGAGCAACAAAACTAGCAGGTCGTGGCGGTCTCGGCAGGCAGGGGAGGTACCGCCGCGTGGGCAGTTCCGTTATTCTTTCGGCTTCCCGAGTACCTGGTGGGCGGGAGCGGGCGTTGCCGGGGGGCAACGTTGTCAGACAACATCACCAGGGGTGAGGCAACAAACGAAATGCGCGTGACTGCGATGCTGGCCGGTGCGGCCCTGGTGCTCGCCGCCTGCGGCGGTGAGAAGGCTGCCGAGACGGCGGATTCGACGGCGATGGCTCCGGCTGCCGAGCCGGCGGCGGCCCCGGCCGCGACCGGGACCACGCACGAGGTCCAGATGGTGA
Source organism: Gemmatimonadales bacterium (assembly GCA_035712665.1). Taxonomy (GTDB): domain Bacteria; phylum Gemmatimonadota; class Gemmatimonadetes; order Gemmatimonadales; family GWC2-71-9; genus Palsa-1233. Next base: position 13,291 of record DASTAN010000030.1, read on the forward strand.
TGGAGGGCACGGCCTACAAGTACGTCCCGGCCGAGCTGACGATCAAGGCGGGCGACACCGTCGTGTTCAAGAGCGTCTCGGGCGGCCTGCACAACGTGCAGTTCTACCCGGACAGCATCCCGCCGTCGGCGGCTGCGGTCCTCGATGCGGCGATCACGAACAAGCAGGGCCCGCTCGCCAGCGCCCTCGTCAACGAGGGTGAGAGCATCACCATCTCGTTCGCCGGCGCGCCGGCTGGCGAGTACAAGTACTTCTGCCTCCCGCACCAGGCCCTCGGCATGGTCGCGAAGATCACCGTCACCGAGTAAGTCGGTCACGCTGGTCGGCAGCAACGCGAAGGCGCCCGGAATGCTCCGGGCGCCTTTGTCGTTGCCGGCCCCGGCGCCACCTCAGCCGCGAGGCGGCCGCAGCGCGAGCGGGACGGCGAGGCCCAGCGCGACGCCGGCAGCGCTGTCCACGACGTAGTGCATCTGGCAGTAGACGACGCCCACCGCGAGCAGCGCCGTCGGCACCAGCAGGGTCGCCCCGAGCCGACGCGACTCGAGCCACGCGGCCACGGTCGCCGCGACGGTCGCCGCGACGTGCGACGACGGAAACGCTGCACCGAACGCGCTCCCCCTGGCGAGCGTCGCATAGACGAGCCGCGCCGGGCCGTTGTCGACGAACGCTCCGCTCGGGTGCGCGAACTCGTAGTACGGGCCCGCGACCGGGACGAGGATGTACGCGACGTAGCAGAGCAGGAAGGTGGCGATCACCGCGTCGAGATAGCGCGCGACGGCGTCCGGTCGCCGGGTCGCCAGGAAGACGATCACCGGCAGCGGCACGATGAGATAGTACGAGAAGTACACCGCGTGCAGCACCGCGGACCAGAACGCACTGGGCGCGGCCTGCCACCAGTCACGCGCCGGCTGGCCACCGAACAGCGCGGCCTCGAGCGCCTGCACCGGGGCGTCCCACGTGTGCGCGGCGCCGGCGCCGTTCAGCACGTCGATCGCGCTGTAGAGGCCGGTGAGGAGCATCACGGGATAGGCGGCGCGGAGGAACGCCCCGAGGCCGCGATCGGCGGCACGCGTGGCCAGCCAGGCGAGCAGCGGCAGGGCGAGGTGGGCGAGGAGGACGAGCCCGACGCCCGGCTGCGCACGTCGCGTCACCGCCACCACGGCGACGAACGCCCCGTACGCCGCGATCATCCGATCCACGCGACGCCACGCGGGTGCGACCTGCCCCACGGTCACAGGAGTCCGGCGTCCCGATACCACGCGGCGGTCTGGGGGAGACCCGACGCCAGGTCGAATCGCGGTGTCCAGCCGGTCGCGGCGATGAACGGCGACGGATCGCCGGTCCAGGCCTCCTGGAAGAACTCGTTCGCCTTGTCCGCGCGGAGGATCGTGCGCTGGCGCCAGAGCGCGGCCCACGCGCCGGTCACGGTGAGCGCGGTGCGCGCTGCCCATTCCGGGAGCGGCAGCAGCCGCACGTCGCGACCCACGGTGCGCCCGATGGCGCGCACCATCTCCGCCGAGGTGACGACCTCGGGGTGGTTCACGTAGTAGGTGCGGCCCACGACGCCATCACGCGTGCCCGCCGCGATGATCGCCGCGGCGAGATCCTCGACGTGGATCAGCGAGAGCTGCATCGAGCCGTCGCCGAAGACCGGGGCGACACCCAGCCGCGCGGCCCGGAACACGGTGAGGAAGTTGTCGCGATCGCGCGGGCCGTACACCGACGGCGGACGGAGGATCGTCCACGGCAGCGGCTCGCCGCGGAGCACGCGCTCGGAGGCGAGCTTGCTGCGGCCGTACATCGTGACCGGCTGGTCGTCGCCGTCGGCGATGCGCGGCATGTCGCGGCGCGCCGGGCCGCCCGCCGCCATCGACGACACGAGCACGAACCGGGGACCGTGCCCCGCGGCGCGGGCGGCGGCGAGCAGATGCGCCGTGCCGTCGCGATTGGCCGCGAGGAACTCCGCCTCGTCCACCGCCCCGGTGAGGGCCGCGACGTGATAGATGACGTCCGCGCCGTCGACGGCTACGCGCATCGCGGCGTGATCGTGGAGGTCGCCGCGTACCAGCGTCACGCCCTGCTCGGCAAGTCGACCGGCCTTCGCCGGCGAGCGGACCAGCGCCACGACCTCATCGCCGCGGGCACGGAGCTGGTCGACGAGGTGCCCGCCGACGAAGCCGGTGGCACCGGTCACCATTGCCCTCACAGCGGGCGATCCAGCACGCGGTAGGTCTTGTACGGCGTGAATCCCGCCTTGCTCAGTCCCTGGATGATCGCGGGGTTGTCCTCGAGCAGCCAACCGGCCTCGCCCCAGCCGATGCCGACCTCCGCCGCCTTCGAGAAGAGCCAGTGGTAGAGCGCCGAGTCGATGCCCTTGCCGCGATACTCGGGCAGCACGCCGAGGAGCAGCACGCGCGCCCGCGTGATCTGCCGCGTCTTGAGCTTCCAGAGCATCTTCAGCGCGCCGGGGAACATCCCGCCGTTCCGGTTCGTGCGGAGCGCCTCGTTGAGGTCGGGGAGGGCGAGGCCGAACGCCACGGGCGTGCCGTCCTCGCGCTCGACGAACGGGACCATCCGCGGAATGACGACCGGCTTGAATGCGGCGGCGAGGTGGTCGATCTCCGCGCCGGTCATCGGGATGAAGCCCCAGTTCTTCTCCCAGCAGGCGTTGTAGAGCCGCTTGATCAGCTCGACTTCCTGGGGGAAGCGCTTCATGTCGAGCGGGCGCATCCGGAGGTTGTAGCGCTTGAGGACGATCTCGACCGCGCGGGCCGTGCGCTCGGGCGGCGGCATCGGGCCGGCGAGCGAGCCGCCCTCGAGGCAGATCAGGTCCTTCGCCTTCGTGAAGCCGGCCGTCTCCATCAGGGTCAGGTAGTACGGCGGGTTGTGCGGCATCATCAGCGTGTTCGGCGTGTCGAACCCGTCGATGAGCACGCCGCACTCGTCGTTGGTCGAGAACGACATCGGCCCGCGCATCGTGTCGAAGCCGCGCGCCCGGAGCCACGCCGCCGCGGCGTCGAACAGCGCCTGCGCCACGCGGAAGTCGTTGATGCACTCGAAGAAGCCGAAGAAGCCGACGCGATCCTCGTGCACCTCGTTGTGGAGGCGGTTGCCGATTGCGGCGATGCGCCCGACGACCTCGCCGTCCCGCTCGGCGATGAAGTAGTCGGCCTCGGCGTGCTGGAAGAACGGGTTGGCGGCGCGGTCGAGGAGCTTGCGGACCTCAGCCCGAAACGGGCCGACCCAGTGCGGATCGGCCCGGTGCAGGCGGTACGGCAGGGCGATGAAGCGATCGAGGTCCCGCGGCCCCTCGACGCGCCGGACGACCGGCGCGTCGGACATCAGATGACTCCCAGCTCCTTGCCGATCGTGGCAAAGGCCTCGAGGGCGTGATCGATCTGGTCGGGCGTGTGCGTCGCCATCACGCTGGTGCGGAGGCGGCACTGCGACGGCGGGACCGCCGGCGGCACGACCGGATTGGTGAAGACTCCGGCGTCATACAGCTTGCGCCAGAAGAGGAACGTCGTGTCGAGCGGGCCGATGAGCACCGGCACGATCGGGGTCTCGGTCGGGCCGATGTCGAAGCCGAGTGACTGGAAGCCCTGCTGCAGCCGCTTCGCGTTGGCCCAGAGGTTGGTGCGCCGCTCGGGCTCCTGCTGCATCACCTCGAGCGCGGCAAGGACACCAGCGGTGTTCGCCGGCGGCAGCGAGGCCGTGAAGATGAACGGACGCGAGTGGTGCTTGAGGTAGTGGATCACCGACTCGTCGGCCGCGACGAAGCCGCCCACCGACGCAAGCGACTTCGAGAAGGTGCCGGCGATGATGTCGACGTCCTGCTGCATCCCGAAGTGTGCGCCGGTCCCCTCGCCGCGCGGGCCGAGCACACCGAGGGCGTGGGCATCGTCGACCACGAGCGCGGCACCGAACCGGTGCGCGATCTTGACGAGCTCGGGGATGTTGGCGATGTCGCCTTCCATCGAGTAGACGCCGTCGACGACGATCATCGTCCCCTTGCCGGTCTGGTTCTGCTCGAGCTTCCGCGTGAGCGAGGCCATGTCGTCGTGGTTGAAGCGCACCGTCTCGCCGTACGAGAGCTTGGCACCGTCCACGATGCAGGCGTGGTCGAGCTTGTCGAGGTAGACCGTCTCGCCGCGGCCGAGGAGGCCCGAGATGAGGCCCAGGTTCGCGCCGTACCCGGTCGAGAAGACCATCGCGGATTCCTTCCCCAGGAACTCCGCGAGCGCCGTCTCCAGCTGCTCGTGCAGGTCGAGCGACCCATTGAGGAAGCGCGAGCCGGTGCACCCCGAGCCGTACCGCTTGAGCGCCGCCGCCGCGGCCTCGAGGACCTTCGGATGGTGCGTGAGCCCGAGGTAGTTGTTCGAGCCCAGCATGATCCGCTGCTTGCCCTCGATGACGACGACCGTGTCCTCGGATTCCGAGATCGGCTTGAAGTACGGGTAGAGGCCCGCCGCCTGGATTTCCCGGGCGCGGGTGAAGTCCCGGCACTTGTCGAACAGCGCCACCGGAGTCTGGACTTCGGGCACGTGGCCTCGCACAGCTTGGGGTTACCTACCTGCCCACGGGATTCGTGACGCAGGCGTGACCTTCAAAAATACGGATTTGGGCAGGTCGGCACAAGCGAAAACCCCGGATCAGGAAGCCCGGACCCCGGGGTCAATCAGGTGGGAGCCGGGTTCCGTCGGCCCCGAAGGCCACGAGGCGGGTGGGGTCGACCGTGACTCGGCCTCGCGCGCCGGGGGCGAGGGCGGTGGACGCGAGCCCCATCAGGCGGCCACCCGGCGACTCCAGCTCGCAGCGGTAGCCCAGCTCCGTCGGCTGACAGCGCACCGCCCGCCACGCTCCTGCCGGGTCAGGGCTGATCGCGACCGCGGCGGCCCGCACCCCGACCAGCACGGTGCCGGCGGGAACCCCCACCCCGAGGACCGGTGGGGGAATCAGGTTCTCCAGTCCGACGAGTCGCGCCAACGCCGTCGTCGGCGGCGTGTGAATGAGGGTCGCGACGGGCCCCGACCAGACAGTCCCATCCGGCAGCAGCGCCACCACCGCCGAGGCGAAGGCCGCGGCCTCGTCCAGGTCGTGAGTCACGAGGATCGCCGCCGGACCATCATCGTGGAGCACCTCGTCCACCATCGCGCGGATGCCGCGCCGCAATGCCGGGTCGAGCGCGCTGAACGGCTCATCCAGCAGGAGCGCGCGCGGCGCCGACGCGAGGGCCCGGGCCAGCGCCACGCGCTGCTGCTCGCCACCGCTCAGTCCGCCGATGCCGTCGGTGGCGCGTGCATCGAGGTGCACCGCCTCGAGCCAGCGACGCGCCGCCGCGACGGCCGTCGGATCGCCGGCGACGCGCCGCGCCAGCGCAACGTTTCCGAGCACATCGAGGTGCGGGAAGAGGCGTGGCGTCTGATGGAGATAGGCGAGGCGGCGCCGCTCGGGCGCCCATCCCGTCGCCTCCTCCGTGTCGAGTCGCAGCGTGCCCGAGGCGATCGGATGCAGCCCAGCGATCGCCCGCAGCAGCGTGGTCTTCCCCGTGCCGCTAGGGCCGACCAACGCCAGGCGGTCACCGGGCGCGAGCGTCCCGCTGATCGGTCCGAACCGTCGCCCGGCCACTGCGGCGACGATCGCCTCGAGCGAGAGCACGGTCATCCGGCGAGCGTCCCGGTGGTGCGCGCCAGCCGACGGCTCGCACCGAGTGCGAGCAGGGCAGGCAGGAGGAGGAGCAATGCCGAGACGGCTGCCAGACGGTCCTGTCCCGCCTGCACATACGCCAGCAGCTCGGTGGCGAGTGTCCGCACTGCACCGCCGCCGATCAGCAGGGTCAGCGGCACCTGCGCCCACGACACGAGGAACCCCAGCAGCAGGGCCTCGACCAGCGGTCGCCTGAGGAGCGGGAGCAGCACGTGTCGCCACGCCGCACGCGGCGAGAGGCCGAGGGTGTGCGCGGCGGATTCGATCTCGGGGTCCACGCCGCGAAAGATGCCGACAAAGAAGAGAGTGAGGTAGCCGAGCGCCGGGACCGCGTGCGCGAGGACCACCCCGACCACCGTCCCGCCGACGCCGGTGCGCAGCGCGAGGAGCTGCAGGCCGGTCGCGAGCGCGATCGGCGGAATCGCGATCGGCAGGAACGCCGCCCCGGTGCCGATGCGCGCGACGAGTCGATCGCCGCGGGCGATCGCACGCCCGATTGGCACGGCCGCGACCGTGGCAAGCAGCGATGCCGCGCTGCCGATCGCCAGCGATGTCGCCACCGCGGGGCCGAGGCGGCCACCACCCACGACGGTCCACCCCTCGAGGGTCCAGCCGGCCGGCAGCAGCGCCGGGTAGAACCAGGTCGTCCCGAACGCGGTGATCACCAGCGCCGCAAGCGGGAGCAGCGCGGCGATCGCAAGCACGATGGTACCCAGTCTCGCGGGGCGCGTCATCGACGTCCAGGGCGTTCGTGCACGACGACGGCCAGCAGCGCGAGCAGGGTCGCCAGGAGCGCCGCCGCATGCGCCTCGCCCAGTGCGCCGGGTGCGGCATCGCGACTCCGCTCGGCGATCGAGACGGCGAGGGGGAGCGGATCGGCAGGGCCGAGCAGGGCGGCCAGTTCGTAGTTCCCGAGCACGAAGACCAGCACGGCGACCACGCTTGGGGCGAGGCCGCGCCAGAGCAGCGGCAGCACGACGCGACGCGTCACCGCCCGTGACGGCATCCCGAGGGTGCGTGCGCTCGCGGCCAGTTCGGGATCGAGCTGCGCCACGATGCTGCAGGCGACCAGGGAGAGGAAGCCGACTTCCTTCCACGCCAGCGCGGCGATGAGGCCGAGGCCGCGCGCGTCGTGCAGCAGGATTGGCATCTCCACCGGGGCGGCAATCCAGCCGAACGCGGCGGCAACGCGCGCCAGCACGCCGCTCTGCGACAGGAGCAGCACCGCACCCAGGCCCACCACGAGTGGCGGCACGGGGAGCGGCAGCGCGGCCAGCGATCGGGCGACGCGGTCGTGCGACGCGGCACCGCGGTAGCCCAGGGCGATCGCGATCGCGAGGCCGGTGGCGAGCGCCGTCGCCACCAGCGCGATCGTCAGGGACCACGCCGCGGACCGCCACAGGAGCGGCTCCGCCACGCGCGCGAGAATCGTCCGTCCCGCGAACGCACCCTCGAGCCCGCCGCCCGCGGCCCAGACCGACCAGGCCAGTCCCGCCAGCGCGGGCACCGCGGGAATGGCCGCGATCAGCAGCGTCCAGCGGGACGTTTGCTTCACGGCGCGGCGCGGATGCGGCGTCGCCATTCCGCGACGATGCGGTCGTGGTACTCCGCGGCCACTTCCGGCCGCGCCAGGCGCGCGAGCATCGAATCGGGCAACGCCCCGGCCGCGGTGTCGAGCGTCGCGAAGCGCATTGCCCAGTCGGGCGGCAGGCGGTCGCGCGCCAGCACGGTGCCGTCGGCCCACACCTCCGGGCGACGCTTCTCGAGCTGGGCCTCCGGCGAGAGGAGGAAGTCGGCCACGACCATCGCGCCGAGCGGATTTGGTGCGTTGGCCGGGATCCCGACGTAGTGCGTGTTGGCGATGGTGCCGTCCTCGAGCAGCAGGGCACGCGCGCTCGCCGGGAGGATTCCCTGGCGAACCTTCGTCACGACCTCGTGCTGGTTGTTGGACATCGAGAAGTCGACCTCGCCGTTGGCGAAGAGGCGGTGCAGGTCCGCCACGCTCGGGGGGAATGCCTCTCCCTGGCGCCAGAACATCGGCCGCAGCGCCGCGAGCCATTCGAACAGCGTGTCGGCGTGGGCGGCCCACGTCGCCTCGCGGAATCCGCCCTGGAAGGTCGCCACGCCGCCACCGAGCGCATAGAGCACGATCTTGTGGAATGTCGCGCCGGCGAATCCCTGGTCGTGCGTGAAGCGGCCGGGGTGCGCCCGGATCCACTCGGCCAGCGCGGCGACGGTGCGGGGAGGGGTCGGCGTGCGCAGCGTGTCGTAGATCAGCGCGAACTGCACCCGACCCCACGGCGACTCGTACCCCTCGAGCGGCCGTTCGAAGTCGCGGATCACGGTCGCGCTGCTCGAATCGACGTAGCGCGCGTTCGGCAGCCGATGCGCCCACGGCCCGGCAAGGAGCGTGTCGCGCCGCAGTGCCGCGAAGGTCTCGCCGTTGATCCAGACCAGATCGGCCTGCCCGCGCGCACTCGCCTGCGCCTCGAGGCGCAGCTGGTTGACGATGTCGGGGCCCTGGCCCTCGACGGTGCGCAGGGTGATCCCATACCGCTCGGCCAGCCGCGGGGCCACCCACCCATCGACGAAGGCATTCACCGAGGGGTCCCCGCGCCACATGCGCCATGTCACCGTGGTGCCGCGCGCCTGTGCCACGACATCGTCCCACGCCATCGTCGCGAGCTCGGGTGTGTCGGCGGCGCGATCGCCCCCGCCGCACGCGGCGACGAGGGCGATGACGAGGGCATGCAGCGGGCGGCTAGAACGCATAGCGGGCCGACAGCTGCACCTGCCGCGGACGGCCGGGGCTCTTCAGCACGATCGGCTCGCCGGGACGACCGACCTGCGTGCGCGAGCCGCCGCCGGGGATGCCGTTCGCGAAGTTCCCCCACTCGGTGCCGTTGAGCGCGTTGAAGACATCGCCGCGCACCTCGAGCGCGCGACCGGCCAGCGGCACCGTCCAGGTCACCGAACCTGACACCTCGAAATAGTTCGGGAGGCGCTCGCCGTTTCGAGGCACGCCGACGAAGCGATCGTGGTTGCCGACGAAGCCGTTGCCGAAGATCGGCCCCGATCCGTCGAGGTCGCGGAAGAAGGCGACCCGATTCACCGGCTGGCCGGTCTGCCAGTCGCCGATCACCGCGAGCCGCACCGCCGGGCCGACCTGGTGCAGCGAGCGCACCGTGACCTTGTGGCGCCGGTCGTTCGTCGCCCACGCCCACTCGGCGTCGAAGTCGTTCGCCTGCGTGGCGTTGAAGTTGATGTCCTCGGTGTCGTTCTTCGTGCCGGACCAGACCCAGTTGGCGTCGAGGGTCCAGCCGTCGGTGACGACGCGACGCGCGGCGGCGTACAGCCCGATGAAGCGCGAGCGGCCCCCGGACTCGGTCGTCGTCAGGCGACGAAATCCGCCGGTCACCGGTGCCACCGGGCGGAAGGCATCCCCGAACGCGGCCGAGCGGTCGATCGAATCCGCGGCGGTGATCGGGCGCGTGATCGCGTTCAGGTCGAACGAGCGGGGCAGGTTGCGGGTCTCGTTCCAGACGAGGTCGAGCGCCACGCTCCACCGCGGTCCGAAGGTGCGCTGCCAGCCAAGTGTCGCCTGCCAGGCGATCGGCTGCTCGAGGCCAAGGGCGAACGTCTCGCGCACCTCGCGCGCGGGGAGCTGGTCGCGCAGCGCCGCGAGATCCTCCGCCCGCGGCCCCTGTCCGAAGGCCGGTGGGGGGAAGGCGGTCCCCTGCGCAAAGGTCACCACCGCATTGCCATCCGGGCCGAACTGCACGGCGTCCGAGTACACCGCGTACGGCAGCTTGCCGGCGTAGCGCCCGATCGAGCCGCGCCACACCGTCGTCGGCGTCGCATACCAATTGGCCGACAGGCGCGGCTGCAGGTTGTCGAGGTCGGCGGACGAGGCGCCGCGCGAAGTGATGTCATCGTAGTCCCACCGCAGGCCGGCGATCACGGTGAGGTTCGGCCGGACGCGCCAGCGATCCTCGATGAACGCCCCGTAGGTCGTCTGGGTGAGGTCCACCTGCTGCGGGTTGGCGTCGATGGTGTAGTCGCGGACCCGGACGTTCCCGGGAATGTCATCGTACGACAGGAACGGCCCGCGCGGGACGATGTTGCCGTCGTTGAAGACGGTGTAGCTGCCGTTCGGGTTGGTGCTCGCGCCGGCCAACTCGAACGATGCAGTCACGACATCCACCCCGACCTGCAGCGTGTGCGCATCGCCAAGCTGCAGCGAGAGGACGTCCCGCAGCTGGAACTGCCGCTCCGTCTCGTCGAAGATGAAGTTGCTCGAGCCGACGACGGCCTGCGGCGTGCCGTCCGGGGCGATGATCGTGACCTGCGGCCGCGAGAAGTCGCTCCGCGTCGGCGGGAAGTACCAGCGATAGGTGCCGAGCTGCGCGGAGACGATGTTGCTGGCCCGCCCGCTCCGGAACGCGGACCGGTGCGTGAGGGCGGTGATCGAGCCGACCCGCTTGGTGGTGATGTCCGCCTCGGGGACCACGATCCCGCTGCCCTCGCCGGCTCGGCTCACGTCGCTCAGCGCGAAGCGGAGGGTGGTGGTCTGGTTCGGCGACCACCCGTGATCGAGGCGGCCGAACAGCTTCACCTTCTCGCGGAGCTCGCTGCCGGCGAAGGTCGCGAGCGCGGTCGAGGCGATGCGGCTCTCGGTCTCGTTGCCGTACTCCGCGGCCAC
>DASTAN010000031.1:0-2053 GCA_035712665.1 Gemmatimonadales bacterium
CCCGGTCCTCTTCCTCGCCGAGTTCGATGACGTGCGCCACGCGCACGCGGCCCAGCGGCTGCGCGCGCTGCAGCGCCTGGGTGCCGGGGCCGTCGGGATCGACCTCGGCGCGAAGCCCTCGCTCCTCGAGCGCCTCCGGAGCGGCGACCTCCCGAAGCGCATCGAGCGGGCGCTCGACGAGCACGACCCGGAGCTGGTGGTCGTGATCGGCGCCCCGCAGCTCGACGAGGCGATCGTCGACCGCCTGCGGGGGCGGGCCCGCGCGCGGTGGATCAACTGGCTGCCCGATGATCTCCGCACCATCGGCGAGGCAACGCAGCTCGCGCGTCCCTACGACGCGATCTACGCGGTGGGCACCGACGTGGCCGGCGAGATCGCCGACCGGCTCGGGCGCACCGTCGATGTCCTCGCCTTTGCCGCCGATCCCTCGGTGTATCGGCCGATCCGCACCAAGGACCAGTACCGCGCCAACGTCGTCTTCGCCGGGTCGCACACGCCGCGCCGCGAACGGCTGCTCGCGGAGCTGGTGGAGTTCGGGCTGGCGATCTGGGGGCCGGGGTGGCGGCGGTCGTCGCTGCGCGACTACTGCCGCGGCGAGGCGGCGAACACCGAGGAGTACCGGAAGGCGTACGGCGGGGCGACGGTCGCGGTGAACATCCATCACGTCGCGATCGAGGGCGACCCGTCCGAGGCGTCGTGCAACCAGCGGCTCTTCGAGCTCGCGGCGATGGGCGCGGCACAGGTGGTCGACGGTCGCGGCGACCTCGCGCGCTACTTCGTCCCGGAGCGCGAGGTGGCGGTCTTCCACGACGCCGGCGAGCTCAAGGCCCAGGTGCGCTCCCTGCTCGAGGAGCCGGGCGACTGCGAGCGCCTCGGCCACGCCGCCCGCCAGCGGCTGCTGCACGAGCACACGTACATGCACCGGATGAGGCACCTGCTGCTGGACCAGCCGCGGGTGAACAAAGGAGATCAGTGATCAGCGATCGGAGATCGGAGGCTGCATCCTCCGATCACCGATCACCGATCTCCGATCTCCTCGTACACCCTCAGGTAACCACGCGCCATCTCCAGGTGCGTAAATCGCGTCAGCACGTTCTCGCGCACCTGCGCCGGATCCAGCCGATCAAGTGACGGCCGCAGGGCGACGAGCTCCTCGAGCGTGTCGCCCATCGCCCCGCTCTCGGGCGTGATGATCTCGGGAAGCGCCCCGCGTCGTGTCCCGAGGACGGGGGTGCCGCTCACCATTGCCTCGATCGTGGTGAGCCCGAACGGTTCATCCCATTGCGCCGGCATCCAGAGGCAGCGCGCCTCGGCCAGCAGCTCGGCCTTCCGCGCGCCGCCCACCGCTCCCACGAAACGCAGCCCGGGGCGCAGCGACGGTCGCCAGCCGCCCGCGACCGTGAGCGGTCGTCCGGCGCGACGGGCGCCCTCGACCGCCCAGCGCCACCCCTTCACCGAGTGCAGTCGCCCCAGGAAGAGGTCGCGTCGTCCCTTCTCGGCGCGAAAGCGATACTCGGCCGGGTCGAGGCCGTTGTGCACCCAGCGCGTGAGGCCGTGCCGTGCCGCGTGATCGGCCGAGAGACCGATCGTCGAGGCGGGAAAGACGCGCCCCGGCTTCCCCGTCCCATGGAAGGTCCAGAGGAACGGCACCGCCGGCGGACGCTGCAGCGGCACGTGCGCGTGGACGATGTCCACGCCGGTCGGGAGCAGGGGCGTCAGGTCGGGCCCGCCCGGCTGCATCGCCTCGCGCGGCGCGATCGGGATCAGCGTGGCCTCCGGCACCGTGCTCCCGGGGTACGCGATCAGCGAGACGCGATGCCCCAGCTCGGCCAGCCCGCGCGCCAGCCAGACCACGACCCGCTCGGTCCCGCCGTAGCGGACCGCCGGCAGCCGGGAGGGATGGTAGAGGACCACGTGGAGGGTGCTTGCCATCGGGCTCCGCTCGGTGGAGTTTGCGGCGCTGATGCCGACCATCTCCGGATTCACCATCGTGCGCAACGCGACCCGGCTCGACTTCCCGCTCGAGCCGTCGCTGCGATCGCTCCTCCCCGCC
>DASTAN010000032.1:0-4073 GCA_035712665.1 Gemmatimonadales bacterium
CGACCTGCCGCGCGGCTCGGGGACGATCCTCGTCGCGGAGGACGAAGCCGGCATCCTGGCGCTGGTGGAGCGGACGGTGGTCTCGCTCGGGTACCGCTGCCTCGCCGCGAGCGACGGCGAGGAGGCGCTCGCCTTGACCGAGGCGGAAGGCGGGGCGATCGACCTGATCATCTCGGATGTGGTGATGCCGCGCCTGGGCGGGCCGGCCTTCGTGGCGCTGTTCCGGCACCGGCACCCCGACGTGCCGGTGATCTTCATGACCGGGTATGCCACCGCGCTCGAGGTGCCGGGGATCGCGGTTCCGGCCTATCAGGGAATGCTGCACAAGCCGTTCACCATCGCGGAGCTCACGGCGATGGTGCGGCAGGTGCTGGCGACGAGTGCCGCGTAGGGGTCAGTCCTCGATCGGCTCGCCGAGGATGCGGGCGCCCACTTCCTCGTCGATCAGCGTCCAGCCGAGCTTCGGCTCCCACGCGTGGACATCGGCGTTGCCGACATCGAACCACCAGCCGTGCACGCGGAGCGTCCCCTTCTCCTCGCGCTCGAGGACGAATGGGAACGAGCGCAGGTGTTCGACCTGCTGCAGCACGTTGGCGCGCGAGAGGCGATCGTAGTCGGGGAGATGCGCGTCGGCGTCGCCGGCGGCGTGCATCCGGTCGAGCGACTGCTGCCCGTGCGCGAGCCAGTGCGAGAGCGACGCGGCACCGCTCGGGAGCGGCGAGCCGAGGAGCCCCTTCATCGCGCCGCAGTTGGAGTGGCCGCAGACGACGATGTCCTTCACGTTGAGCGCCATCACCGCGAACTCGAGCGCGGCCGAGACCGAGGTGTCCTCGCTCGGCACCTCGTGCGACGGCACCAGGTTGCCGACGTTGCGGACGACGAAGAGGTCGCCCGGGTTCGTGGACGCGAAGAGGTTCGGCACCACGCGCGAGTCGGCGCAGGCGATGAAGAGACAGTCCGGTGACTGGCTCTTGGCGAGCTTGGCGAAGGTGACGCGGTAGGCCGGCAGCGTGTGGCGGCGGAAGTCGACGATGCCCTTGATCAGTTTCTTCATCTGCTCTCCTCAGGCCCGCAGGTGGTCAGGACGCCAGTCCTTGATCATTGCCTTGATGGTCTTCTGGTCGGTGATCCCCTTCGCCAGCACCTCCCGCACCAGGTCCGCCACCTCGGCGTCCGACGCGAAACGCAGCGCCACGAGCTGACGGGTCTTCAGCTCGTGGATCCTTGCCTTGAGGTCGGGCGGCAGCAGCTCCGCGAGGCGGAGCCGCTCCTCGAGACGGATCACCCGGTCCTGCACCGTCAGCGTCATCAGCCGCGCGTACAGGTAGAGGATGATCAGCGCCCCGGCCATCAGCACGCCGAGGATGCTCCACCACGACACCCCGCGCCCGAGTGCGGTCAGCGCCGAGATGAGGTTCACGAGGAGGATCGGCCCGACGACGAAGTGGTACGGCGGGAGGTAGCGGGCGTGGTTCTCGAACGACTGGGGTGCGTTGGGCATGGACGAAAGGTAAGGGGTGAGGGGTGAGGGGTGAGGGGGGTCATCCCTCGCTGACGCTCGGGATGACACAACCTCCGATCTCCGATCGCTCATCTCACTTCAATCACGACAACTTCCTCGCCTTGCACCCGCCACCAGCTCCGCGGCGCGACATAGGCCCAGTCGCCCGGCGCGTCGAGCGCCTGCCAGCCGAGGTCGGAGCGCTCGATGCTGCCGCGCCCGGGCTGCTGGCGGACCACGACGATCGGCACCGGGGTGAAGCGCCACCCGCTGTCGGCGCCCGGGGCGACGACGCTGGCGCGGAACCAGCCGCCGCTGTGCTGCGCCTTCCCCGGGAACGGCGGCGGGCCGAGCGTCGCGGGGGGCACGGCCGACCGGCGATCGGTCATCACCACGATGAGGCGGTAGAGCGAATCGCCGATGTTGACGACCCGATGCGTGAGCGGCGCGTCGGCATACGCGGTGTCCAGCACGAACGGCACGTTCGCGAAGCGGTTCGGCGAGGCGCGGGTGAGCCCGAACCAGTCGCGCCCGAGCACCTGCGCGTCGGCCGGCTGCACCACGATCGGGACATAGAGCGTCGCCCCATCGTGGACGTGATAGAGCGAGGTGTCGTTCGGCGGCAGCCGCACGTCGAGGATCGATACCGGGCCGTCGCGGAAGACCGGGATGTGGCGCGGCTCGCCGGCCAGGGGAACGGGGAGATTCTGCTCCCCGCCTTCCGCTTTCCGCGTTCCGCCCTCCACCCTCCACCCTTCACCCTCCACCTTCCAGACCTCCCCCCCATACCCCTCGCCGATCCCAGCGTCGGTCGTCGCGTAGAGCCGAGTGCCGCTGGGCCGCATCCCGTCGGGCCACGCCAGCGGGCGGGCGCGCGTGTTGAGCGCGACGACGATCGTGGTGTCACCGAGCACTCGGCGGTAGGCGATAAGGCCGGTCGTGTCGTCGGTCACGAGCCACTCGAAGCGGCCATCGACCAGCACCCGCTGGTGCGCGCGCCGAAGCGCAATCAGTTCCTGGTAGAGCCCGAGCGTGATGGAGTCGGGCCGCACCACGTCGCGGTCGCGCGCCCGCCCGAACGGATGCGTCGTCTCGTCGTCATACGCGAGATCGCCCCAGACCAGCGGCTTCCGCATGTCGGGGTCATCGGCTCCCCACATCCCGACCTCGTCGCCATTCCAGACGTGCGGCGCGCCGCGCATCGTGAACTGGTGGATCAGCAGCAGCCGCTGCTGCACCCAACTCCCCCGCGGCCGGGAGACGATGTAGAGCGAATCCTCCCTCGGCGTCGCGCGGTACTTGTTCTGCCCCCGGTTCGCCATCGCCGTGCTGAACCTCGGCGTGTCGTGACTCGCCGTGAGGTTCATCATCGCGTCGAGGTTCGCGGCGGGAATCCCGTTCCCCAGCGCATCGATCGCCGCGCGGAACTGCGTCGGGGTGAGGTACGGCACCGTCGCCCCGAAGAGCGAGCGCGACGGCGTGAACCACTGGTAGTGCATCACCGCGTCGAAGACGTCGCCCTGCACCCACGGCGCCGGATCCCACATCCGGTCGGGCCACTTCTCCCACCAGATCTCGCCGACGAGATAGGCATCAGGGTTGATCCCGCGCACGACGCGCCGCCAGTGGCGCCAGAAGTCGAGCGGCACCACGTCGGCCACGTCGAGCCGGAAGCCGTCGACGCCGTCGCGCGGATCGCCGTCGCCGTTCGGGTCCATCCAGCGGCGCGTCACCGCCTCGATGTGCGCGATCACCTCGGGATGCAGCGTCCCGGGAATCGGCCCGTGATCCTTCCCCTCGGGGCGCCCGAACTTCTTCCACTCCGGCAGCGAGGGGACGTTCGCCCAGCCGCGATAGCGGAACTCGTTCGTGTCGCGCGTCGCCGGGTCGTCAAACTGCTCGACCGCATACCAGTCGGCGTAGCGTGAGCGCGCCTGGTTGCGCAGCACATCCTGCCACGCCCAGAACTGCGTGCCGGTGTGGTTCCACGAGACGTCGATGATGATCCGCATCCCGCGCCGGTGCACTGCGTCGATCAGCTTGAGGAAGAGGCGATCGGCCGCGGTCCACCGCCAGGTGCGCGGGTCGGCCGGGTTCTCGCGGCGCATCAGGGCGACATCACCGCGCGGGTCGGGACCGAAGTTGCGGTCGATGTGATGGTACGATGCCGCATCGTACTTGTGCAGCGACGGCGCGTCGTTGATGGGGTTGAGGTAGAGCGCGGTGACGCCCAGGCGCTGGAGATAATCGAGCTGGTCGATCACCCCCTGCAGGTCACCGCCGTAGCGCCGGAACTGCACCGTGTGGTAGAAGTCGCGCCCGCTCGCCTGCGCCCACGGCTCCATCCGGTACCAGTCCCACCCCCACGGCGTCGTCGCCCACCCCGCCGGGACCGGATCGCGCGTGAAGCCGCGGATGTCCTCGACCGTCGGGTCGTTCTTCGCATCGCCGTTCCGGAAGCGCTCGACGAAGACCTGGTACCAGATCGCGTCGCGGGACCACTGGGGAACCGCAGCTGTCTGGGCGGTGAGTGGCGCCGCGAACAGAAGCAGGAGTACGAGGCGCATCGAAG
>DASTAN010000033.1:0-2476 GCA_035712665.1 Gemmatimonadales bacterium
AAGGCGGTCGTCGCCAAGCGCCCGTACGCGCGGATGGCCGACTTCGATGCCGTCGTGCGCGCCACCCTCGACTCGGCGACGTCGCGCGAGGCCTACAAGCACGTCTTCGTGCCGATCGACCTCAACACCGCGAGCGACGCCGAGATCCTGATGATCCCGGGCGCCGGCCGCCGCGTGCTGCGCGAGTTCAAGGAGTACCGCCCCTACAAGGCGATGGCGCAGTTCGAGCGCGAGATGGGGAAGTACTGGGACAAGGATGAGGTGGCGCGGTTGGGGAAGTACGTGGTGGTGAAGCCGTAGGCCGCAGGCCTCAAGCCTCAGGCCGTAGGTCGCGTGGAGTGATCTCCTTGCGGCCTGCGGCCTGTGGCCTATGACCCCCTACGCCGCCGCCACGAACACGCACCCCGCCGCCTGCGCGCGGGCGACGGCGAAGATCCCGCTCGGCATCAGCGTCACCCCCGGCAGCAGGTGCCTCAGCGCCTCCGTGCGCGCCTCGGCCTGCTTCAGCTTCTCCTTCTGCGCGACCAGGCTGACCATCTGGCCGAAGGCCAGGTTGCAGGCGAGGATGGTCCCGCCGCTGTCGCGGAACGCCTCCAGCGAATACATCGCCCACTGCTTCGGCATCCCGTCCGACGAGCGGTAGGGATTGCGGCGGGCCCAGTCCTTCCCGTCCTTGATCTTCCGCGCCTTGCCGATCTGGTAGCGGTCCCAGAAGGCGTCGCTCATCACCATCGGCAGCGCCGCGTGACGGATGACCAGCACCGCCGACATCTCGGCCGGGTCGGTGCCGTAGACCTCCTTGTACTGCTCGCGCCACATCACCGCGCGGAACATCCCGGCGCCATCGTTGATCTCGGGCGTGTCGAAGACGGCGCGGAAGCTGCCGCCGATGCGATCGACCCACGACATGTCCCACTTCACGTCGGCGCGCGGGGCGGGGTGCGCGACCGCCTCGCGCGCGGTGAGGGCCGGGAGCGCGGCGCCAGCGCCGAGGAGACCGAGGAAGGAGCGACGGGACGGCATCGAGGAGGCCTCGTGTGGCAGGGTGAACCCGAAGGATGAGCGCACCCTGCCTACGAGGCAATCCGGGACGCAGTTACATCGCGCTGGCCGGGACGAAGCGACAGCCGACATCCTGCGCGGCGGAGACCGCGAAGATCCCGCTCGGCTGGAGGATCACACCGGGCAGCAGGTCCTTGACCGCCGCGGCGCGCGCCTCGGCGGCCGAGAGCCCCGTCGCTGCGTAGCGCGGGACGACATAGTGCGCGAGCGCGAGATCGCAGGCGAGGACGATGCCACCGTTGGCCTGGAACTTCTCGAGGGTAAGCGGGCGGAAGGCCTCGGGCATCTCGGGACGCTCGGCCCGCACCGGATTCTTCCGGAGCGGCTGGCCCGCGCCGTCGAAGAACTTGAGTTCCGTCGCGAGCGGGAAGCGCGCCCAGTAGGCATCGCCCATCGCGAGCTCGATGGCGTGATGGCGCAGCACGAGCACCTGGCTGATCTGGCTCATCGGCACGCCGAACGCGGCGGCGTACTGCATCCCCCAGACGACGGCGCGGACGACGGGAATGCCGCCCTCGACCTCGGGCGCGTCGAGGACGGCGCGGTACTTGCCCGTCACGCGACGCATCCAGGTGAAATCGAAGTCGCTCTGCGTCGGCAGCATCGGCGCGGGCTCGGCGCCGAGGGTGAGCGGCGTGGCGGTCAGCGCGGCCGTGCCGCCGGCCCAGGCGAGAAAGGTGCGGCGATCAGTGGACATGGAACCTCCGGGGTGCGTGGGTGCCTGCCGACGAACCCCGGACGCGCTCCGTCAGCGGACCGTGGTCACCACCGTGGAGCCGACGTCGGCGCCGGTCCGGATGGTGAGCGTCACCGCGGCCCCGATCGGGAGCGGCGCGATCCCCGGATGGACGAAGCGTCCGCGGGCATCCACCGTGTCGATCGCGACGGCGGCGGTGAGGTCGCCGACCTCGCGCACCCGTGCGCCGGTGCGCGCGACGGGGTCGTCGAAGTTGATCGCCACGTCCGCCACGAGGGGCGCCTGCCCCGGCAGCACGAGCTGACCGCCTCGGACCAGGAGGTCGTACGCCCCGCCGGTGTTGACCGGAAGGGCTTCGTAGCGCGTGGGATCGGCTTGAGCATACGTCCCGGTACCGATGGCGTCGAGGGCGGCGATGATCGCCGCGACGTGCCAGCGGCGGAGCTGCTGCTTGTCGGGATCATTGGGCAGGGCCCCGCTCTCGATCAGGACCGTGCTGGTGCCCCAGGCCTGCATCAGGTCGCCGAAGGCGCGCGGGTTGAAGGCGTCGTCGTACTTGGCGATCCGTCCCGGGAGGGCGGCATCGAGCGCCTCCGCCAGTGTGGCGGCCACGAGGCGGGCCCGGCTCCGGACCGCATCGTAGCGGCGGCTCTCGTCAATCGCCGGGGCGAGCAGCGCGATCGCCGCCTGCGGGCCGTCGCGCCCGACCCGGGTGCG
>DASTAN010000034.1:0-25968 GCA_035712665.1 Gemmatimonadales bacterium
GCCGAACGCGACGCCGTGCTGCGTGCGCTGGCCGCGCGCGAGGCCTCGCTCGCCGCCGCGCTGCGCGATGGCGACCTCCCCGAGCGCACGCTCTTCGGCGAGAGCACGGCGCGACCGCGATGGGGGACGCAGCGCGCGCGACTCGCACGCGAGCAGCAGGCGGTGCGCGCGGTGATGCGTCGCGTCGAGCGTGACCGCGACAGCGTCCCGTTCGTCGCCGAGGCCGCGTTCGCCGGTGTCCGCGCGCGTGGCGGCTTCGACCTCGTCGTCGGCAATCCGCCCTGGGTCCGGGCCGAGCGATTGCCGGCCGCGACCCGTGACGCCCTCGCCGCGCGCTACCAGTGGTGGCGCGGCACGGGTGACGGATGGCGACATCGTCCGGACCTCGCGGTGGCGTTCCTCGAGCGCTCGCTCGAATGGCTCGCGCCGAACGGCACCCTCGCGCTGCTCGTCCCGGCCAAGCTCGCGACGGCAGACTACGCCGTGCGATGCCGGGCCGAGCTCGCGGAGCGCACCGCACTGCACTGCGTCGCCGACCTGCAGGATGACCCGCGGGCCGGCTTCGAGGCGGCCGTCTACCCGATGGCGCTGATCGCGTCGCGACGTCAGGCGTCGGCCGATCACGCCGTGCGGAACGCCCTTGGCAGCGCCGGTGTCCTCCGTCCCCAGGCCACGTGGCGAGGCGGCGTGTCCTGGGTGGCGCGCAGTTCGACGGACGTCGAGCGGATCTGCCGACACCTCGCCGAGTCACACCCGTTGCTCGGACAACGGCACCACCCGTCGCTCGGCGTGAAGACCGGCGCGAACGAGGCATTCCTCGCCCCGCCGCCTGCCCTCGGTCCCTACACGCGACCGGCGGTCCGCGGTCGCGATGTTCGCGACGGGCAGGTCATCGGCCAGATTCCCCTGCTCTGGCCGGCGGATGCGCGCGGCACGGCGTGGACCGCACTCCCCCCGCCCGTGGCGGCACACCTCGCCCGACACCGCGAACGGCTGGAGTCGCGCACCGATGCACGCAGCGGTCGGTGCTGGTGGTCGCTCTTTCGCACCCGGCCGGCCACCGCACCGCACCGCGTGGTCTGGCCGGACGTGGCGCGCACCCTCGACACCGTGGTGCTCACGGGCGATGTCGTGCCGCTCAACAGCTGCTACGTCATCGCGGCGGGCAGCGCCGCGGAGGCGCACGCGCTGGCCGGCTACCTCCGGACGCCGCTGCTGAGCGTCCTCGCCCGGCTGGGTGCGGAGCCTGCCCGCGGGGGATTCGCCCGCTTCGGTGCGCGCGTGGTGCGCCACCTGCCACTCCCGTCCGGCGTGGTGCACGACCAGACCCTGATCGCGGCCGGCGCCAATCCCGCAGATCGCGACCTCGCCAACGCCGCCGCGCAGCGTGCGGCTCGCCTGCTCGCCCTCGATGCGACCGATGTCGATCGCCTCCTCGCCGCGGATCGTGGCTGAGTCGCTCGCGGTCGTGGGACGCCTTCCCACGACGCGGCGCGGCAAGCCGGTGCCCGCCGCACCCGAGGCGTGCCGTGCGGCGGTGCGTGGTGCGCGCGCACCGACGATGAGCGCCCGAACACCGCCCGCCTGGCTGCGACCGGAGCAGCACGTCAGCTGGTCCCGCACGGTCGCGGCGATCGAATCGTGGGGGACTGCCGTCCTCGCCGAACCGGTCGGCAGCGGGAAGACGTGGATCGCCCTCGCGGTCGCGCACGCGCTCGGCGAGCGGCCGCTGCTACTGGTCCCGGCCGTGCTCCAGGCGCAGTGGCGAGACGCCTGCGCGCGGAGCGGCATCGCGGGCGAGCTGCATACCCTCGAACGGATGAGTCGGGGCACGGCACCGTCCGGCACCGCACGACTCGTGATCGTCGATGAGGGCCATCGGCTTCGGGATCCGGCGACGCGCCGTGGCCGCCTCTTCGCACGATGGGCGCTCGGACGGCAGCTGCTGTTCCTCACCGGGACGCCGATCGTGAATCGGGCACAGGACCTCATCACCTTGCTGCGATATGGCTTGCCCCGTGATGCACTCCGCCTCGATGGGGTCGTGGACCTCGAGGCGCTCGCGCTCGAGCGGCGGCCGCCCACGGCACTCGGCCGCCTCGTGATCCGCGCGGCTGCGCCCGCGAGGATCCCGTCGCGTCGACGGCGCCTGGTTCCAGGTCCCCTCGAGCATACCCGCGGAGAGTGCGTCGTGCAGCGACTTGGCGAGGCCCGCCTCTCCGATGACGCCACGATCCGTCGCCTGCTGCAGACCGTCTTCCTCGACGCCGCGGCGTCCAGCGATGCCGCGTGGCGCGCGGCGCTCTGCCGCTATCGCGCCCTGCTTGCCCAGGCCGAGGATGCGGGGCAGCTCGATCGTCGCCTGCTGCGTCGCTGGGCTGGTGCGGCGCTCGACCAGACCGTCCTCTGGTCACTGCTGCCCGAAACCGGGCCTGCGGTCGATGCGGCCCTGATCGCGGCAGACACCCGCTGGGTGGAGGCAGCACTCGCCGACGGCACGACCGACGTGGAGTGGCTCGCTGCAGTGCGCACCCTGTGCGCCGACGACCGCGTCACCATCTGCTTCGCGCGACATCGTGCCACCGCGCGAGTCCTGCGCGGGGTGCTCGGTGATGCGGTGGCGTGGGTGGAGGGGACGAGTGCCGGCCTCGGCCCGCATCGGCTCGCGCGGGAGGTCGTGCTCGCGGCCTTCGGCCCGGAGCGCACCCGCTGGCGGGCGCGCCGCGTCGTGCCGACGATCCTCGTCGCCACGGATGTCGCGGCGGAAGGACTCGACCTCCAGGCCGCCTCGCGCATCGTCCATCTGGACCTGCCGTGGACACCGATGCGACGCGACCAGCGCGACGGCCGCGCCCGCCGGCTGGGACAGCGCGCCGATTTCGTGGAGAGCTGGCATCGGACCCCGCCGCCTGCCATCGAGCACGCGCTCGCCCTGTCGCGCATCGTGCACCGGAAGTCCGCGACCGCTCGGCGCTGGCTCGGCGTGCTCGAGCGCGCGCCGCATCCGCGACGGCATCGCGTCGTCCCCTGCTGCGTCCTTGCCGCAGGCGCGGAACCATCGCGCGAGGCGGTGGTGGCGCTGCGACTGACGATGGGACGCCGGGTCGGTGTCGTGATCGTGGCGCGCACCGGTGGTGCATGGCAACCGGCAACGTGGCCGACGCAGGCCACTCCCGCGGCGAACGACCATATCCCGGAGTCGCTGACGATCCGCCGCGCGGACGCCCTCCTCCCCGAGGCGATCACGGCGGCCACGCGACTGGTCACCGCCGCCCTGCCGGCCTCCCCGCACCGGCTCGCCCGCATCCAGCGCCTCGCGCGACTCGCCGCCCGACAGCGCGACCGCGCAGCCCTCGGAGCCCTCGACGCCTGGCTGCGGCTGGCCCGGAGCAACGGGGCGGCGGGGATGGCCACGTGGTGGGAGGAGGCCGATCTCGCGTCGGACGCGGTCTGGCGACGGTCCCCCGCGATCGCCCCCGATCCCGAGCATCCCCTGCAGGTGGAGCCGATTGCCGTGGCGCTCTTCCAATCACCCGATGCATCGCTACGTTGAGCGGATGACCGCCATCCACACCGTCCTCTTCGACCTCGACGGGACGATCATCGACTCGATCGACCTCATCGTCGACAGCTATCTCCACACCTTCCGGAGCCACGGCCTCCCGATGCTGTCGCGCGAGGAGATCATCCACGGCATCGGCACCCCGCTCCGCACCGTCTTCGGCGCGTGGACCGACGACCCAGCCACGATGGAGTCGTGGATCGCGACCTACCGCGGCTACAACCTCGCCCACCACGACGCGCGGGTCTCGGCCTTCCCGGGGATGGTGCCGCTGATCCGTACCCTCGCCGAGCGCAGCGTCCCGCTGGGCCTGGTGACGAGCAAGAACCGCGTCGGTGCGGTGCGGGGACTCGAGCTGGTGGGATTGGGCGACACGATGCAGGTGATCGTCGGCGCCGATGACGTGGTGAAGCCGAAGCCCGATCCGGAGCCGGTGCGCCGGGCCCTCGACGCGCTCGACGCCGCCCCCGAGGGGACGGCGTTCGTCGGCGACTCGCACCACGACATCGAGAGCGGTCGCGCGGCCGGGGTCACGACCATCGGGGTGACGTGGGGGCCGATCGCGCGCGAGCACCTCGTCCGGGCGGGGGCGCACCACATCTGCGACCACCCCGACGAGGTGCAGCGCCTGGTGCTGCCCTAGCGCCCCGTGTCGGCCGTCGGGCCGTAGATGCTCGGCAGCGGCACGTCGAGCAGGCGGAGATAGACGCTGAGCTGGCCGCGGTGGTGGATGATGTGGTTCATCAGCATCCCGCGCAACGAGGCGATGCGCGGCATCGCCATCAGCGTCTGGCCGCCGCGCAGCAGCGACCAGGTCGCGTGCATCGCCTCGTCGCTCGCGCCCGCGATCCCGGCGCGCGCCGTGGCGGCGTTGCGGTCGAAGTCCGCGAGCAGGGTCGCCGTCGTGGTGAACTGCGGCGGTACCCACGCCGCGCCGCCCGGGGGCGCGATGTCGAACGCGTCCGCGGTCATCGTCGGCCCGACCCACCCCATCATGTCCACGATGTGCTGCGCGAGCTGCCCGAGCGTCATCGACTTCGGGTGCGGCGTCCAGTCCTTCTGCGCCTCCGGCACGATGGCCAGCAGCGAACGGGTGGTCTTCAGTTCATTGTCGAATTCGGGCAGGAAGCCCTGGGCAATGCTCACGTCGTGACTCCTTCACCAAGGATGGTCGTCAGGCGCCGCAGGATCAGCTGCTGCGACGCCACGTTGCGGGTGGCGAGAAAGATGGTGTCGTCGCCGGCGATGGTCCCCACGACCTCGGGCCACGCCAGCAGGTCGAGCGCGTTCCCGGCGCGATGCGCCTCGCCCGGCGGCGTGTGCAGCACCAGCAGCGCGTCGCCGGCAGCGTCCACGGTCAGCACCGACTCGGCCAGGCGACGCTCGTTCGGGTCGGCAATCTCGGCCACGCGCTGCACGGTGGGCCGGGTGTAGATCCCCTCGACCTTGACGAGGCCAAGGCGCGAGATGTCGCGGCTCACCGAGCTCTGCGTCACCTCCCACCCTTCCTGGGCAAGGGCGTCCGCAAGCTCCTCCTGCGTGCGCATCGGCCGCGTCGCGACGAGCTCGAGGATCTTGAGGTGCCGCTTCCGGCGATCGAGGCTCATCGCGCCCTCGACGTCCCGGCGAGACGGGCCATCGCCGTGTCGTGCCGGCGCCACTCGCGCACGTTCCAGCGGGTGAGGTCACGGAGGCGCGCGCGGAGCGTCGGCAGCCCGAGGTTGCCGAGGCCGCCGGTGCTCGTGCGCGCTGCGGCGACTTCGGCTGCGGTCAGCACCGGGATGTCATCGCCGCGCTTCACCGCTGCCGCGACATCGCGATAGGCGCGACGGAACGGCTCGCCCTCGCGCACGCGACGCATCGCCTCGTCGGTTGCGAACACCTCGGGCAGGAGCGCGCCGCCGGCCTTCACCGAGTTGACGCCGAGCTGCGGGATCGCAGTCGAGAGCATCGCGAGCATCTCGCGGGTGCGATCCATCCCCCGGAAGAGCGGCGCCTTGAGCAGCTGGAAATCGCGATGGTAGCCGCCGGGCAGTCCGCGCTTGATCGCCATCACCGCGGCGAGGTCGCCCTCGAGCGCGGCAGCGCGTGCCCGCGTGAGCTCGAAGAGGTCGGGGTTCCGCTTCTGCGGCATGATGCTCGACCCGGTGGAGAGCGCCTCGGGCAGGATCAGCCAGCCGAACTCGTCGCTGGTGTAGAGGATCACGTCCGACGACAGCTTGGCGCAGGCGTGCGCCGCCTCGGCGCACCAGAAGAGCGTCGCTGCCTCGATCTGGCCGCGTGCCGCCTGTACCGATGTCACCATCTGGTCGATGCCCGCAAAACCCAGCGCCCGCGCGGCCCGCTCGCGATCGAGCGGGAGCGGCACGCCATAGCCCGCGGCGGTCCCCAGCGGCGAGCGGTCGATGCGCGGCCAGATCCCCTGCACCGCCTCGGCGGTGTCGAGCAGCAGCTCGGCGTAGCCCGCGGCCCAGAGCCCGGCCGAGGACGGCATCGCGATCCGCTGGTGCGTGTAGCCCGGCCACACCACGCGCTGGTGCGACTGCGCGAAGGCCAGCAGTTCCTGCGCGAGGGCCATCATCCCGGCGTGGAGCTGCAGCACCGCATCCTTGAGGTACAGCCGGAGGTCGGTCGCCACCTGGTCGTTGCGCGAGCGGCCGGCGTGGAGCCGCTCGCCGGCGTCGCCGAACTGCCGGGTCAGCCACGACTCGACGGCGCTGTGCACGTCCTCGTGCGTCGGCTCGATGACGAGTGCCCCGCTCTCCACCGCCTGCAGCGCGGCCCGGAGCGCGAGCCGGAGCCCGCCGTGCTCGGAGGTCGAGATGATCCCGCCGCCGCGCAGTGCCTCGATGTGGCCCAGCGAGCCGAGGACGTCCCAGCGCAGCAGCCGGGCATCCACCTCGCGGTCGTCGCCCACGGTATAGGCGAGCATCTGGGCGTCGGGATCGGCGCCGGGGCTCCAGAGCGTGTCGGGTCGGGTCACGAGAGATACGCCTCCGCGACGCGCGCGTAGAAGGCGCGGGCCGCCGTCACTTCGGGAAGGTCCACCGATTCATCGGGGGTGTGGGACCGGCGCGAGGTGCCCGGGCCCACCTTCACCGCATCGAGATGGCGAAGGAAGCACCAGTCGCTGCAGGTGGGCGAGCCGTACGTCGTCGCCTCCGGGGCCACCGCCTGCATCGCGGCGAGGAGCGACGAGGAGGTCGGCGTCTCGCACGGCACGAGGCGCGTGGAGGTCACCACCACCTCGCACTCGAGTCGTTCGGTCAGCGCCCGCGCCAGCTCGTCGTGCGACCACGCCGGCGTCGAGCGGATGTCCAGCACCGCGCGTGCGGAGGGCGGCGTGACGTTCCGCGACACGCCCGCCTCGAGCATCGTCGGCGTCACCGTCGTGATGCCGAGCACCGGATGCACCCGCTCGGCGACGATGCCGTCGAGCTTCACCAGCTCGCGGGCGAGCGCGGTGATCGCGTTGGTGAAGTCGCCCTGCGACGCGTAGCCCGCGTGGCGCTGGTCGCCCCGCGCCACGAGGTCCACCATCATCAGGCCGCGCTGCGCGATCGAGAGCTGCAGGTTCGTCGGCTCGCCGATGATCGCCGCATCGAGCCGCCCTGCGACCTTGACCGCCTCGGGCATCGAGGCGTCGCGCGTCTCCTCGCCGTACGCGAAGATGCCGAGCGCGCGTCCGCGGTCGGGGCCGCCGCGCGAGGCGAGGTCCACGAGCGCCCAGAACATCGCGCTCACCGACGCCTTGGCGTCGCCCGAGCCGCGACCGTAGAGGAGGTCGCCCTCGATGGTCGGCACGAACGGGTCGCGCGTCCAGCCCTCGCCCGGCGGGACCACGTCGAGGTGGGTCGCCAGCGCGAGCGTCGGCCCGGTGTCCTCGTCGCCGACGCTCACGCGGACACTGGTGGCATCGCGCACCACGTCGAGGCCGAGGCGACGCGCGGCCGCCTCGACGAACTCCGCCGCCGGGGCCTCGTTGCCGCTGATCGAGGGGATCGCGACGAGGTCCCGGAGGAAGGCGATCTCAG
Source organism: Gemmatimonadales bacterium (assembly GCA_035712665.1). Classification (GTDB taxonomy): domain Bacteria; phylum Gemmatimonadota; class Gemmatimonadetes; order Gemmatimonadales; family GWC2-71-9; genus Palsa-1233. The sequence goes on from DASTAN010000034.1 coordinate 7,597, forward strand.
TCGGCCAGGTCGACGCCAAGATAGGTCGCCTTCTCCTTGCGGCCGACGATCATGGTGCCGCAGCCGGCCCCGGTGAACACCTCGAGCAGCAGCGCGTCGGGGGCGCGGCCGTCGATGATGTGGGTCCGCTCGACGCCGCCCGTGGCCGCCCGGATGCACGCCTGCACCTTCGGCTTCATCCCTCCGGCCAGGGCGCCGCTGTTCATCAGCTCGGCGAGGTCGTCCGGATCGGCGAAGGTGACCAGCGTGCTCGGATCGTTCCGGTCGCGAAGCACGCCCGGCGCCCCCGTCATGAAGATCAGCTTCTGCGCCTTGAGCGCCAGCGCCAGCGATTCGGCGACGGTGTCGGCGTTGACGTTGTAGACGTTGCCCTCGCCGTCGCCGGCCAGCGACGAGACCACGGGCACGAACCGCCCGTCGAGGAGGGTGCCGAGGGCCCGCGGATCCACCTTGTCGATGTCGCCGACGTGACCGTAGTCGACGGTGCGCTCCTGCCCCTCGTCATCCACCACGCGCAGCGGCGCACGACGATGCGCGGTGAGCAGGTCGCCGTCCACGCCGGACAGCCCGACCGCCTGCACCCCGTGGCGACGCAGCGCCGAGACGAGATCGGTGTTGAGCATGCCACGGTAGACCATCTTCGCGACTTCGAGCGCATGGTCGTCGGTGACGCGACGCCCGGCGATCATCACCGGCTCCTGCCCGAGGCGACGCGACAGCGCGCTCGCCTGCGGCCCCCCGCCGTGCACCACGACGAGGCGGATCGAGAGCGAGGCCAGCAGCGCCAGCTGCCCGGCGGCCTGGTCCAGGAGATGCCGGTCGCTCAGCACGTCGCCGCCCAGCTTCACGACGAAGACGTGGTCGCGGTAGGCGCGAACGTAACGCAGGGCGCCCTTGAGTCCGGCGATGCCCTTGGAGGTGTCGATGGTCATTCAGTCGTTCCGATGTGGTGGTCTTACGTGCCGCAAGCCGTAGGCCTCAAGCCGCACGACGGTTTCGATGCTGCATCCCCTACGACCTGAGGCTTACGGCCTGAGGCCTCCTACGACTTCGAGCAACAACGCCCGCTGCGCGTGGAGCCGGTTCTCCGCCTCGTCGATCACCGCGCTCTGCGGCCCGTCGAGCACCGCCGCGTCGATCTCGACCCCGCGGCGGACGGGGAGGCAGTGCATCGCGATCCCCTGGCCGCCGGCGGTCATCCGCATCCGCGCCTCGGTGAGGCGCCAGTCGCGCTTCCCCTCGCGGAGCGCCCGCTCGTCCTCCGGGCGGCCGTAGCACGAGAGCGCGCCCCACGACTTCGGGTAGACCACATGGGCGCCGTCGATGGCGCCATCCACGTCGTCCGTCACGCGGAGCGAGCCGCCCCGCGACTCGGCCAGCGTCCGGATCGCCGCGTAGTCGTCCGGGTCGAGATCATACCCCTCGGGACGGGCCACCACCACCTCCATCCCGAGGTGGGCGGCGGCGATCGCGGCGCTGGCGGGCACCGCCGTCGGGAGCGCCTTCGGGTGCCACCCCCACTGCAGCACGAAGCGCTTCCCCTGCGGCTCGCGGAACCGCTCGCGGATCGTCATCGCGTCGGCGAGGCCCTGGCACGGGTGGCGCCGCGACGATTCGAGGTTGATCACCGGCTTGGTCGCGAACTGGGCGAAGTGCCGGATGGTGCGATCCTCGCGCTCGATCGCCCAGGGATTTCCCTTGGGGAACGAGCGCATCGCCAGCACGTCCGCGTAGCGCGACAGCACGCGCGCCGCCTCGATGATGTGCTCGACCGTCGTCCCGTCCATCACGACGTCGAGCTCGGTCTCGAGCGCCCAGCTTCCCTTGCCGGGTTCGAGCGTGAGCGCGTGCCCGCCGTGGAGGAACATCGCGGTCTCCATCGAGGCGCGGGTCCGGAGCGACGGGTCGAGGAACATCATCGCCAGGACCTTCTTCTCGAGGCCGCCCTGCACGTGACCGTGCTTGATGCGCTCCGCCAGCTCGAGGAGGCCGTCGATCGCCTCGGGCGACCAGTCCTCCATCGCGAGGAAATCGCGGCGCGTCACGCCAGCACCGCCCGCAGTCCGCGGAGCAGCAGCTCGGCCTCGTCGGCGCTGAACGACAGCGGCGGCAGGAGCCGCAGCGTCATCGGGTCGGTGCTCGTGCCCGTGAGGATCCGGTGCTGCCAGAGCGCGCGCTGCACCTCGGCCGCCGGACGGTCGAGCTCGAGCCCGAGCAGGAAGCCGTGGCCGTGGATCGCCGTGACGTGCGGCAGCGAGCCCGCCTCGGTCACCAGCTGCTCGCTGACCCGACGGACGTTGCCGAGGAGGTCCTCCCGATCCAGTACCTGCAGGTTCGCCATCGCCGCGGCACACGGCACCGGGCCGCCGCCGAAGGTCGAGCCGAGGTCGCCGATCGCGATGTCGTGCACCAGCGAATCGCGCGCGACGACGGCGCCGATCGGGAGCCCCGCCGCGAGTCCCTTTGCCATCGAGAGGGCATCCGGCACCACGCCGAAGAACTCCGCCGCCGTGAAGGTGCCGAGGCGCCCCGTGCCGCACTGCACCTCGTCGAAGAGCAGCATCGCACCGTGTCGGTCACAGAGCGCGCGCACCGCCTGCAGGTACTCGGCCGTGCAGGCCCGTGCGCCGTTGAACCCCTGTACCGGCTCGAGCAGCACCGCCGCGACGTCCTCGCCCATCACCGCCTCGAGCGCCGCCAGGTCGTTCATCGGCACCTTGGTCGAGAGCGGCATCCCGGCGCGGCGCGCCCCGGCCTCGTACTTGGCGCCGTCGGTGCAGGCGAGCGTCGCCACCGTTCGGCCGTGCCAGCCGCCGAGCAGCGTCACGATGCGCTGGCGGCCGGTGCGACGCCGGGCGAGCCCGAGGAGGTTCTCGTTCGCCTCCGCGCCGGAGTTGCAGAAGAAGACCTTCGCGAGCGGCGCCGGACTCCGCGCGACGATCGCGGCCGCAAGCCGTTCGCGCCCGGCGTGCGGCACCGCCGTCGAGTAGAACAGCAGGCGCGCCGCCTGCTCGCTGATGGCGGCGACGACGTCCGGATGCGAATGGCCGCAGGTCGCCACGGCGTGGCCGCCGTAGGCGTCGAGCCACTCGTGGCCGTCCTCGTCCACCAGCCACGAGCCGTGGCCGCTGGCGGCGCGGAGCGGGAAGGTCGCGTAGACCGGCAGCAGCGCCGGGGCAGCAGTCGTCAGCACGGAAACGCTCCCGGGGCGAGCAGCCCCGCGCGCTCGTCGAGGCCGAGCGCGAGGTTCATCGCCTGCACGGCCTGGCCGCCGGCGCCCTTGATCAGGTTGTCGATCACGCACATCACCTGCACCTCACGGCCATCGGGCGAGGCCGCGGCGTGGAGCAGCGCCATGTTCGAGCCGACGACGTGCGTGAGCTCCGGCGGCTTCGGCGTGACGCGCACGAACGGTCGCCCCGCGAAGCGCGCGGCGAGCACCGCATTGGCATCGCCCGTGAGCGGCTCGGCGAGATGGGCATGCAGCGTGGCGTGGATGCCGCGCACGAAGGGGCCCGAGTGCGTCAGCAGGCGCGCGTGCGCCGTCGCATCCCCGCGCCAGCCGCGCCATTGCTCGAGGATCTCCCCCTCGTGCCGATGGCCCATCGCCGAATAGGCGAAGAGGTTGTGGGCGCGGGCCGGATGGTGCGTCGTCGGCTTCGGTGCCTGCCCTGCACCGCTCGAGCCCGTCACGCCGAACACCACCGGCGGGGCGGACAGCGGCAGGTCGGCGATGCCGTACAGCGCCAGCTGCGCCGCCGTCGCGAAGCAGCCGGGAGCCGCGATCGACGTGGCCCCGCCGAGGGACGACCCCAGCACGTCCGCCAGCCCGTACACGAACCGATGCACCAGTGCGGCGGCCGGATGCGGGCCGTAGAACTGCTCGTGCAGCCGGCCGTCGTGAATGCGGAAGTCGGCCGCGAGGTCCACGATCATCCCCGGCCCGGCATCCACGATGTCGCCCATCAGCCCGCTCGACTCGCCGTGCTCGAGGGCGAGGAAGACGACATCCTTCCCGCGCGCGACATCGCCGGGACTGTGCGCGGCGAACCGCGCGTCGGTGAGCGGGGCGAGCGTCGGATGCACGTCGGCGATCGGCTTGCCGGCCTGCGATCGCGACGTGGTGACCAGCTCGGTCACCTCGGGATGCTGGAGCAGCAGCCGCAGCAGCTCGCCGCCGACATAGCCGGCCCCGCCGAGGACGGCGACCTTCACGCCGACCGCCCGTGCGCCGCGTTCCACGCGGCCAGCGCCTCGCGCACCCGCGCCACCAGCCCGGCCGCATCGCGCCGCGCGTTGTGGGCCGGCAGCCCGAGCATTGCCGTGATGTAGTCGCTGCCGACGGCGTTGTCGGTCGCCGGTCCGGTGATGGCGGTGATCGGCAGCTCGAACTCATCCCGCATCAGTTCGCGCGCGCCCCAGCAGCCGACCGGGTCCGGTGCGGCCATCACGAACGCCGCGCCCAGTGCCATCAGGTCCTTCGCGCGGAGGATGTCCTGCACGCCGTACTCGCCGAGGATGCCATCGCCCAGCTCCGCCACGATCACGTCGGGACGCGGGCCGCGCGGCTCCGTCATCCGGTTCAGGATCCCGCGCGCCACCGGCACCGTCATCCCCGCGTGCGTGCTCGCCGCACCGGCGTCGTTGAAGGTGAGCGCCGCCACCGCGCCGGCATCGCGCATCGAGAGGGCGTCGCGCATGAGCGAGACGCCGGTCAGCTTCACCGCGCCGACCCGGAGCCCGCTCCGCGCGAGACCGCGCACCAGCTCGGTGGCCGCGACGGTCTTCCCGGCGTTCATGCAGGTGCCCGCCACGAACACGATCGGCACGTCACACGAGAGCGTCTCGGCCGGCGGGATCGCCCGATCGCGGATGTGTGCGGGACGGCCGATGCGGTCGCCCAGCTCGGGAAACGCCAGCACCGCACCGAGCACCTCGGCCTTGAACGGCGGGCCGATGTCGGGATTCACCGAGGTGCAGCGCCCCAGGATGCCGCCGAGGTTGAGCACCTCGATCGTGTCGCCGACGGCGAGCACCGGCGGCACCTCGCCCGCATAGCCGCGGAGCGCACGACGCGAGCCGAGGACACCGGCCATCACGTCGCCCGCGCGGAGGGAGACCATCCGTCCCGAGACGTCCTCGAGGACGTTGTAGGTGCTCTTGTCCTCGAGCAGGCGGATCGCGAGGATGTACCCCTCGGCCGAGACGATTTCGTCGCCCACGATCACCTCGTCGGTGAGCGCGGCGTTCCGGGTGCTCGACGCGATGCGGTCCAGCTTCACGCGCGTGGTGATCATCGCTCAGCCCTGGCCTTCGGCGCGCGCCGCCGCGCGGGCGGCGAGCAGCTCCGGAATCGCCCCGACCCGCGCGAAGGCCTTCGCCTCGTCGCCGGTCCAGAGCTTGTTCTCCTCGCCGTAGGTGGCGACGGCACGGTCCATCATCGAGTACGGCGAGCGCGCCCCGGTCACGAGGAAGCGCCCCGGCGCGAGCCGCACGCGCGTCTCGCCGGTGACGGTGCGCTGCGACGACGCGACCATCGCCTCGATGTCGCGCAGCGACGGGTCGAACCAGTGCCCCTCGTGCAGGCGATCGCCGTAGAAGGCGCCGAGCTGGTCCTTCCAGTACGACTGCCATTTGGTCAGCACCAGCTTCTCGAGCTCGCGGTGCGCGCTGATCAGGATGAGCGCGCTCCCCGCCTCGAAGCCGATGCGGCCCTTGATCCCGAGCGCCGTCTCGCCGACGTGGATCCCGTGCCCGATGCCGTACTGCGCGGCACGCCCCGACAGCGCGTCCACCAGCGCGTGGCCCTCGAGGCGGGTGCCGTCCAGCGACACCGGCACGCCCTGCTCCCAGCCGATCACGTGATCGGCCGGGGCCGGCGCGTCGGCCGGCGGGTCGAGCAGCTCGGCCGGCGGCCCTTCCCACGTGTCGTGCGTCCAGCCGCCGCCCCAGGTGGTGCCCCAGAGGCCGCGGTTGATCGAGAACGCCCCGGACTTGGGCGGCACCGGCAGCCCGCGCGCCTCGAGATAGGCGATCGCCGACTCGCGGGTCAGCGACTCCTCGCGGATCGGCGTCACGATCTCGAGATCGGGCGCCAGCACGCGAAGCGCGATGTCGAAGCGGATCTGGTCATTGCCCGCGCCGGTCGAGCCGTGGGCGACCGCCGTCGCACCGATCTGCCGCGCCACCTCGACCACCGAGAGCGCCTGCTGGGTGCGCTCGGCCGCGACCGACAGCGGATAGACCTGGCCTCGGAGGACGTTGGCCTGGATCAGCACCTTCACGAACCGATCGAAGACCAGCGCGCGGGCGTCAACCTCGTGGTGCCCCGCGGCCCCGACCGCTTCGGCCTGGGCGCGGATCGCGGCGGCCTCGGCCGGGGTGGTGCCGCCGGTGTTCACGAACACCGTATGGACAATGAACCCCCGCTCGGCGAGACGGGGGACGCAGTAGGAGGTATCAAGACCCCCAGAGAACGCGAGGGCAATCACGGGCTTTTGCATAATGCATAATTATGCATCCCAGTCGCCTCGCGCGCAAGCTCACCGCCCCGGCGCGACCGCCAGCACCTGGCCCGCCAGCTCGACCCACCCGCCGAATCCCTCCCGGCTCGCCGCGCCCAGCGCCCGACGCTCCAGACGGATCGGAGCGCGCAGCCGCCAGCGCATCGGGGCCCATTCGCCGCCGGGGAGGACCTGAAAGACCAGCTCGCCCTCGGCCGCCGACGCGGGCACCCACCGCGGCAGCCCCACGAACTGGAAGGTCAGCCGGCGCAGGGCGAGCGAGGCCCGGTCCAGCACCAGCGTCCCGCCGACCTCGACCTGCTTCCGCGACCCGTCCGGGACGTAGCGGAGGACCAGTTCGTCCTCGGCCCCCGGTTCGAGCGCGAAGCAGTGCGACGCCACGAACCAGGGCGCGAAGAGGACGCCGACATCGGGGGCGTAGTAGGTCGGCCCGGCATCGCCGGAGTAGCCGATCGTGGGGGTGAGCAGCGGATCGTCGCGCATGAACCCGTCGCGCTCGAGGAGCGCGGGATCGGCCGTCGCGACGGGCCAGGCCGCCCGGGCTGTCTGCCGCGACGTCCGCACGACGGTATCCGCCGTCCCGGCGATCCACCGCCGCTCGATGTACTCGGTGTCGAACGCAAGCCGACCACCGGCGATGGTGGCCTCCACCAGCCGGAGCGCCGTCTCCGCCTCGCCGAGCACCCGTCGGACCGCATCCGCTGCGGTAGGGTTGGGGGTGCATCGGGAGCGGTCGTCGCTGGCCACGATCTCGGGGAGGACGAAGGGCTGCACCGTAAGGGTCGTCCGGAGCGCGACCGGCGCGCCCAGCATCAGTGCCACCGTATCCGGGCGCGAGGGGGCAAAGCCGATCGCCGCGACGCGCACGATCCAGCGCCCTTCGCGTGGCGCGGTGAGCAGCCATGCCCCGGAGGGCGAGGTCGCCGTGCGGAGCACCACGCGCCCTGCACTGTCCGCGAGCGACACCAGGGCGCCGGAGAGCGGCCGGGCGCCCTCGGCGGTCAGCACGGTACCGCGCACCTGCTGGGCCCCGAGCGGGGCGAGGACCCCGGACGCGACCAGCGCGAGGCCGGACAGGAATCGAAGCGACATCCTCCGAGTCTAGCCGCTCCTCGCGCCGCGCACCACACGAACGAACTCAGGCCGGTACCGGAATCTCCGCGTACGCCACGGTGACCGGCTCGGTCCACGCCACGGCCTCGTGATGCGGCAGGTAGTGCGTCGCCGCGTGTCGCACGAAGGCATCGCCCACGCGCCGCGGCACCACCGCCTCGAAGCGGACCTGCCCGGCCGGCAGCACCATCGGATCGAGGTGGCACCGACCGTCGCGCCACGCGGTCCGGACACGCGCGCCACGCACGCCGTGCGCGGCGAGGTCCCGGGGCACCACATCCTCCAGCGCGAGCTCGACGAGGACGACCAGCAGCGAGTGCCGCGTCGCGTCGAGCATCACGCCGCCTCGAATGCGCGGGGCAGCGGCAGCTCGATCGCGATCGGCGCAATCACCCCGGAGACGAGGTCCAGCACCCCCGCCGCGATGGTGACCGTCCCGGCCTCGAGCGCGCTCGCCACGATCGACGAGCGTCGCACGAGCAGCTCCGCCTGCCAGCGCGCGTTGCGCTCCACGGCCGCCGGGAGGGAGCCCCCGGCCGCCTCGAGTGCCGGCACCAGGTGATCGGCGAGGGCGGTCAGGTCGGCACGTGCGGCATCCCGGCCGGCCATCGCGGCAATCGTGCTGCAGAAGGTGTGCCCCAGGACATACACCACCTGCACGCCGAGCTCGGCGACCGCGAACTCGATCGAGGCCACCGCCTCGGGCGTCACGACGTTCCCGGGAACGCAGGTCACGTGCAGGTCACCGTACCCCTGGTCGAACACCAGCTCGCTCGGGACGCGCGTGTCGGAGCAGGTCACGACCGCCGCGAACGGCGCCTGCTGCTCCGCGAGCCGTCGCATCCGGGCGAGGGCGCGGCGGGGCGACTCGATCCGCCCCTCCGCGAATCGCCGGTTGCCGGCGAGCAGTCGCGCCAGGGCGGCGGCAGGGGTCGCCGGCGACGGACGATCATCGGTGCGCGGCTCGAGCAGGGCGGTCAGGTCGGTGTGCATCGGGGGCTCCCGGTTGAGGTTCCGTGCAACCTCGGGGCGCGACCGGACGCCGTCAATATTTTTCTATTTGTTGATGCAACACATAGATTGAAGCTATGGATTTGACCGCCCTGAACTTCCGCCACCTCCGCGTCTTCGCGGCGGTCGCGACCACCGGGTCGGTGGTGCGCGCCGCGCGTGCGCTGCAGGTGTCGCAGCCGACGGTGAGCGCCCAGCTCCACGCGCTCGAGGCCGCGCTCGGCCAGCAGCTGGTCGAGCGCGCCGGTCGCGGGCTCGTGCTCACCGAGGTCGGTCGCGCCGTCGCCCGCTATGCCGACGAGATCTTCGCCCTCGGTCGTGCGCTCGAGGGGTCGCTCACGACCGGCGTCCTCGAGCGGCCGACCCGCTTCACCGTCGGGGTCGTGGACTCGCTGCCGAAGCTCACCGCGTACCGACTCCTCGCCCCGGCCTTGCCGTTGCCGACCGGCACCCGACTGGTGGTGCGCGTCGACAAGGCCGAGCGCCTGTTCGGGGAACTGGCCTCGCACGAGGTGGACCTCGTCCTCAGCGACCATCCGCTGCCGCCGAGCTCGCCCGTCCGGGCCACGGCGCACCCCCTGGGCGAGTCGCCGGTCGTCTTCTTCGGCACGCCGACCCTCGCACGGCGGGTGCGACGACGCTTCCCGGACGCGCTCACCGACACCCCGTTCCTACTCCCGGTCGAGGGATCGGTCCTCCGCCGCTCGGTCGAGGCCTGGTTCCGCACCCACACCGTGCGGCCGCGCCTCATCGCGGAAGTCGAGGACCTCGGACTCCTCCAGACGATGGCGCAGCACGGGCACGGCTGCTTCGCCGCGCCGGCGGTCGTGGAGCGCAGCATTCGTCGGCAGTACGGCGTGGAGATCGCCGGGCGGCCACGCGGGCTGGTCGAGCGGTTCTGGGCCGTGACCGCCGAGCGTCGGCTCCGGCATCCGGCGGCCATCGCCATCGCGCGCGGCCTCGGCTGAACGCACGACGCCCCCGGTGGCCTGGGCCACCGGGGGCGTCGCGTCCGTCGTGCGGGCAGATCAGTTGTTCTGCTTGATCTCGGCCCGACGGTTCATCGCGCGGCCCTTCGACGTCTTGTTGTCGGCAGCCGGCTCCTCCTCGCCACGCCACTTGACCGCGATCCGGTCGGCGGCGACGCCCTGCTCGATGAGGTACTTGCGCACCGTCTCGGCACGGGCCTGCGAGAGCTTCATGTTGTACGCGTTCGTGCCGGTCCAGTCGGTGTGCCCGATCACGTCGACGTTCACGCCGGCGTTCGCCTTGAGCGTGGTCGCCACCGCGTTGAGCGTATCCTTCGCGCCGGCGGTCAGGTCCGAGCGATCGAACTTGAAGTGCACCATCTGGAGCTCGAAGACGTACTTCGGCTTCTCCGGCGCCGGGGTCGGCGCGGGGGCCGGAGCCGGCGGCGGCGGCGGCGGGGCCGGCGCGCGCACGGTCACGTTCGCCGTGCTCATCAGCTTGCCCTTGCGGCTGTAGGCCATCACCTGCGCCGTGCCCGGCGTGGTGGCAACGTAGCGGCCGGTGAGCGAGTCCACGGTGCCCGGGCCGCTCAGACGGTAGACGACCGCGTCCGGCTTGCCGCAGTAGGTCGCGTCCGCCATGAAGGCCTGCGACTGACCCGGCTCCAGCGTCGCCGAGGTCGGACGGATCCCGATCATGTCGGTCGAGTGGTCACAGCCGCCGCCGAGCATCAGCGAAACGCCGGCCTGAGCGCCGAGGTAGTCGTTCTTCTCGTCGCCGTAGCCGCTCGGCAGGTAGTCGTACGTCCCCTCGAGGCGGAAGTTCAGCCAGCTCGCCGGCTTGATCCGGAGGCCGGTCAGCGCGCCGACGCCGACGCTGTTCTTCTCGATGCCCTTGCCGAGCATCGTGTAGTTCGCGCCGCCACCGAACATCCAGCTCAGCCCGCTCGAGATCGGGGCGTTGTAGATCGCCTGGAGGTTGAACGGCATGTACGTCAGCGGCCGCGAGCGGAAGCCGATCGTCGACGGCACGTTCGCCTGGTTGCCGCGGAGGTCCGTCGGGGTGTACGACCCGGAGAGCTCGAGCGCCAGGTTGTTGGCGAAGAAGTAGCCGAGACGGCCACCGCCGCCGATCCGGTTGTCATCCGGCCCGCGGACCTGATAGGCATCGGACTCGAACCCGGTATACCGGCCGAAGCCGCCGATCTCAACGGTCCCCTTCTCCTGGGCCGCGAGCGGTGCGGCAGCCAGCAGCGAGGCCGCGATCACAAACCCTGCGTGACGCATGCATCCTCCTGAGTAAGCGAAGCTGGGGGTTGCCGGCACCTGCCGACTCCTCGCTCCGGAAAATCGTCGTAGCGCAACCCGCTCGACCAAGCCGGGGCCAACTCTGCAACATCCTGACCAGTGGAGATCCTGTCCCACTGCCTTGGCTCAAAGATACGCTAAAGTCATTGTTTGGCAACACCTTAGACGAAAAATCCATCCCAGGGATGGGCGGACCTCGCTCTCTTGATCCCGCTCCGGTGGGTTGCAGGAGTGATGTAGATTCCGCCCGACCTCTTCCCGGATCCGCTGGATGCGCCGCTGGACTGTCGTGCTGACCCTCGCCGTGGCGCTGGCCCCGGCTCCCGCTCCGGCCCAGTGGCGCCTCGATGCCTGGTTCGGGGATGCCTGGAACGCCCGACTCCCCCTGACCTTTCGCCAGGACGGCCAGCCCGACATCCGGATGACCCCCAATTGGTCCACGCGGCCGTGGCGCCCAACCTGGTACTACGCCGGTCGCGTCGCCAAGTGGTCGGGACGTTCGGGATGGGGGTTCGAGTACATGCACCACAAGCTGTACCTCGACAACCCGCCGGGACCGGAGGTCACCCGGTTCCGCGTCACCAACGGCGTCAACCACCTGCTGGTCCAGCGGCACTGGGACGTGGGCGCGGTCGACCTGACGCTCGGCGCGGGGCCGACGTACGTGGTGCCGATCTCGACGGTGCGGGGCGAATCGTACGGTCAGCGCGACGGGGTCTTCGGGTCCCGGTACGAATTCGGCGGCGGCACCGTGATGGCGGGCGTCGCGAAGCGCATCAAGCTGCTGCCCTACACCCGCGGCTCGCTGACGGCGAAGGTGACGGCGTCCTATCTCGACGTCCCGATCGCCAACGGCGATGCACGGACCACCAACATCGCCCTGCACCTGCAGTACGGCCTCTCGCTACAGAGCGCTCGCTGATTCCTCGGCCGCCGCGGCGATCGCCTCGGCCCGGATCGCCGGCGAGAGGTACTCGTGGCGATACATCGTCAGCAGCTCGAAGAAGTAGCTGAGCGCGAGCGGACCGATCAGCAGCCCGAGAATCCCCATGTAGCTCACACCCGCGATCGCGCCGACCAAGGTGATCAACGGGTGCACCTGCGCATAGCGGTTCGAGATCCAGGGCCGGATGACGTTGTCGATGTTGCCGACCACGAGGGCGCCCCAGAGCGCCATCCCGATCGCCGCACCGAGGCGATCGCTGGCGAAGAGCACGATCGCCGCCGGCCCCCACACCATCCCGCTCCCCACGACCGGGAGCACGGCCAGCACCATCGTGACCGCGCCCCAGAACACGGGATCGCCGATCCCCACGACCGCAAAGGCCGTCGCCACCAGCGCGCCCTGCGCCAGCGCGCAGAGGCCCGTCCCCAGCACCGTCGAGACGGTCACCGCCCCGAAGCGCTCACGCAGCACCTCGACGTTCTCGTCCGAGAAGGGGATGTACGGCCGAAGCCCCCGCCACGCCGCGTGCGGGTCCATCAGCAGGTAGTAGAAGCCGAAGAAGGTGAACAGCAGGTTGAGCGTGATCCGCGTCGCCGTCCCGAGCAGGGAGATGGCGCTGCCACCCATCAGCGAGACCAACTGCGAACCGAGTTCCTTGAGCTGCTGCCCGACCGCGAACGGACCGATCGTGAGCGTGTCGAGTCGCCCGAGCAGCGGAGACGTCAGCACGCCCTTTGCCGCCTCCTGGGCCTGACCCACCAACAGGGTCACGACCCACGCGATCGGGAGAACCAGCCCCACCAGCGCAATCAGGATCACCGCGATGGCCGCGAGGTTCCTCGACCGGAACCAGCCCGACAGGCGCACGTGCAGTGGGCCGAAGATCACGAAGAGCACCGGAGCACCGAGCAGTCCGGACGCGTACGGCGCCAGCGCCACCACGATGACGATCCCGAGGATCGCCACCAGCCACGCGGCGCGCTGATGGTTGGTGTCGAAGAAGGCCATGCGAGAAGCTTACCCCACGGCGCCCGGAGCCGGGTAGATGTCCCAGACTGAAACTTGCTGGCCGCTGCCCACGTTCTCCGTCGCATGACCACCGCTGCCATCGCCGCCGGCCTCCGCGCCCTCGCCGCCAACCCGCTTCGCACCCTGCTCGCGACCCTCGGCGTGATCGTCGGGACCGCCGCCCTCGTCGCCGTCCTCGCGGTCGGTGACGGGGTCGAGGCCTACGCACGCGACCAGATCGCCGCGACGACCGACCTGCAGAGCGCGGCGATCGTGCCGAGCACCGATCGGAACGCCGACGGCATCCGCCTCCCGCGGACCGACACGCTCGTCTTCACCCCGGCCTCGGCGGATTCGCTGGCGCGGCGTCTCCCGGTCGGCACCGGTGTCGCGGCGATGCGGCGGGGTGCCGCCCGTCTCACCGCCCGGGACAGCTCGTTGCCGGAAGGCACTTCGGTCTATGCCCTGATGCCGGGACGCTCGCCGGTCGGCCAGCCCGATTCGCTGCTGGCGGGGCGCTGGCTTGGGGACGGTGCCGACACGGAAGCGCTCGTCTCACCGGCACTCGCCGCGCGCCTCGGTGCCGCCGCACTCGGTGCGACGCTCGAGCTCGAGGGCGTGGCGTTCACGGTGGTGGGCGTGGTGGCGATGGCCGACAGTGCCGCGATCGCGACGTGGGTGCCGTTCGCGCGCTTCGAGGCGGCGACACTGGTGCATCAGCCGGCGACGCTCCTCCTCCGCGGCCCCAGCATCGATGTGATGCCGAGCATCGCCGACTCCGCGCGGGCGTGGGTCGCCTCGCTCGGCGATGGCGGCGCCGACGGGCCGCGGGCCGAGGTGCAGGTGCGGGCCAATCGCATCGAGCAGGTGCGGCAGTCGATGCTCGTCTTCAAGCTGCTGATGGGATCGATCACCGGGATCTCGCTGCTCGTCGGCGGGATCGGGATCATGAACGTCCTGCTCGCCTCGGTCTTCGAGCGCACGCGCGAGATCGGCGTGCGACGCGCGACCGGTGCGCGTCGGCGCGACATCGTCACGCAGTTCCTGGCGGAGGCGGTCGCCGTGACGGGGATGGGGAGCACGGTCGGGCTCGTGCTCGGCTTCGCGGGGGCGTTCGGCGTGAGTGCGATCATCCGCACCCGGAGCGAGGCCCCGGTCTATGCGAGCTTCACGCTGTCGACGCTGCTCGTCGCCGCCGGCTCGGCGATCACGATCGGCCTGATGTTCGGGGCGTACCCCGCCCTCAAGGCGTCGCGGATGTCGCCGATCGAGGCGATTCGGACCGAGAGCTGACCAGCGGGCCGATCGTGCGCCAGACGTTGTCCGCGACGCGACGGGCGCCGGCAGGATTGGGGTGGATCCCGTCCGGCTGGTTGAGCGAATCGACGCCGGCCACGCCATCGAGCAGGAACGGCATCAGCACCGCGCCGTGGGCCGCGGCCACGTCGGCAAAGACCGTGCGGAAGCGCTGCACGTAGGCGCGCCCGAGGTTCGGCAGCGCCTCCATCTGTGCCACGACCACGCGGGGCCTCGGCTCGAGCCGATCGAGGCGCGCGAGGATGGCCTCGAGGTTGGCACGCAGCGAGTCGATCGACTGCCCACGCAACCCGTCGTTGGCGCCGGTTTCGACGACGACGATCGCCGGGGCGGGCCCCTCGCCGACGAGCCACTCCAGCCGACGGAGCGCCCCGGCCGAGGTCTCGCCGCTCACCCCGGCGTTGATCGCCTGCCATCCCGGGGCGATCGAGTCGAGCCGGGGCTGCAGCAGCGCCGGATACGCCTGTTCGGGGTCGAGTCCCAGCCCGGCCGTGAGCGACGTCCCGACGAAGAGGATCGTCCGGGATGCCGCCGGGTTCGCGACGGCTCCCCCTGCCGCGACCGGGGTATCCTTCGGGTTGCCCGTCGGCGCGGGGGCGTCTGCCGACGACCCACACCCCAGCAGGACCCCGAGGACCCCGAGTGACTGAACCCAACGCCGAATCGTCGCTGTCGTCATCCGTTCACGCTCCTGCCGCGATGCTGGTCGCCGAATCGCTGGGCCACGACTACCTGTCGGGTGGCCAGCGCCTGACCGTGCTCAAGGATATCACCTTCGCGCTCGAGCCCGGGGGCTTTCTCGCGATCGTGGGACCGTCGGGCAGCGGCAAGACGACGCTGCTCGGCCTGCTCGCGGGGCTTGATCGCCCCACCCGCGGCCGTGTGCTGCTTGACGGCGTCGATCTCGGGGCGCTCGACGAGGATGCCCGCGCCATCGTCCGGCGCGATCGCGTCGGCTTCATCTTCCAGTCGTTCCAGCTGATCCCGACGCTCACTGCGCGCGAGAACGTGCAGGTGCCGCTGGAGCTGGCCGGCTCGCCGGATGCTGCCGCGGTCGCCGACGACCTCCTCGCGCGCGTCGGCCTCGCGCGGCGGGGACACCACTATCCGACCCAGCTCTCGGGCGGCGAGCAGCAGCGCGTCGCGGTGGCACGCGCCTTCTCGACGCGGCCACGCATCCTGTTCGCCGACGAGCCGACCGGCAATCTCGACGGAGCCAACGGGCACACCGTCGTCGACCTGATGACCTCGCTCAACGAGGAATTCGGGACGACGCTGGTGCTGGTCACGCACGATCTCCAGCTCGCGGCGCTGGCGAAGCGGACGATCCGGCTCGCCGACGGCGCGATGGTGTCGGACACCACGCGATGAGCGCTCGCTTCGTCTGGCAGATGGCGGTGCGCGAGGCGCGCGCCGCGCGCCGTCGGCTGCTGCTCCTCACCGCATCGGTCACCGCCGGCACCGGCGCCCTCGTCGCGGTGAACTCCTTCGCCGACAACCTCACGGCCTCCGTGGCGGAGCAGGCGCAGGCGCTCCTCGGCGCGGACCTCTCGTTCCGGAGCCGCGCCCCGCTCGACTCGAGTGCGCGCGTGTCGACGATCCTCGACTCGCTGCGCACCGCGCTCGGCGACCGCGCCGCCGTCGCGCACTCGGCGTCGTTCACCGCGATGGCTTATCTCGAGGGCAGCGGCGGCACGCGCCTCGTGCAGGTACGCACCGTCGATCCGGGGTGGCCGTACTACGGTGCCATCGAAACCGCACCCGCCGGGACGTGGCCACGATTGCAGGACGGTGCGGTCATCGTCGACCCGTCGTTGCTCGCTGCCCTCGACGCGCGCATCGGCGACACCCTGGCGCTCGGCGAGGCCCGCTACCCGATCGCGGCAACCGTGGTGAACGTCCCCGGCGACGTCGGGCTGCAGGAGGCATTCGGGGCGCGCGTCTACATCGCCACCGCGACCGTGCCAAGCACCGGTCTCCTCGGCTTCGGCGCGCGGGTGCGGTACGAGACCTTCGTGAAGCTGCCGGCGGAGGTCGACGCACAATCGCTCGCGGAGGGATTCCGCCCGACGCTGCGCGAGGATCGCGTCGGCGTCCGCACCGTCGCCGATGACCGCGACGACCTCACGGACGGCCTCACCCGGCTCGCCAACTATCTCGGTCTCGTGGCGCTCGCGGCGCTGCTCCTCGGCGGCCTGGGCGTCGCGAGTGCGGTGCAGGTCTTCATCCGCCAGCGCCTCGACAGCATCGCGGTGCTGCGCTGCCTCGGTGCCACCACGCGGCAGGTCTTCGCGATCCACCTCATCCAGGCGCTCGCGATGGGGTTGCTCGGGTCGGTGATCGGCGCGGCCCTCGGCATCGGGCTGCAGATGGTGATGCCGCTGGTGCTCGCGGACTTCCTCCCGGTCGACGTGGTGATCCGGCCGTCGTGGCGCGCGATCGCCCTCGGCGTGGGGCTCGGGGTGTGGACCGCCGGCGTCTTCTCGCTGCTGCCGCTGCTCGGCATCCGCGAGGCCTCGCCGCTCGCCACGCTGCGGCGCCTCGCCGATCCGCCGCGGGTGCGCTGGGACGGGCCGCGCCTCGTCGCGGTCCTGCTGCTGGTGACCAGCGTGGTCGCGCTGGCAGCGGTGCAGGTCGGCTCGCTCGTGCAGGGGGCGTGGTTCGCGGCGGGGGTCGGGATGGCCCTCGCGGCGCTCTGGGCCGCGTCGCTGCTCACGGTCCGTGCCGCCCGACGCTTCACGCCGGCACGCTGGTCGTACCTGGTGCGGCAGGGGCTCGCCAACCTGCATCGACCCGGCAACCAAACCGTCACCGTGGTGGTGGCGCTCGGCTTCGGTGCCTTCCTCCTTGTCACGCTCTTCGCGGCCCAGCACAACCTCCTGCGCGACTTCCGCGTAGACAGCGACGAGGAGCGGCCCAACCTCGTCTTCATCGACATCCAGACCGACCAGCGCGCGACGGTGCGCGAGGCTCTCGCCACCGAGGGGATCACCAACGCGACCTTCGTCCCGATCGTGCCGATGCGCGTGCTCGAGGTTGACGGTCGACGCGTGAGCGACATTCTTGGGCGGGGACGGGTCTACGAGGACACGACCGCGACCCCCGAGGGCGAGGACGCGCGCGAGGGCTCGATGTGGGCGTTCCGGCGCGAGTACCGCTCGACGTATCGCGCCGCCCTCGGCGGGTCGGAGCGCGTGACCCTCGGCCGCTTCTACGGCGACACGGTGACCGCCACGGGGCGGACCGCCGAGGATCCGGCGCCGATCTCGATGGAGGCAGGTGTCGCCGGCGAGCTGATCGTGGGGGTCGGCGACCGGATCACGTGGGACGTGCAGGGGGTGCCGGTCTACACGGTCGTCACGTCGCTTCGCGAGGTGGAGTGGGCGCGGTTCGAGCCGAACTTCTTCGTGCTCTTTCCGCCGGGCGTGCTCGATCGGGCGCCGCAGACCTGGGTGACGCTGGCGCGGGTGACCGACCCGACGGTGCGCGGGCGACTGCAGCGCGTGCTGGCCGAACGGGCGGCGAACGTGACGAGCGTCGACCTCGGGCAGGTGCAGCGCGCGCTGGAGCAGGTGCTCGACCGCGTGATCCTGGCGATCCGCTTCATGGCGCTCTTCTCGCTCGCGACGGGGGCCGTGGTGCTGGTCGGGGCGATCGCCACCTCGCGCTGGCAGCGGATCCGCGAGGGAACGCTGCTCCGGACGCTCGGCGCCTCGCGGCGGCAGGTGCTGCGCATCCTGGGCGTGGAGTACGCCGCCCTCGGCGTCGCCGCCGCCCTCGTGGCGACGGTGCTCGCGGGCGGCGCGGGATGGGCGTTGTCGAAGTGGGTCTTCGAAACCCGCTTCACGCTGCCGCTCGTGCCGATGACCGGCCTCGCCCTCGGGCTCGCAACGCTGACGACGGTGGTCGGACTCTGGAGTTCGCAGGATGTACTGGACAGACCACCACTGGAAGTGCTGAGTCGCGAGGGGTGAGGAGTGAGGGGCAAGGGGGCCACCCCCCACCCCCCTCCCCCCTCCCCCCTCCCCCCTCACCCCTCACCCCTCACTCCTCACTCCTCCGTCAGCATCTTCGTCGCGCAGTCCGGACAGAGCCCGTGGCTGAACTCCGCGTCGGTGCGCCGCGCGATGTAGGCCTCCATCTGCTCCCAGTGCCCCTGGTCGTCCTTGATCCGATG
>DASTAN010000035.1:0-8202 GCA_035712665.1 Gemmatimonadales bacterium
GCATCCCGCCAATTACTCTGTGCGGGCCATGACACCAATGCCAACTGGGGCGGGGCCGCGCTGGGAGCGCCGCCCGGCCGAGCGCCGTCTCGAGATCCTCGCCGCCGCCAAGCAGGTCTTTGGCCAGGAGGGGTTCGCCCGCGCCACCCTCGCCCAGGTCGCCCGGCGCGCCGGGGTCTCGGCCGCGACGGTCTCCCACTACTTCGGGTCGAAGGCCGCCCTCTTCGAGGCGATGCTCCTCGGGGAGTCGATCGAGCTCGACGACGATCCGATCGTCCTCGTCCCCGGCGAGGCCGGCTACCGCGGGCTGCTCCACGATCTCCTCGCCGAGAAGTGGCGCCGCACGATGGCGCCCGGCAACCCGGAAGTGATCCTCACCGTCTTCCGCGAGATGGCCGACTTCCCGGCCACCGCGCAGCACGTCATCCGCCGCCTCTCGCAGCGCTTCCGCTCGCGCGTGGTCGCGGTGCTCGAGGCGGGGACGGCGGCGGGCGAGTTCGCCGTCGCCGATCCGACGATGGCCGCGCGCCTCATCGGCAACCTGATGCTGGGCGCGATGATCGACGTGCGGTTTGTCTGCGAGTGCACCGGTGAAACGCCGTGCACCGGTTCTGCGTTCAACACCATTCTGGCTGCAGTGGACTGCCTGATCGGGCCTGCCGCGGCATGACATACATCACCATCGAGGACCGCATGTCCCGTCTCCTGTCCGCGCTGACCCCCGGCGCGGTGCTCGCCGTTGCCCTCCTCGCCGCCTGCGGCGGTGAGGCGCCCGCCCCGCAGGCCCCGCCGCCGCAGCAGGTCGGCATCGAGACCGTCTCGGCTGCGACCGTTCCCGAGAGCTACGAGTTCGTCGGCACGGTGCAGCCGTTCCGTCGCGTCGAGGTGCGCGCGTCCGTCAGCGGCATCATCACCGCGCGGCCGTTCCGCGAGGGCGCGGAGGTGCGCGTCGGCGAGGTGCTCTACGAGATCGACCGCACCACCTACCTCGCCGCCTTTCGCGGCGCCGATGCGCGCTACCAGAATGCGAAGCGCAACGTCGATCGCCTGACCCCGCTGGTTGCCGAGCGCGCGGTGGCGCAGCGCGACCTTGACGATGCCGAGACCGAGCTGCTCCGCGCCAAGGCCGACTACGACCGCGCCAAGAAGGAGCTCGACGACGCGACCGTGCGCGCCGAGATCGCGGGTCGCGTCGGCAAGGCGAACCTCGAGCTTGGGGCGCGCGTGGCCGGACCGGGCGACCTGCTCACCACGATCGACCAGATCGAGCCGATCTACGTCTCGTTCCGTCCCGCCAGCCAGCAGCTGCTCGCGTGGAAGCGCTCGCCGGCCTCGGCCGCGCTGCTCCGGCCGGGGTCGCCGCTCAAGATCAACGTGACGCTCCCCGACGGCTCGCCGCTCGGTCGCGCCGGCGTGCTCGACTACGTCGACCCGGTGCTCGACCCGGCCACCGGCACGCAGGAATTCCGCGCCCGCTTCAGCAACGACGATCGCGTCCTGGTGCCCGGGCAGTTCGTGCGGGTGCGCCTCGAGGGGTTCGCGCGCGACAGCGCGATCACCGTCCCGCAGCGCGCCGTGCAGCAGCAGCTCGGCCGTCGGGTGGTGTACGTGGTCGGGGCCGGCGACACGGTGCAGGTGCGTGATGTCGAGGTCGGACAGTGGACCGGCGATCGCTGGATCATCACCAGCGGCCTCGCGGTCGGCGATCGCGTGATCGTCGATGGCCTGCAGAAGACCGGGCCGGGCGCGGTCGTGACGCCGACGCCGGTCAGCACCCCGACCGTGCCGGCCGCGGAGTCGACGCCGTGAGTCTCGCCACCCCCACGGGCGACGGGACCGAACCCGAGCTCAAGTACTACTTCGTCCGCCGGCCGGTGATGGCGGCGGTCATCTCCATCGTCATCACGCTGCTCGGCCTCTTCGCCCTGCAGCGGCTGCCGGTGAACCGCTACCCGCAGATCACCCCGCCGGCGATCAGCGTCGTCGCGGCATACCCGGGCGCGACCGCCGAGGACGTGGCGCTTGCCGTCGCGGCCCCGATCGAGCAGCAGCTGTCCGGGCTCGACGGGCTCCTCTACTACCAGTCGGCGAACTCGTCCGACGGCGTGATGAACCTGACGGTGTACTTCGACATCTCCCGCGACCAGGACCTCGCCGCGGTGGACGTCCAGAACGCCATCAAGCTCGCGGAGCCGCAGCTGCCGGAGGAGGTGCGCCGCAACGGCATCATCGTGACGAAGGCGCAGAGCGACATCCTCTTCGCAACGGCGCTCTACTCCGAGGATCCGCGCTACGACGCGGCGTACCTGACGAACTACGCCAAGCTCAACATCGAGGAGGAGATCAAGCGCATCCCGGGCGTCGGCAACGCCCAGGTCTTCGGCGCGCTCGAGTTCTCGATGAACATCTCGGTCGACCCGGATCGCCTCACGCAGCTCGGGCTCACCGTGAGCGACATCGCCGCCGCGGTGCGCGAGCAGAACACCACCAACCCGGCCGGCCGTCTCGGCCGCGAGCCGGCGCCGACGGGGACGCAGTTCACCATCCCCGTGACGACCAAGGGGCGGCTCACGACGCCGGAGGAGTTCGGCGACATCATCCTCCGCGCCAACGGCGACGGGTCGCTGGTGCGCGTGAAGGACGTGGCCAAGGTCGAGCTCGCCTCGCGCAACTACGACCAGGTCGCGCGCCTCGACGGCAAGCCGACGGTGTTCATGCTGGTCAACCTGCGGAACGGTGCCAATGCGCTCGACGTGCGCGACCGCTTCGAGGCGCGGATGGACGAGCTGGCGCGCGCCTTCCCGCAGGGCGTGAAGTGGATCACGCCGTACGACACGACGCCGTTCATCGAGGAATCGATCCGCGAGGTCGTGAAGACGCTCGCCGAGGCGATGCTCCTGGTGACGCTGGTGGTCTTCGTCTTCCTGCAGAGCTGGCGCGCGACGCTGATCCCGGTGCTCGCGGTGCCGGTGTCGGTGATCGGCACCTTCGTCGGGCTCCTGATGCTCGGCTTCTCGGTGAACGTGCTGACGCTGTTCGGTCTCGTGCTCGCGATCGGCATCGTGGTCGACGACGCGATCGTCGTCATCGAGAACGTCGAACGGATCATGGCCGAGGAGAAGGTCAGCGCCCGGGTGGCGGCGGACCGCGCGATGGGCCAGGTCGGCGGCGCGCTCGTGGCGATCGTCCTCGTGCTCTGCGCGGTGTTCGTCCCGGTGGCGTTCCTCGGCGGCATCACCGGCGAGATGTACAAGCAGTTCGCGGTGACGATCGTGCTGTCGGTGGTGATCTCCGGCATCGTGGCGCTCACGCTGACGCCGGCGCTCTGCGCGATGCTGCTCAAGCCGAGCGATGGCGACCACGAGGGGGGCACCGGGGTGTTCGGCGCCTTCAACCGCGGCTTCGCGCGGATGACCCGCGGCTACGTCGGCTCGGTGACCCGGATTCTCGGCTCGCCGCGCACGACGCTGGCAGCGTTCGCGGTGATCCTCGCGCTCACGGCGGTGCTCTTCCAGCGCACTCCGAAGGCGTTCATCCCGCCCGAGGACAAGGGATTCTTCGCGATCGGCGTGCAGCTGCCGGATGGCGCCTCGAAGCAGCGCACCGAGGAGGTCGTCGGGCGCATCGAGCAGTTCCTGCTCAAGGATCCGGCGGTCGCGCACGCCGCGGCGCTGGTCGGCCTCGACGCGCTCACCTTCGCGGCGCAGACCAACTCGGCGATCATCTTCGTCAACCTGAAGCCCTGGGCCGAGCGCACCACGCCGGACCTCGGCATCGACGCCGTCGTCGGCCGCACCAACGGCCAGCTCTGGGCGATCCAGGAAGCGCTCGCGTTCGCGTTCAACTTCCCCGAGATCCCGGGCCTCGGCACGACGAGCGGCCTCGAGATGCACCTGCAGGCGCGCGGCGGGACGCCGTTCCCGCAGTTCGCCGCGGCGGTGCAGCAGTTCGTCGGTGCCGCGAACCAGCTCCCCGAGCTCCAGGGCGTGCAGTCGAACTTCCGCGCCGACGTGCCGCAGCTGCGGCTCGAGGTCGATCGCGAGGCGGCCAAGGCGCGCGGGGTGTCGCTGACCGACGTCTTCGCCACGATGCAGGCGTCGCTCTCGACGCTCTACATCAATGACTTCAACCTCTTCGGTCGCACCTACCGCGTGCAGGCCGAGGCGCAGGCGCCGTTCCGCCAGTCGCCGGAGGACATCGGGCGCCTGCACGTGCGCACCGCAGGCGGCGAGATGATCCCGCTGTCGGCGCTCACGCGCTCGTCGTTCGAGGGTGGCCCGAGCATCCTGTCGCGCTTCAACGGGATGACCTCGGCGCTGATCACCGGCACGCCGGCGCCGGGCCGCTCGTCGGGTGAGATGCTCGATGCGGTCGAGCGCCTCGTCGAGGGCCAGTTCGCGGCGCAGGGCATCGGCTTCGCCTTCGGCGGCGAGTCGTTCCAGCAGAAGAACTCGGCCGGCGACTCGGGGATGGTCTTCGCGCTCGGCCTCGTGCTCGTCTTCCTGGTGCTCGCGGCGCAGTACGAGAGCTGGGCGATCCCGTTCGCGGTGCTGCTCGGGATTCCGTTCGGCATCCTCGGCGCCTTCCTCGGCGTCTGGCTCCGCGGGATGCCGAGCGACATCTACTTCCAGGTCGGCCTGGTCACGGTGGTCGGCCTCGCGGCGAAGAACGCGATCCTGATCATCGAGTTCGCGACGGCCCTCCGGCGGCAGGGGATGTCGATCGCGGAGGCCGCGGCCGAGGCGGCACGCGAGCGCTTCCGCCCGATCCTGATGACGTCGTTCGCCTTCATCCTCGGCGTGCTGCCGCTGGCGATCGCGAGCGGGGCCGGTGCAGCGTCACGTCGCTCGCTCGGCACGGGCGTCTTCTTCGGGATGCTGACGGCCACGGTGGTCGGCGTCTTCTTCATTCCGCTCTTCTTCGCCCTGATCCGGCGGCTGAGCGAGCGCCGCGCCGACGGCGCGCCGGAGGCACGATGATGCGTTCCCTTCTTGCCGCGACCACGCTGACGCTGGTCGCCGGCACGCCGCTCGTGGCGCAGGTTCCGACGACTCCGGCGCGTCCGGCGCCGGGGAGCACGGTGACGCGGGCGTTCTTCGATTCGCTCGCGACGCCGCGGGTCGCGTCCTCGACCACGGCGCTCGAGCCCGATGCCGGGGTGGCGTGGCTCGACCTGCTGCAGGACTCGGTGCTGGTCGGCCTCGTCACGGAGGGCGTCACCGCCAATCGTGACGTGCGGCTCGCCCAGGCGCGCCTGCGTGAGTTCCGCGCACAGGTCGGCGTGGCGAAGGCGGGGTATCTCCCCGAGCTCTCGGCCAACGCCGGGTTCGCCCGGCAGCAGACGGTGTTCGGCACCCTCGGCACCTTCGGCTTCGATGCGTGGCGTGCGACGGCGGACCTTGCGTGGGAGCTCGACTTCTGGGGTCGCATCCGCGGCAACGTGCGCGGCGCGAGCCTCGATGTCGCAGCGGAGCGCGAGGAGCATCGCGCGACGGTGCTTGCCCTGGTGAGTGACATCGCGACCGCGTACCTCGAGCTCCGCGAGCTCGACGCCGGCCTCGCCATCGCCGAGCGGACGCTGGCGACGCGACGGCAGACCCTGGCGCTGGCGCAGCGACGGCTCGCGGAGGGGGTCATCAGCGAGCTCGACGTCCGGCAGTTCGAGGCTGAAGTGGCGTCGCCGGCGTCGCGAGTGGCGGAGTTCACGCGCCTCATCGCCGAGCGCGAGCACCAGCTCTCGCAGCTGTTGGGGCGGGTGCCGGGGCCGATCGCGCGTGGGCGTCCGCTCGCCGAGGTGGCCAAGGCGGTGACGGTGCCGGAGCAGGTGAGCGCCGAGCGGGTGGCGGCGCGGCCTGACGTGCAGCGGGCGATCCACGAGCTCAACGCAGCGTCGGCGCGGGCGGGCGTGGCGCGGACGGCGCGGCTGCCGCGCGTGCTGCTCAGCGGGCAGTACGGCACGCAGGCGCTCGAGGCGAGCGAGATGTTCAAGTCGTCGACCGAGATCTACACGATCCAGGGCGGGATTTCGATTCCGCTCTTCACCGGCGGGCGGATCCGCAACGAGATCGCCGCGGCCGATGCGCGGGTCGAGCAGGCGGAGCTCCGCTACGAGCGGGCCGCGCTCACGGCGATGCGCGAGGTGAGCGACGCGCTGGTCGGCGTCCGCACCGCGCGCGACCAGGTCGCCGCGCAGGAGATGCAGACGCGCGCGCTGCAGCGGGCGTATGCCCTCGCCGAGCGGCGCTATGAGGCGGGCGTCTCGAGCTACCTCGAGCTGCTCGACGCGCAGCGCGGGCTGTTCAACGCGGAGCTCGGGCTGGTGCAGGCGGAGCGGGCGTACCTGGTCAGCGCCGTGAAGCTGGTGAAGGCGGTGGGGGGAAGCTGGTAAACGGTGAATGGTGAATGGTGAACAGGTGACAAGGGACAAGGGACACGAAGCATCGGTCCTTCGTCATCCCGAGCGTGGCGAGGGATCTCCGGGTTACCGTTCACCAGTCACCGTTCACCATTCCCCGACCACCCCCTCACCCCTCACCCCTTACCCCTCACCGCCCATGATCCTTGCCCTTGCTGCGGTCCTGGCTCTCGCCGACACCACCCGCCCCACGACGGTCATCGTGGTGCGGCACGCCGAGAAGGCCGCGCTGCCGGCCAATGACCCGGTGCTGTCGCCCGAGGGGATCGAGCGGGCCTTGGCGCTCGACAGTGCGCTGGTGAATGCCGGCGTCACGACGGTGATCACCACGCCATTCACGCGGACCCGTGCGACCGCAGCGCCGGTGGCGCAGCGTCACGGGGTCCGGCCGCTCGAACTGCCGGTGCGCGGCGGCGTCGCGGCGCACGCGCGCGAGATCGCCGACAGCGCCCGCGCCCGCGGCGGCGTGGTGCTCGTCGTCGGGCACAGCAACACCGTCGGGCACATCGTCGAGGCCCTCGGCGGCCCGAAGGTCGGGGACCTGCCCGATACGGAGTACCGGTCGTTGTGGACGGTGACGCTGGATAACGAGAAGGTCGTGGTCGTACGGGCCAGATTTGGCAGATGACCTGAGATCAGCGATCGGAGATCGGAGGGTACGACCTCTGATCTCGGATCTCCGATCGCCGATCTCTGCATTCCGCCAGTCCCGCCAACGAGTAGATTCTCTCAATGCGCCACATCCAGGGACCCGCCGGCGGCCTGGCCGTCGAGGAGCATGGGCAGGGGCCCGGCCGCACCATCGTGCTGGTCCACGGGATGGGCGGTGAGGCGCCGTTCTGGCACGGCGTGGTGCGGAGTCTGGCTCACGCTCATCGTGTCCTCATCCCCGAGCTGCGCGGGCACGGTCGCTCGGATGTCCCCGCCGACCACGACTATTCCATCGAAGCGTGCGCCGACGACCTCGAGGCGATCTGCGACGCCCTCGACCTGCGCGGGATCGTCCTCGTCGGCCATTCCTTCGGCGCGAGCATCGCGATCGAGCTTGCCGGTCGCGGGCACGATCGGGTCGCGGGGTTGGTGATCCTCGACGGCGCCGGTGACTTCAGCGGCGTCCCCGAGCAGGCGCTGCACGATTTCCTCGCCGGGCTCGACCACGACGAGTGGTACGCGCCGACGCTCGACCAGGCGATCGACGTGGCGCTCGAGGGCGCGAGCAACGACACCGAGCGGCGCGTCCGCGCGGCGATGCTGGCTGCCCCGCCGCCGATGGTGCGGGCGATGTATCGCTCGCTGCTCTCGTACCACCCGCTTCCCGCGCTCGATCGCTACGCCGGGCCGCTGCTGCTGGTGACCGCGCCGATGAACGCGTCGGACTTCGCGCTCCACGCGCTCCGGCCCAGCTTCCCGCGCCACGCGATGGACGGCGTGTCGCACTGGCTGCAGATGGATGCACCGACCGAGACGGCACGACTGATCACGGAGTTTACGGCAGGATTGCCCTGAGGAGGGCGAGATGGGAGATCGGAGATCGGAGATCGGATACGGCAGCGACAAGGGACACGAGACACGGGACGACCGTGTTCCGCTTTCCGCCTTCCGCTTTTCGCCCCTCGCCTCTCTCCTCTCGCCTCTCCTGCTGCTGACCGCCCCGCTCGCCGCCCAGTCCAGTGTGCCCTGGCTCGTCGGCTGCTGGACCACCGGCCGGGTCAACGAGAGCTGGATCCGCCGCCCCGACGGCCGCCTGCTGGGTGTCGGCTTCACCGTCTTTCCCGACTCGCTGCATC
>DASTAN010000036.1:0-2281 GCA_035712665.1 Gemmatimonadales bacterium
TGATCCGATTGCGCCGCGGAAAGGCGCTGGGGTGGGCGCGCGTTCCCGGCGGGTGCTCGCTGACCAGTGCGCCGCGCTCGAGCAGCGTCCGATGCAGGGCGTGGTTAGCCGGAGGGTACACGACGTCGAGGCCGGTGCCGAGGACGCCGACGCTTCGCCCGCCGCCCTCGAGCGCCGCGGATTGCGCACAGGCATCCAGCCCGAGCGCCATCCCGCTCGCCACCACGATGCCGGCGCGCGCCGCGACGCGACCGAGCTCCGCGGCGACCTCGGCGCCGTAGCGGGTGTGCCGCCGCGAACCGACGATCGCCACCATCGGTTCGGCAAGCAGCGCCACCTCGCCGCGGACGAACAGCACCAGGGGCGGATCGGGAATCACGCGGAGCAGCGGCGGAAAGTCCGCGTCGGCAGGCGTCAGGAGGCGCTGGCCAGCCGCCTCGGCCCCCCGGATCACTGCATCGGCCGAGGCCTCGCCGAAGGCGCGATGCAGCCGTGCGGCCAGAGTGGCGCTGAAGCCGGGGATGTCGCGCAGGGCGGCGCGCGGGAGGTCGAGAATCGCGCGGGGACTGTCGTACCGGGCGAGGAGCGCGGCGAGACGCCGCGGCCCGAGTTCGGGGACGAGCGCCAGCGCGATCCACGCCTGGCGCTCGGCCGGATCAGTCGTGATCGGGGGGAGCGGAATCCTCGGGAGCGTCGTCGTCGAAGACCCAGTCGTCATCGGGGGCGGCTTCCTCGGCGTCATCGAACGCCGGCTCGAGAGCGGCATCGTCCGCACGCGCCTCCTCGACGACGCGCCAGAGCGATTCCTTGAGGTCCTCGAGTCCGAAGCCCGACGAGGCCGAGATGACCAGCGTCGCCAGCGCGTCCGGGGCATCCAGCGTCGGCAGGTCATCGTCGGCCGCGAGCAGGTCGCGCTTGCTCAGCACCACGACGTAGCGCTTGGCCGCGAGGGTCGCCGAGTACTGCGACACCTCGTGGCGCAGCTGGTCGAAGACGGCCTGCGGCTCCTCGCTGTCGACCGGCACGAGATAGGCGAGGACGCGCGTCCGCTCCACGTGCTGCAGGAAGCGCAGCCCCAATCCCTTCCCTTCGTGTGCGCCCTCGATGATGCCCGGGATGTCGGCCACCACGAACGTGCGCGATCCGGAAAGCCCCACCACGCCGAGGTTCGGCTCGAGTGTCGTGAAGGGATAGTCCGCGATCTTCGGACGCGCGGCGCTAATTACCGACAGCAGGGTGCTTTTTCCCGCGTTCGGCTCGCCGACCAGGCCGACATCGGCGATCAGCTTGAGCGTCAGCGACAGCCGCCGGTACTGCCCTTCCCCTCCCTCGTCCCATTCGCGCGGGGCGCGATGGGTCGGCGAGGTGAAGCGCGCGTTGCCGCGCCCGCCGCGCCCGCCCTTGGCGACCAGCAGCGTGTCACCGTGAGCGATGACCTCGCCGAGGGTCACCCCGGATTCCTCGTCGTGGATCACGGTGCCAGGGGGCACCGGGAGGAAGACATCCTCGGCCGAGGCGCCGGTCATGTTCTTCCCCTTGCCGTGCCCGCCGCGCTCGGCACGCCACGCGGCGCGATAGCGGTAGTCGAGCAACGTCGAGAGGTTGCGGTCGGCGCGCACGTAGACCGAGCCGCCGTTGCCGCCGTCCCCGCCGTCGGGGCCGCCCTTCGGCTGGAACTTGAATCGTGCGAACGAGCAGGCGCCGTCGCCGCCCCGTCCGCCCCACACTTCGACGGTGACCTTGTCGACGAAACTCACGCGAGCGGACTCCAGCTGTCGCGGACCTGTTCCCAGAGCTCCTTGACGCTCTTCCACTGGTCGGCGGGGACGAAAGGGATCACCTCGAGCAGCGCAGCCTCGACCTCGGCAAACGAGCCGCCGGCGTTCAGGGCGCCGCGGAGGTGCGAGTGCAACTGTCGTGGGGTGTCGAGCACCGCGGTCTGCGCGATGACGCAGAGCTCGCGACGCAGCAGATCAAGTCCAGGCCGCGACAGGGTGCGGCCGTAGCCTTCGGTGATCATCCACGCATCGAGCGCGGGGTGGAGTGACCTCACGTTCTGGCGGAGGCGGGCGTAGTTGTCGCCGTAGATGGTGCGGCAGGTCGCCTCGCCCCGGGCGGTCCAGTCGCGGTGCTCGCCGTAGGCCAGCCCCTGGTCGCCGTCCACGGCGTCGGTGCCGATCGCCTTCCGCCAGAGCGCCGCGGCGACGAGGGTGCGCGGATACCCGACCATCAGCGTGGACTGGAGGAGCAGCTCGTCCACCCACCCCGCCGGGACCGCCGC
>DASTAN010000037.1:0-11333 GCA_035712665.1 Gemmatimonadales bacterium
CACCCCTCACCCCTCACGGCCGGCAGGCCCAGTTCCCCCCACATCCGATCCACCGCGGCCTTCGTCGCGTCATCCATCACGATCTTGTCGGGCCACTCGCGCGTGAACCCTTCCTCGGGCCACTTCCGCGTCGCGTCGATCCCCATCTTGCTGCCGAACGAGAAGTGCTGCGAGGCGTGATCGAGCACGTCCACCGGCCCGCGCGCGAACTCGACGTCGCGCTTCGGGTCGATGTTGTTGAGCGCGACCCACCACACCTCCTGCTCGTCCTGGACGTTCACGTCCTTGTCGACGATCACCAGCACCTTCGACAGCGACATCAGTCCCGTGCCCCACATCGCGTGCATCACCTTGTACGCCTGCCCGGGATACTGCTTGTCGATGCTCGCGAAGACGAGGTTGTGGAAGATCCCCGCCGGCGGCATGTGGTAGTCGACGATCTCCGGTACCGTGAGGCGGAGCAGCGGGAGGAAGATCCGCTCGGTCGCGTGGCCGAGCCAGAAGTCTTCCATCGGCGGCCGCCCGACCAGCGTCGCCGGATAGATCGGCTGCTTCTTCATCGTGACGGCGGTGACGTGGAGCCGCGGGTAGAGGTCCGCCAGCGAGTAGAAGCCGGTGTGGTCGCCGAACGGCCCCTCCATCACCAGCGGCTCGGCCGGGTCGATGTACCCCTCGATCACGATGTCGGCCTCGGCCGGCACCTCGAGGTCGCAGGTGACCGCCTTCGCCAACTCGACCGGATTCCGCCGGAGGAAGCCCGCGAAGAGGAACTCGTCGATCGCCGGCGGCAGCGGGGCGGACCCCGAGTAGAGCGCCGCCGGGTCGCCGCCCAGGGCGATCACCACCGGCATCGTCTCGCCGCGCGCCGCCATCTCGCGCCAGTGCGCCGCCCCGCTCTTGTGCCGCTGCCAGTGCATCGCGAGCTCGCGCTTCCCCTGGAGCTGCACGCGGTACATCCCGACGTTGCGGCCGCCGGTCTTCGGATCCGCGGTGATGACCATCGGCAGCGTGAGGTAACGCCCGCCGTCGTGCGGCCACGTCTGGAGGATCGGCAGCGTCTCGAGGTCAATCTCGTCGCCGCGCAGCACGATCTCCTGGCAGCTCGGCCGGCCGCCCCGCACCTTCGGCGGGTACTTCGCCATCTCGGCCAGCTTCGGGAGCATCGAGAGCTTCCCCATGATCCCCTCGGGGACCTTGAGCTGGATCATCTCCGCGATCCGATCGCCGATCTCGTCGAGCCGCTCGACGCCAAGGGCGAGGCACATCCGTCGGCGCGAGCCATACAGGTTGATCCCGACCGGGATCGGGGAGATCGAGCCGTCGGGGAGGACCGGCTGCTCGAAGAGGAGGGCCGGGCCACCACCGGGCATCTTCATCACGCGATCGGCGATCTCGGCGATCTCGAGGTGGGTCTTCACCGGGCGCCGCACCCGCACCAGCTCGCCGGCGCGCTCGATGGCCGCGACGAAGTCGGCCAGGGAATCAAGGCTCATGATGCCGTCCGTACCCCGACGTGGATGGCGACGATCCCGCCCCAGCGCCGCTCCCACGTCACGGGAGCGAAGCCGGCGGCCTCGAGCTGCCGCGCCAGGGCCGGCGGCTCGGGAAAGGCGAGGACCGACGCTGGTAGCCAGTCGTAGGCGTTCGTATGTTTCGACACGAGTCGTCCGACCCGCGGGAGCACGTGCCGGAAGTAGGTGAGGTAGCACCACCGGAGCGGTTGCCACGCGGGCGTCGTGAATTCGAGCACCACCAAGCGTGCCCCAGGCTTGAGCACGCGCGCCGCTTCCCGGAGCCCCGCATCCAGATCCATCAGGTTTCGCACCCCGAACCCGACCGTGGCGCCGTCGAAGGTGGCGTCCTCGAACGGGAGCTGCAGCGCGTCGGCCGCCGTCGGGCGGACGCGGGCGCTCTTGCCGACCCCGCGCACCAGCATCGCGGGGACGAAGTCGGCGGCGATCACCCGGCCGCGGAAGCCGGCGCGATTCCCGAGCTCGGCCGAGAGGTCCTGGGTGCCGGCGCAGAGGTCGAGGTAGGTGCCGTCGGGCGCCGCCTCCCAGCCGAGCCGGTCCACCGCCGTGCGGCGCCAGCGACGGTCGGCGTTCAGCGACAGGATGTGGTTCAGCGCGTCATAGCGCGGCGCGATCGACGTGAAGACCTCGCGCACGTAGGCGCGCTTGGCATCCCCGCCGGTGACCGGTAGCTCGGTGGAAGTCGGCATCGTGGCCAAAGCTACCGGCCTCGTGAACCCCGAAGCAACGCAGGGGCGCGCGTGAGCACCGCGATCCCGACGGACTGGCGCGCCCTCTCCGACCAGGAGGTGGTGCAGCACGCCGTGCTCGGGCGCGACGCCGCGTACCGCGAGCTGGTCCGCCGCTACCAGCGCCCGGTCTTCTCGCTGATCTACCGGATGGTCCGCGATCGCGAGCTCGCCGAGGATCTCGCGCAGGAGACCTTCGTGAAGGTGCTCAACGCGATCGGCAGCTACCGCCCCGAGTTCAAGTTCTCGAGCTGGATCTTCAAGATCGCCAACAACGCCGCGATCGATCAGCTGCGCCGCCGCTCGCTCGACACGCTGTCGCTCGACGGGTCGCCGCACGCCGAGACCGCCGAGGCGATCGAGGCGACCACGCTCCAGGTGGGCGACGGCCGCGAGAACGCGCTCGACGAGGTCGCCAACCGCGAACTCGGCGGCCAGATCGAGGCCGCCATCGCGCAGCTCCGCCCGGAATACCGCAACTGCATCCTGCTGCGCCACGTGGATGGCCGGCCGTACGAGGAGATCGCGGAGATCCTCGATCTCCCCCTCGGCACGGTCAAGACCTACATCCATCGCGCCCGCAACGAACTCCGCATTCTCCTCGCCGATCTGCGCGAGGAGGGATGAAACCCCAGCACCCCCATCGACGTACGAGACGCCCGTGACCACCAGCGCTCCGCTGCACCTGACGACCGAGGAACTCGACGCGTTCCTCCTTGGAACACCATCACTGCGCGCCGTGTCGCATTGTGCGACCTGCCCCGCCTGTGATCGGTTGGTCCAGCAGGATGCCCTCGTGGTCCGCGCCCTCGGCGCCCTCCCCAGTTTCGATCCCGGCCCCGGTTTCGTCGAGCGCGTGATGGCCGACGTGCATCTCGCACGTCCGCTTGCCGTGCCCGCCCCGGCGCCGATCCCGGCCCGGTCGGCCCGGGCGCAGTCGGCCCGCCGCCATCTGGTCGCGGCCGGGGTCCTCCTCGGGACCGCGACCACCGCCGGCTTCGCCTGGGCCGCCGCGAACCCGGCCGACGCCCTCGGCTTCGCCACGCCGGCCCTCCGCGAGGTCGGGTCGGCGCTCTGGCTCTCGCTCCAGGCGATCGCCGCCAACACCACCGAACAGCCCTGGTTCGGCGCGCTCCGCGACACGCTCGCGGTCCCGGCGCGCGCCGTGCCCCTCGTCGTCGGTGCGGCCGCGCTCTACGCGGCGGCCCTCACCGGCTTCAAGCGACTGCTGACCGGGCCGGCGATCGATGCGGGCCGCTGACCGCACCTGCCGCACCGCCATCCTCGTCGTCGCGCTCGCCCTGCTCGGGGCGCGACCGGTGCACGCCGCCTCCGGGGCGGCCGTCGAGGAACTCGCCCTGCGCATCCGCAGCGTCCTGCCCGTGCCGCTCTTCGGCGTGCCGCTCGCCCCGCAGGCAGTGGCGCAGGCCGATCCGGACGGACCGACGATCGACCCGGGCGAACTCGACAATCCTGCCGCCCTCGAGCGTGACCTCCGCGCGGCCCTCGGCCGGCCGCGGAGCGCCACGCGGCTGACCGTCACCGACGGCATCGCCCGCCTCGGGCGCTATTCGATCGGCTCCGAGGAAGTCCATCGCGGCCACGTCGTCGTGCTCGAGGGGAACGCCGACATCCACGGGCGGCTCGAGGGAAATCTCGTCGCGCTCGATGGCGACATCCTCGTGCACCCCGGCGCGGTGATCACCGGCGACGTGCTCACGATCGGCGGGCACGTGCGGAATCTCGGCGGCACCATCGAGGGCGCCACGCAGGAGATGGACGCGACGCCGCTCTCGACCGAGGCGACCGCGCCGCTCGGCACCGTCGTCGCCACGCGGGCCGCCGGGCTCCTCGGCGTGATGTTCACGCTGATCGTGGTGGGCTTCGGGCTCGTCACCTTCGGGCGCCCGAATCTCGAGATCGTCTCCGACACCGTCACCTCGTCGTTCGGCCGCTCGTTCCTCGTCGGCGTGCTCGGCCAGGTGCTGCTGCTGCCGACCTTCGGCGCGCTGGTGGTGGGCCTGGTGCTCACCGTCGCCGGGGCGCTGCTGGTGCCGTTCGCCGTGGTGGTGTTCGCCCTCCTCGCGATCGTCGCGGCGCTCGGCGGCACGATCGCGGTCGCGCACGCGATGGGCGAGACGATCACGCGGCGGCGGATGGCGCACGGGGTGATGCTCTCGCCCAACGCCTATCGCTACGTGCTCACCGGCCTCTCGGGTCTCGGCTCGGTGTGGCTCGCCTGGGTCGCGTTCGGCTGGGTGCCGTTCGCGGGCGGCGTCGCCTTCGGCATCGCGACGCTCGCGAGCTGGGTCGCGGTGAGCGCCGGCTTCGGCGCAGCGCTCCTGTCGCGCGGCGGGATTCGCGAGGAGTTCAGCGGCCGGATGCTGCCGACCGCGATGATGACCGACGAGTACCTCTGGGCCACGCCGCAGTTCGGCGTCCCCGCGGTGAAGCGCCCGCCGAAGCCCGACGCGACGGACCAGCGATGAGGCCGCTGCTCGCGTGCGCGGCACTGCTCGTGGCGGGGGCGTCGCTGCTCCCGGCCCAGGCGATGCGGAGCTACACCACCTCGCGCCCGGCTCGGGCCGGCGACCCGGCCCTGCTCCGCACCACGCTCGACTTCGGGGCCGGCCGCGTGGTGTTGCGCGCCGGGGCGACGGACCAGCTCTACCGGATGCAGCTCCGCTACGACGCCGAGCGCTTCGCGCCGATCCACGCCTACGAGCCCGCCGTCGGCGCGCTGCACCTCGGGCTCGAGCAGCAGGGACGCGGCGGGATCCGGGTCACCTCGCGGGCGCAGCTCGAGCAGGTGGCGCGCTTCGAGTTCGCACCGCACGTCCCGCTCGAGCTGACGGCGAACCTCGGTGCCTCCGAGGCGACGCTCGATCTCGGCGACCTCTCGATCGCCGCGCTGATGGTCCGCTCGGGGGCGACGCGGGGCATCGTCGACTTCTCCCGCCCGACGCGCGGCGAGTGCCGCGGGGCGACCTTCGCCGTCGGCGCGACCGAGCTCTCGGTGATGCACCTCGCGAATGCCGGCTGCGCCGAGCTGCGGGTCGAGGGCGGCGTGGGCCGCGCGATCCTCGATTTCAGCGGCACGTGGCGCCGGAGCCCGACGCTGTCGGTGGCGCTGGCGATGGGCACGCTCACCCTCCGCGTCCCGCGCGGCACCGGGGTGCGCATCCGCGGCGACAAGGTCCTGACGAGCATCGCCGGCGAGGGACTGGCCCGCGCCGGCGATGTCTGGAGCACCGCGGATTTCGCCACGGCCACGCGCACCGTGGATGTCGAGCTCAAGACGTCGGTGGCCGGCGTCGAGCTCGACTGGATCGACTGAGCGCTACTCGAAGCGCGGCACCGTCACGCCGACTTCCGCGGCGCGCTGCCACACCCCGTTCGCCACGTCCCTGAGGATCGCCGCCGCCGCGCTGTCCGGTGCGGCGTGGACGATCGGTCGCCCCTGGTCGGCCTGGTCCGCGAGCCCGGGCTGCAGCGGCACCTGCCCGAGCAGCGGGACGCCGAGCTCATCGGCGAGCCGCTCGCCGCCGCCGCTCCCGAAGATGTCGTGCCGCATCCCGGTGATCGGGTCGAGGAAGCCGCTCATGTTCTCGACCACGCCGAGCACGGGGACGTTGACCCGCTCGAACATCTTCGCCCCGCGGAGCGCATCGCCCACCGCGACTTCCTGCGGCGTCGTGACGATGACCGCCCCCGACAGCACCACCTGCTGCACCAGCGACAGCTGCGCGTCGCCGGTCCCCGGCGGCATGTCGACCAGCAGCACGTCGAGCTCGCCCCACGCGACGTCGTGGAGGAACTGCGACAGCACCTTCGTGATGATCGGCCCGCGCCAGATCGCCGGCGCGTCGCGGTCGACGAGGAAGCCGATCGACATCAGCTTCACGTCGTAGGCCTCGAGCGGGACGATCCGCTTGTCGGCATCGATGCCGGGCCGCTCGTAGACGCCGAGCATCCGCGGGATGTTGGGGCCATAGAAGTCGGCGTCGACCAGGCCGACGCGAAGCCCCTGCGCCGCGAGCGCCACCGCGACGTTGGTCGAGACGGTGCTCTTGCCGACGCCACCCTTCCCCGACGACACCGCGATGACGCGCTGCACGCCAGGAAGCGCCACGGGGCCCGGTGCGGGCACCGCCGCCGTCGCGCTCTGCGGCGGGCCGTGCGTCGCGGGGGCCGGACCGGACGGATCGACGACGCGGATCTTCGGCGTGGTGACGCCGATCGCCGCGAGCGCCTGGCGTGCCTGGCGCACGAGGGTCGCCGGATCGTCCTTCCGGAGGAAGAAGGTGAAGGCGACGTTGCCGGTGGATTCGGTGACGTCGAGTTCGGCGACCATCCCCGACGCCGCCAGCCCCTGGCCGGTGCGCGGATTGGTGACGCCGTCGAGCGCGGCGGTGACCGCCGCTGCCGTGATGCTGCTCATCGCGTATCCCCTACACCGCCTCGACCGACCGGACCTCGGGGACCGATTGGCGGAGGCGCGTTTCGATGCCGTGCTTCAGGGTGATCGTGGCAGCGGCGCAGCCGTGGCAGGTGCCGCCGAGGCGCACCAGCAGCGTGCCGACCTCGGGATCGAAGTCCACGACCTCGACGCTCCCCTTGTGGGAGGCGATGTAGGGGCGGAGGCCATCCAGGGCCTCCTCGATCCGATCCAGCACGTCCACGGGCCGCTCCACGAGTTGGGCCGCCCCGGCGGGGCGGTGGCGGGAAGCTACACGGGGCGACCCCGGCGGCAAGACCGCCGCGTCAGCTCGCGAGATGGGCGCGCGCGGCCGCGAGCACGCGCTGCTGGACCTCGTCCATCGTCCCCTGCAGCGCCGCCCCGGCCGCCTTGGTGTGCCCGCCGCCGTTGAACTGCCGCGCCAGCGCCGCGACATCCACCCCACCGACCGAGCGGAACGAGACCTTGACCCGTCCGCCGGACATGTCGCGGAAGAGGAGCGCGCACCGGACGCCGCGCACCGAGCGCGCGTGCTCCACGACGCCGTCAAGGTCGTCCGGGTCGACCTGATGCCGCTCGAGGGCGCCGGCCGGCACCGTGACCCACGCCAGGCCGATCTCCTCCTCGACGACCAGCGTCTGCAGCGTCTCCGCCAACAGCCGCGGCCGGCCGATGGGCGCCGAGGCATACACGTCGAGGTAGACCTGCTCGGTGTCCACGCCGCGCTCGAGGAGGTCGGCCGCGATGCGCAGCGTGAGCGGCGTGGTGTTCGAGAAGCGGAAGCCGCCGGTGTCGGTGACGAGCGCGACGTACAGGGCGCGCGCTACCGCCGGCGTGATCGCCCAGCCCAGTGCGTCGGCGAGGTGCCAGACCAGCTCGCCGGTCGCGGCCGCCGTGGCATCGACGTAGCGCGGTCCGTCGGGCAGGTGCCCCGGGCCGGTGTGATGGTCGAGGCACGCCACCGGCACGCCGCGTTCCTGCACGGTGGCGCCGAGCGCCCCGAGGCGCGACAGCTCGGCGATGTCGAGCACGATGATCAGGTCGGCGCGGCGCAGCTCCTTCACCGCCTCGCGATGCCGATCGATGCCCGGCAAGCCGGCGAGCAGGAACGCAAAGCGCTCGGGGGTCGGGCTCGGGTTGGTGATGACGACATCGCACCCCTGCGCCCGGAGCAGGTGCGCCAGCGCCACCTCGCTGCCGAGGCCGTCGCCGTCGGGATTCACGTGGGTGGTGAGGCAGATGCGACGCCCGGGAACGCAGAGCGCCGCCAGCTCGAGAGCGGCGGCGCGCGCGGAATCACTCGACAGGATCATCATCCCCGAAAGCTAATCGGCGGCGGCATCCCCGACGGCCAGCTTCGAGTGCCGCCGGCCGTAGGCGAAGTAGATGATCATCCCGATCGCGAGCCAGATGCCGAGCCGCTCCCAGGCGACGAGCGGGAGGGCCGCCATCAGGTACACCGAGGAGAGGACGCCCATCGGGGCCGTGAACCAGACCAGCGGCGTCTTGAACGGGCGCTCCAGCTCGGGCTGGCGAATGCGGAGCAGCAGCACGCCGGCCGAGACGATGGCAAAGGCGAGCAGCGTGCCGATCGACACGAGGTGCGCCGCCTCCGACACGGTGAGGAAGCCGGCCGGGATCGTCACGGCGATGCCGACCACGATGGTGATGAGCCACGGCGTCCGGAACTTCGGGTGCACCGTGTTGACCCACTTCGGCAGGAGGCCGTCCTTCGACATCGAGTAGAAGACGCGGGTCTGGCCCATCATCTGGACGAGGATCACCGACGAGAGGCCGGCGATCGCCCCGACCTTGATCGCCGTGGAGAACCAGCCGAGGCCGGCGACGTCGGCGACCTTCGCGATCGGGTCCGGGACGTTGAGCTCCTGGTACGGCACGACCCCGGTCGCGATCGCCGAGACGATCATGTACAGGATGGTGCAGATCACCAGCGAACCGATGATGCCGATCGGCATGTCGCGCTGCGGGTTCTTCGCCTCCTGCGCCGCGGTGCTCACGGCGTCGAAGCCGATGTAGGCGAAGAAGACCACGCCCGCGCCGGCGACGATGCCGGTGAACCCGAACGCCTCGCGGGCGCCGGTGTTGGCGGGGATGAACGGCTGCCAGTTGGCGGGGTTCACCTTGCCGATGGCGAGCGCGATGATCGCCAGCACCACCGTCACCTTGATCACGACGATGACGTTGTTGACGTTCGCCGACTCCTTGATGCCGACCACCAGCAGCGTGGTCACCAGCGCGGTGATGAGCACCGCCGGCGCGTTGAAGATCGCGGTGATCGTGCTGCCGTCGGCGAGGGTGACCAGCTGGCCCCGCGGTGCGGTGAGCTCGGGCGGGATCGCGATGCCGAGGCTGTTGAGCAGCGACACGACGTACCCCGACCACCCGATCGCGACCGTGGTGGCCGAGAGCGAGTACTCGAGGATCAGGTCCCAGCCGATGATCCAGGCGAACAGCTCGCCGAGGGTGGCATAGCCGTAGGTGTACGCAGACCCGGCCACCGGCACCACCGACGCGAACTCCGCGTAGCAGAGCGCGGCGAAGATCGCCGCGGTGCCCGCGAGCGCGAACGAGAGGACGACGGCCGGCCCGGCGTGATTGGCGGCCACCGTGCCGGTGAGGACGAAGATCCCGGTGCCGATGATCGCACCGATGCCGAGCATGATCAGGTTGATCGGGCCCAGCGCGCGCTGGAGCCCGTGGTCACCCGCGGCCTCGGCCTGGAGGACGGCGATCGACTTGCGGCGGAACAGGCTCA
Source organism: Gemmatimonadales bacterium (assembly GCA_035712665.1). GTDB lineage: Bacteria > Gemmatimonadota > Gemmatimonadetes > Gemmatimonadales > GWC2-71-9 > Palsa-1233. The sequence continues at coordinate 9,496 of DASTAN010000037.1, forward strand.
CGGGATCGACCCCGGCGGCGGGAGCGGTTCGTCGGCCTTGGTGGACATCAGCTTCTTGAAGGACCAGAGCATCAGCGTCAGCACGAAGGTCCAGGCGCCCGCCATGAACAGGAAGGCGTTGGTGCCAAGCGTGTTCGGCGGCAGCGAGGCCACCGTCGTGGTGTCGATCATCGGGCCACCCCCCTCGCGGCCTTCTTGTCCCAGGCCGCCTTGATGAGCCAGAGCTGGAACGCAAGGATCGCCAGCATCACCCCGCGCGACGCCCACTTCACCGGGACGTTCTCGGCCGGGACGCCGTCCATGAGCAGGATCGGGATTGCCTCGGTCGCGGTCCACCAGACCATCATCACCAGCAGGAACATCGGGGTGACGTAGGTCAGGACCACCTTGTAGAACCTCGGGATCCGCATCGAGGCGCCCTCGTGCAGCTCCTTCCACGCGTTGTCCGGGCCGAAGACCCAGACGAAGAGGATCGTCTCGACCAACGCGAGGATGACGAGGCCGAAGGTGCCGGCCCAGTAGTCCCACTCGTCGAGGAAGCCGCGGGTGTTGTAGACGATGTGGAGCACGCCGAGCAGCGTGGCGATCGCGGCCAGCGTCCACGCGCTCCGCTTCCGGGTCCAGCCGAAGTTCTCCTCGACGAACGCCAGCGCCGGGGTCGCCATCGAGACCGAGCTGGTGATGCCCGCGAAGAAGAGGAGGCCGAACCACATCACGCCCGCCGCGGCCGCCACGAGCGGGCCGCCGGGGAGGTTGTTGAAGACCAGCGGCATCGAGATGAAGCCGAGGTCGAACGAGCCCCCCTTCGCGACGGCGATCGCGCCGCTGATGCCGAAGAAGGTCACCACGGCCGGGATCGCCAGCGAGCCGCCCAGCACGACCTCGGCGGTCTCGTTGGTGCTGGCCGTCGCCACGCCGGAGAGGACGATGTCGTCACGCTTGGTGAGATACGAGGCATAGGCCTGCAGCGAGCCCATCCCGACCGAGAGCGTGAAGAAGATCTGGCCGGTCGCCGCGAGCCACACCTTGGGGTTGCCGAGTGCCGACCAGTCGGGCGTGTACATGAAGCGGAGGCCGTCGAGCGGTCCCTGCGTCGTCGTGGTGCCGTCGGCGAGGGTGATCGTCTGCGGGTCGAGGGTCAGCACGCGGATCACCAGGATGATCGCGAAGACGAAGAGGATCGGCATGCCGATCTTCGCCAGCTTCTCGATGCCGGCGCTGATGCCCTTGCTCACCACGTAGAAGTTGACGGCGATGGTGATGAAGAAGAAGGTGAACGGCAGCCAGAAGCCGTGCACCGTGCCGTTCTCGAGGTCGATGTACGACCGGAAGAACGCCTGCATCCCCGCCTGGTCGAGCCCCGCCGTCTTCCCCGTCAACGAGAAGAAGGTCCACGCCAGGGTCCACGACTCGATGTAGCAGTAGTAGATGAGGACGATGACCGGCATGAAGAGCCCGAGCACGCCGAGATACTTGGCGACCGGGTGCTTCCAGAGCGCGTCGAACATCCCGGGCGTGCTCCCCTGCCCCCGCTGCCCGCCGTAGCGCCCCACGCCCCACTCGATCCACATCAGCGGGATGCCGACGAGGAGGAAGGCGATGAAGTACGGGATCATGAACGTCCCGCCGCCGTTCTCGACAGCCTGGCGCGGGAAGCGGAGGAAGTTGCCGAGGCCGACGGCATTGCCGGCCATGGCCAGGATCAGCCCGATGCGTGAGCCCCACTGCTCGCGCGGGGCGGCGGTATCCGTCACGGATCCCTCGACGGTGTGGGAGTGGGTATGCTGGGGGTGCCGGGTTGGCGGCCCCCAAGTCTAGACCGGTCGGGGCGGCATCGG
>DASTAN010000038.1:0-5978 GCA_035712665.1 Gemmatimonadales bacterium
TCGGCTGCAGCCACCGCTCGGCCACGAGGAACCAGAGCGCGGCCCCGGCGGCCGACGTGGTCGCCGCGAAGAGGTTGATCCGCATCGCGTAGTCCGCGACGAACGGGATCAGCCCCCACACGTGCGCCATCAGCGTGAAGAGCGGGTTCCCGGGAGGGTGCGGGATGCCGAGCACCTTCGCCGCGGCGATGTACTCGGAGGTGTCCCAGAACGCCGTCGTCGGGGCGAGGGTGGCGATGTAGACCACCATCACCGCGGCGAAGGTGAGGCCCGCCCAGAGGTACGGCGGGCGCTGGGGGAGACGATCGTCAGTCACGCAGGAGCTCCGTCAAGGTGGGGCCGGTCAGTGGCGGAACATCCGCACGCCGGTGAGGATCATCGCGATGTCGTGGGCGTCGGCCGCGGCGATGACCTCCGCGTCGCGCACCGAGCCGCCGGGCTGGATGATGGCGGTGACGCCCGCGGCGGCCGCGGCCTCGACGCCATCCGCAAAGGGGAAGAAGCCGTCCGAGGCCAGCACCGCGCCGGCCGTCTCGTGGCCCGCCGTCCGTGCCTTGTGGACGGCGAGGAACGAGGCATCGACACGGCTCGTCTGGCCGGCGCCGATGCCGATCGCCTGCTCGGCGCGGGCCAGCAGGATCGCATTGGACTTCACCGTGCTCACCGCGGCCCACGCGAAGCGCAGGTCATCGAGCTCGCCGGCGGTCGGGGCCCGACGGGTCGGCGTCGCCCAGCGGTCCTCGCTCGGGTCGAACTGGAAGGCGTCCTGCAGCAGGAAGCCGCCGCGCAACCGCTTCCAGTCGGTGCTCGGTCCGCTCGAGGGGAGCGGCAGCTCGACCACGCGCAGGTTCTTCTTCGCGGCGAAGATCTCGAGGGCGTCGTCGTGGAAGGCCGGGGCCACCACGACCTCGAGGAAGAGGTCGCTCGTCGCCTCCGCGGCGGCCCGATCGACGACGGTGTTGAATGCCACGATGCCGCCGAACGCCGAGGTCGGATCCGTCGCCCGCGCGCGCTCGAAGGCCTCGTGGGCCGTCCGCCCGAGGGCCAGCCCGCACGGCGTGGTGTGCTTGATGATCGCGCACGCCGGCCGCTGGCGCCATGCCCCGACTGCCGCCGTCGCCGCGTCGATGTCGAGGAGGTTGTTGAAGGAGAGTTCCTTCCCCTGGCGCTGGGTGAGGTCGCCGATCCCGCGCGGCTCGTCGGAGGCGTAGAGCGCGGCGCGCTGCTGCGGGTTCTCGCCGTAGCGGAGCGGCATCCGCCGCTCCATCGCGAGCGCGATCCGCGGCGGGAGCGCGTCCTCGTCGGGCGTGAGGTAGCCGGCGATCGCGTTGTCATACTCGGCCGTGTGCGAGAAGACCTTCGCCGCGTAGCCGCGCCGCACCGTGAGGGGGATCGTCCCCTCGCGCAGCAGGCGCAGGACCTCCGGGTAGTCGCGCGGGTCGACGATCGGCAGCACGTGCGCGTGGTTCTTGGCCGCCGAGCGAAGCATCGACGGGCCCCCGATGTCGATGTTCTCGATGGCGTCCTCGTCGGTGACGCCCTCGCGCGCGATCGTGGCCTGGAACGGATACAGGTTCACCGCGACCAGCGCGAACGGGAGGATGCCGTGCGTGGCGGCCTGGCGGACGTGCTCGTCGAGATCGGGCCGCGCCAGCAACCCGCCGTGGATCTTCGGGTGCAGCGTCTTCACGCGGCCGTCGAGGATCTCGGGGAAGCCGGTGACCTGGTCGACCGGCGTCACGGGGAGTCCCTCCTGCGCGAGGAGTGCGGCGGTCCCGCCGGTGGACACGAGCTCCCACCCCATCGCGACGAGCGCCTGGGCGAAGGAGACGATTCCGCGCTTGTCACTCACCGACAGCAGGGCACGTGGCATCAAGGCACTCTCGGGACGGCGATTCAGGTCAGGGGTCGAGCGGCACGGGACGTCCCGCGCGCGCGGCGGCCAGCACCACGGCCGGGAGGAGCCGGTGTTCGGCGGCGAGGACCCGCGCGGCCAGCGTGGCGGGCGTGTCGCCCGGGACGACCGGCACCCGCGCCTGGGCGAGGATGGCACCGCGATCGTAGACCTCGTCGACCAGGTGCACTGTCGGTCCGCTCTCCGCATCGCCTGCGGCGAGCACCGCGGCATGCACGCGCGCACCGTACATCCCCTCGCCACCGTGCCGCGGCAGCAGCGCCGGGTGGATGTTGATCATCCGACCCCGGTATGCCGCGACCACCGCGCTCGGCACCAGCTTCAGGTAGCCGGCCAGCACCACGAGGTCGACGCGCGCGCTGGCCAGCGCATCCTGCCACGCGTCGGCATCACGCCAGTCCGCCAGCCGGTGCGTGGCAATCCCGCGCGTGGCGGCCCAGTCCAGCGCCGGGGCATCCCGATCCGACAGCACCAGCACGACCTCGGCCGGCGAGCCGGTCAGGCCGTCCACGAGTGCCTGCAGGTTGCTTCCTCGGCCCGAGACGGCCACGGCGACGCGGTAGGTCACAGCCCCGAAATATAGCCGGACGGCCGAGCCGACGCGGCCCGACCGTCCACTCCGCACGTCGCTGTCCGAGGCCGTCAGTCGTCGCGGGCCAGGTCCGGCACGGTGCGCATCCCGCTGGCTTCGTGCGGGCCCTCCGGCAGGCGGAGTTCCGCCCAGCGGATCAGCTGCGCGGTGCGCGTGAGGCCCAGCCTCGTGCGCAGCGTGCGCACGTGGTACTCGACGGTCTTCATCGAGAGCTGCATCTCGGCCGCGATCGCGCGGTAGCTCAACCCGCTCCGGAGCCGCCGGACGATCCCCTCCTGTCGTGCCGTGAGCGGCACGAGTCCGGGCAGCTGCAGCTCGGTCGGCACCACGGCATCATCTGCCGCGGGGGCGCGGATCAGGGGGGTGACATACACCCGGCCCTCGAGGGCCTCCTCGATCGCGACCCGCAGCTCCGAGGCGGCCGACTGCTTCACGACGAAGGCGCTGGCCCCGGCCTCGAGGCACGCGTCGGCAAGCACGCGTTCGCCGAAGGCGGTGAGCATCACGAAGCGCGTGCCGGGGAACAGGCGAACCAGGCGCGGCAGGACGGAGAGGGCGTTCGCGTGGCCGAACGAGAGGTCGAGCACGACGGCGGCAGGGGCCTCGCGGCGGAGCGCGCCCTCGAGGGCGTCGAGGGAGTGCGCCACGGCAGCGATGCGATACCACGCCCCGAGCGACGTGGCGAGCGCATCCGCGATGACCGGGTGGTCGTCAGCGATGACGATGGCGGCGCGACGGGTCATCGCGCGGCCTGGGCCGGACGGTGGACCAGCATCTGAAGCGGCTCTTCGGAAAGGACCCGTGAAAGGTCGCCCCGCGTGTCAGCTTTGGGAAGTCGCGTCGCGGCCGAGCAGCCACGCGACGGCGGCGGCGAGGTCGCGCGCGACGGGGATCCCGTCCGCCCGGGCGGACGCGGCGAATCGTGCGCCCTCGCCGGTCTCCACCAGAATCGCCTGTGCGCCGAGGGGCGCCGCCGCGGCGACGTCGCCAAGACGATCGCCGATGCACCAGCTGCGGCCGAGGTCGAGACCGAAGGCCAGGGCCGCCGCGCGGTGGTGTGCGGTTCCCGGCTTCCGGCACGCGCAGCCGGCGTCAGGCAGGTGCGGACACCAGTAGGTCCGATCGGTCGCGGCCCCGTGCGCCGCGAGCTGGCGCGCGAGCTCGGCCTCGACGCGATGGAACGCGGCCTCGTCGAAGAGGCCACGCCCGATGCCCGACTGGTTGGTCACCACGATGCGCGCATAGCCCGCAGCCTCGAGGCGTCGGAGCGCCTCGGGAACGCCGGGGAGCAGGTGCACGCCAGCCGGGTCATCGAGATAGCCGGGATCCTCGATCAGCGTGCCGTCGCGGTCGAGGAAGACTGCCGGACGTCCGCTCATCGCCGTGGACGACGCGCCGTCGAGTCGGCCCCGGGGCGCGGCGGCACGGTGGTGCGGGTGCTGTCGGTCGCGCGCGTGGTCGAGTCGGCCGGGGCAGCCGGCTTCGGCGGGGCCGGGGTCTCGAGCACCGTCTGCACCGTGCCGATCGCGCCGCCCACCGCGCGCACGCCGCGCACCCGCACCACGATCCGCGATGAATCGGGGAGCGGCAACTGGACGCGAATCATCAGCCGCGGGGAGATGGGCGGGCGTGCCTGGGTCGGCTTGTCGCTGGTGTCGGCCTCGGTCGGTGTCCCGCCGGGCCGGAGCTGCGACGGCCGGGCGCGCGTGGTGTCCGGCGGCGGCGCCTCCGCCACGGCCGAATCCGCGGGCGTCGAATCGTTGGCTGCGCGCAGCGAGTCGGCGCGGGCCTTCGCCTGCGCGGCCGCGGCGGCGCGGCGCGCCTCGTCGATCGGCTTGTAGATCGAGTCGTGCACGGCGGCCGGCAGGGCGGTGATCGCCGGCAGGCGCACGGAATCGGGGAGGACCAGGATGTCGACGCTGTCGGGCCCGAGCCGGAGCGCCGGGTCGACCGGCTGCGTCAGCGTGAGGGCGATGCCGAACGAATCCGCGCGCGTGGCCGACTCGGCGCGCGGCGGCGTCGTGTCGCGCGCGAAGGCCCAGATCTCGCCGACCTCGGTGGTGCCCGCGCTGACGCGCACGGTGTCCCACGCCTCGCGCCCATCGCGCCGACGATTGGTGTTCTGGTCGATCGCGGCACCCACCAGATACTCGCCCGCGGGGAGCGGGCCGAACGCGAAGCGACCCGCAGAGTCGGCGACGGTGCGGTACACCAGCGAGTCCGGCAGGAGCGTCGCTTCGATCAGCGCGCGCGGCTGGAACTTCATCGTGCCCCAGTCCACGGCCCGACCCCGGAGGATCGTGGCCGGCAGCGCGCCGCCGGTGGCCAGCGTCACGACGAACGGCGCGCGCGTGCGATTGCCGCGCAGGTCGGCGAGTTCCGGCGCGATCTCGATGCGATAGGTGCGGTTCGGCGCCCAGCCGAACTTCGGTCGCACTTCAATACGTTGGCGCTTCCACCGGATCCGCGGCACGCCGCTGTCCGGCGAGATGGTGATCAGCCGCTCGAGCCCGCCGGTTCCGAGCCCGAAGCTCGGCTGCCCACCTTCGGAGATCACCTCATCGAAGCGGAACTCGACCCAGCCATCGAACCCCTCGACCACCGCCACTGACTCCGGCGTGGTGCCGAGGAGCACCGGCGGGGCGCGATCCGGCGGGCCGCCGGGTGGCGGCGCCATTCGCGCGCATCCCGCCGCGACCAGCGTCGCGGCAGCGAGTGCTGTTAGTCCGCGCACCCGAGCGTCCGACGCTGGGCCCGGAGCGCCTCGGCCTGCGCCCGCCACGTCTCGAGCTTCTCGCGTTCCTTCTCGACCACGGCGGCCGGCGCGCGCGCGACGAAGCTCTCGTTGCCAAGCTTCGCCACCTGCGCGGCCACCAGCTGCTCGAGCTTGGTCGCTTCGGCGCCAAGGCGCGCGCACTCCTTCTCGATGTCGACCAGGTCACCCAGCGGCACGATGACCGCGGTGCGATCCTCGAGGACCACGGTGCCGCACGCCGCCGACGGGGCCGGGCCGAGCTCGAGCGTCGCGACCTTTGCGAGGCGACGGATCGTCTCGCCCTCGGCCGCGACGGCGGCCTGCACCAGCGGGGAGGCATCGGCCAGCGTCACGTTCACCGTCTGCCCGGGGGCGACCTGGTACTCCGCGCGGAGCGCGCGCACGGCACCGATCACGGCCTGCACCGCACCGAAGGAGGCGAGCGCCTCGGCGTCGTCGCGCGCCTCCGCGGCCACCGGCCACGCCTGCTGCGCGATGGACCGATCGGCCGGCGCGTGCGGCAGGCGACGCCACAGCGTCTCGGTGATGAACGGCATCACCGGATGCAGCAGGCGGAGCGCCAGTTCGAGGACGTGCGCCGCGACGGCCTTCGCCGCGTCGCCGCCCGGCTGGTTGCCGTAGAGGCGCGGCTTCACCTGCTCGAGGTACCAGTCGGCGAGGTCGCTCCACAGGAAGTGGTAGACCGTCGCGGCGGC
>DASTAN010000039.1:0-19203 GCA_035712665.1 Gemmatimonadales bacterium
GATGATCCACGAGCTGATCCTCGCGCGGACCAGCGAGTACACCGTCGAGGAGGTCGACCTCGCGATCCACGCTCACCCGACCCTGTCGGAGGCGATCGCCGAGGCGGCGCTGGACTCGATGGGGCGCGCGGTCCACATGTAGGAGGAGATGGGAGATCGGAGATCGGAGATCAGAGGGTGCATTCTCCGATCTCTGATCCCCGATCTCCCCTCTCGCTTGCCCTCATGACGCACGCGCCCCCATCCCCCAATCCGCTCGGCGATGCCGCCGCGACGACCGACCAGGTCGGGCTCGCGGCGCGCGCGATGCTGGCCGGGATTCTCGTCGGCCTCGCGGCGTTCGCGGTGGTGGTCGCGCTGGTGCGGCACTACGCCGAGGCGAGCGGCGTCACCGACGTGGCGAAGCTCACCACCGACGCGCCGCAGTTCATCGCGCTGCAGGTCGGGTTGCCGCTCGGCCTCGTGCTCGCGGGTGGCACCGCCTTCTGGCTGATGGCCCCGATCACCCAGCCGTGGCGCCGGGGCGGCCTCGCCATGGTCACCGCTCTCGCAGGCTTCGTGGTGGCGATGCTGGCGACGTTCCTGGCCCACCAGCTCGGCGGGATGACCGCACTGGTGGCCCTGGTCCCGGTCGGCCTCCTCGGCGCGGCGCGCGCCGGGCTCGCCGCCCGCCGCGCCGCCTGATGCGCCCGCTCGAGGTCGTCGACCTCGGGCGACGCGCGTATCACGACGCGCTCGCCCTGCAGCGCGCCCTCCGGCTCCGGCGACTCGACGGCTCCCTTCCCCACGACCTGCTCCTCCTCGTCGAGCACGACCCCGTCTACACCCTCGGGCGCGGCACCAAGGCGACCTCCCTGCCGGAATCGATCGATGCCCTGCGCGCCGCCGGGGCCGACGTCGTCGAGATCGAGCGCGGCGGTGACGTCACCTGGCACGGCCCCGGCCAGCTGGTCGGCTATCCGATCCTGCACCTCTCCGAGCACCGCGAGGATCTGCATTGGTACCTCCGCCAGCTCGAGCAGGTGCTGATCGAGGCGGTCGCGGCACTTGGCGTCACGGCGGGACGTGTCGACGGGAAGACCGGCATCTGGAGCGGCGGCGCCAAGCTCGCGAGCATCGGCATCCACGTGAAGCAGTGGGTCACCCTCCACGGCTTCGCGCTCAATGTCGACCCGGACCTCGCCTGGTTCGACCGGATCGTGCCGTGCGGCCTCGAGGGCGTCACGATGACCTCGGTCGCCAGGATGCTCGGTCGGACCGGCGACCCCACGCTCGGCCCCCAGGTGCGCGAGGCGGTCGTCGCCGCGATGGGGGCGACGTTTCAGCTCGGACCGGTCGCGCGCGAGGCCGGGACGCTCCCCTCCGGATGACTCCGGATCAGCTTGCGATTCGGCCCCTGCCGGGGCACGTTTCCGTAATGCCGGACGCGATGGATCGAAACCGCATTGCCGCAGCCGCCGACGAGACGATCGCCAAGATCCTCCGGGCCGCTGCGTCGTGGGCCGCCGAGGCCCCCGAAGAGCTCACCCCCGCGATTCGCGCCGTGTGCGTGCGCCTCGCGGAGATGGTGGCCGACCAGCGCCATTACCTTGCCCCGTTGCCCGAGCCGCAGGAGTCGGAGCGGCGCGCCGTGCTCACCCTGATCGCCGACCGGCTCCGCACCGGGCCGATCGCCAAGGAGCTCCGCACCCACCTCGATGGGCTGACGGAGCTCGAGCTGCGCGCGACCGGGTCGTGGTCGCTCGTGGCGGGGGCCCAGCAGGAATGGGTGCAGACCGCGATCGACTACCTCGACCGCCAGACCCTCGTGGTCGACGCCGAGCGTCGTCCCGACGAGTACTGGGCCGACGACGTCGTCGCGGGGATCATCGCATCGGTGAAGAACATCATCGGCGCCGATGACCTCTACGCGCGCATCGAGGCCCAGTACGCCGGCAATGGCCGGCCGCGGATCGTCCGCGACGAGTGAGCGCGACCGGCCGGTGGGCGGCTAGCGGCCGCCCATCAGCTCGAAGAACCTCCCGAACACCCGAATCCCGTCCCAGAGCTGCTGCAGGTCGAGCTTCTCGTTCGGCGAATGCAGCCCGTCATCCGGCAGGCCGATCCCCGTGAGGAGGACCGGCGCGCCGCCCTTGGCGAGTTCCTGCACGATCGGGATCGAGCCGCCCGCGCGCACCGCGACCGTCGGCCGCCCGACGACCTCCTCGAAGGCGCGGTCCAGCAGCGCGAACGCCGGGTGGTCCACGCCGATCTGCACCGGGTCGCCGCCGTGCAGGAAGCGCAGCTCGACGTCGGCATACGACGGCGCAACCTTCTCGACCGCCTTCTGCAGCTGGCGCTGCGCGAAGTCGAGCGAGAGGCCCGGCACCAGCCGCATCGAGATCTTCGCCATCGCCGCCGCCGGGATCACCGTCTTGGCCCCCTCGCCGACGAACCCTCCCCGGATGCCGTGGATCTCGAACGTCGGCAGCGCCCACGTCCGCTCGAACACCGAGAAGTCCTCGAGCCCGGTGAGCGCGCGCGCCGTGACCTCGTGCTCCAGGTAGTCGGCCTCGTCGAACGGCAGCGACTGCCACCCCTTCCGCTCCGCCTTCGTCGGCGGCTTCACCGCCTTGTAGAGCTTCGGCACCCGGATCTTCCCCGAACGGCCCTTGAGGTCGGTGAGCATCCGGCAGAGCGTCTCGAGCGCATTCGGCGCGACGCCGCCGTAGCTCCCCGAATGCAGGTCGCGCTGCAGGGTGCGCACGTGCAGCTCCGCGTAGCACATCCCGCGGAGCGCGGTGTAGACGGCCGGGCGGCCGGGCGCGAAGTACGACATGTCGGCGACGATCACCGCATCGGCCTGCAGGCGATCGGGTTCGGCGGCGAGCAGGTCGAACACCACGCGCCCGCCGCACTCCTCCTCGCCCTCGAAGAGGAAGCGCACGTTCACCGGCGGCTTCCCTTCCGCATCGCGCGTCGCCTCGTACGCCTTGAGCAGGCAGTAGACCTGGCCCTTGTCGTCGATCGCACCGCGCGCGTAGAGCCGGCCATCCCGAATCGAGGGCACGAACGGCGGCGAGAGCCACTCCTCGAGCGGATCGGGCGGCTGCACGTCGTAGTGCCCGTAGATCAGCAGGGTCGGCACGCCCTCGACTCGCGGCGACTCCGCCCACACCACCGGATGGCCGTCGCCCTCGATGAGCTGCACGGTCGGGCAGCCGAGCCGGAAGAGCTCGTCCACCAGCCACTGCGCGGCACGGCGGCAATCGCCGGCGTGGGCCGGCGTGGTGCTCACGCTGGGGATGGCAAGGAAGTCGGTCAGCTCGGCGAGAAGGCGGTCTTCCTCGCGCCGGACGAAATCGTGGTCCATCGGGGCAATCCTTGGTGTGGGGTCGCCGTCAAAGCTACTCGGGATCGATCGGGTCGCGCCGACCGGCCAGCACCGCGATGCGGCGGAACGCCTCGGGCCCCTCGGCGTCGGCGACCGCCTCCTGCAGGCGGTAGATCGCGATCCCGAGATCCCGCCCGTGCTGCTGGTCGAAGTCGTCGAAGACATCCAGCCTGGTCCGGTACAGCCGGACGCCGAGCAGTGCGGCGTTGTTGATCGGCCGGCCGCCGAGTCGGGTCGCATCGACGGTGCGGAGCGGGAACGCCACGAGGTCCCGCAGCGTGTCCGCCGACCAGCGGGCGATCGCCTCGCGGCCGGCCTGGTTCGCGTCGGGTGGCAGGCGCAGGGCGTAGAGCGAATCGAGCTTGCCGAGCAGGAGGTCGTAGTAGCGCCCGAGCACCTGTTCGTCGTGCCAGCGATCGCGCGCGCGGAGGGCCAGCCCGGTGTCCGCACGGGCCAGGAAGAACTGCTCCGCCGCGCGATAGCCGACCCACTGCGCGACGCTCTCGTTGAAGTCGGTCGCGCCATCCACCCAGATGGTGTTGTGGGTGATCTCGTGGAAGACGAGCGCGGCGAGCTCCACCGAATCGCGATCGATCGCGGTCGAGAGGAGCGGGTCGTTGAACCACCCCAGCGTCGAGAAGGCGGCGGAGGGACGCAGGTTCACGTCGTAGCCGTCGTCGCGAAACCCGCGCGCCGCGGCCTCCGCCTTCGCGAAGTCGAAGTATCCCTTGTACGGGATCCGGCCGACGATCGGGAACGACCACGTCACGGGACAGAGGCAGGTCGGCGGCGAGGCGGTGAGCACCAGCAGCAGCGTGTCGCGCTCGACGCGACTGAAGGTGGTGTAGGTCTCGCCGGCATCGAGCCCGAGCTGCCGGGCGTAGTCGCGCGCGGCGACGACGAGCCCCGCCGCGGCGCGCAGCTCCGGCGACGTGGCACTGTCGCGCAGCAGCGCCACCATCGGCACGCGCGCGGTGAGGATCTTCGTCTCCTCGATCCCGGCACGCGTGACGTAGCGGACGTCCTCGCTCGCCACGTAGGCCGTGGCGTAGCCACCAAGGAGCAGGGCAGCGGCGATGAGGAGGCCCATGCGGCGGCGTCTCCGGCGAGAGGAAGGGCGGCGGGTCGTCACGGGGTCCAGCGGATCCCGACCAGGTGCACGTCGCGACCGACCGCGCTTCGCGGCTGGTACGCATAGTCGAGGCGCGCACGCGAGAGCACGATCGAGGCGCCGTAGGTCGTCTTCCCGCCGTCGCTCGCCTCGGGCTGTGCCCCGTGCCCGATGCGCGCGATGAGGCCGACCCCCTTGAGCACTGCGCCCCCCTCGAGGCCGAGGAGGGTGCGCCGCGCGGCGCCGTCGGTCCAGATCGTCTCGAACGTCGCAAGCAGGCGTCCGGTCGAGTAGGTGTCGACGAGGTTGAGCGAGAAGCCGAGGTGCGTCCGCGACGGCAGCTCGAGGCGCTCGCCGGTGAGCGGCGTGCGACCCAGGTTCTGGAAGGCGAGCCCGATCGCGGCGATGTCGAAGAAGGCGAGCGTCACGCCCGCATCCTGCGTCAGGGTGCGATAGACGGTGCCGCTCGAATCCTCGACCGAGACGTACTTCGCCGAGGCCCCGAGATTCACCCCCGACAGGCGCCAGACCCCGGCGCCGACCCACTGCAGGTTGTCCCGAACCGGCGAGGCCTCGTCCTGGAACCGCAGGTAGCGGTAGCCGCCGCCGAGGGCGGCCGGGCCGGCTCGCACCGCCGCCGCGCCGGTCGTGTACCAGCGGTCGCCGGGGAGATCGGCGTAGGCCGCCTCGAGCGACAGGGCACGAATCGGCCCGATCGCCGACGGATTGTCGAACACCACGGCGGCGTAGCCGGGCATCGCGACCGACGCGCCGGCCATCCCGGCGGCCCGCACCGACGCGGGGAGATTCGGCAACAGCGGCACCGGCGGCGCGGCCTGCGCGTGTCCCGTCGCGGTGCCTCCGAGGAGCGCCGCCAGCAGCGCGAGGACGGCGCCGGACCTCACCGGATGCGGACCACGCCCATCCGCGCCTCGAGCACGTCGGGGATCCGCGTCGAGCCGGTCGACCCCGAGACGCGCACCGTCACGCCCGTGCCCCCAGCCGGCACCACGACGCGCGTGTAGCGCGCGCTGCCGGCGCGCAGCGTGCCGGCGCGATTCGACGCCCCGTTGGTGCTGTCCGGAATGAGCGGGTACGGCCGTTCGAAGACCTGCGGCGAGTTCCGGCGGTACACATCGCGGAAGTTCCAGGTGCGATAGTGGAGCCGGCCCGTCGCGGGGAAGCCCGGGAGGTCATCGAGCCAGTTCGCGAAGTGCCAGTCGGCGAGCAGCGTGGCGAAGCTGGCGCCGCCCACCGCCGCGACGTTGGCGTCGCCGGTGTTCGCGGTCTGCACCAGCGCGCGCGTCGTCGCCGTGCCAAGATCCGTCCCGGTGGTGTGGTCCGCGAGCCAGCGCAGGAAGAGCCACGCCGCGCCGCGTTCCGAGAGCGCCCCGCTGCCGTCCGCCGGCGCGATGAGGTGCGTCCCCTCGGGATTGATCAGGTACTGGTACGCGTTGCTGAGGTTGCCGCTCGCGAACTGCGAGAAGCAGGTCGGCGAGAACGGGCAGCGCGCGTCCGGGATCTGGCGCTGGCCCAGCTCCTCCGCGATGTGCGACAGTCCCTCGTTCACCCAGAGCGTCTCGTCGCGCCCGCTCCGCTTCAGCACGTGCTCGTTGAACGAGATCATGTGCTGCAGCTCGTGGATCAGCACCGGCGGCAGGAGCCGCATCGCCGAGCTGCGGGTGACGGCGTTGCAGTTCGCCGTGGCCGGCTTCGGCGCCAGCGCGTAGAAGACCTCGCGGCGGTTGGTGCCGGGGTAGTTCTGCAGCAGGTCGCCACCGAAGAAGTAGCCGACGATGCGACCGTCCCGACAGTCGGGCGTCAGGTCGTTCACCGCGTCGGTGATCAGGATCCCCACGCGCTGGTCGCCGTCGATGTCGCTCGCCTGGCCGAAGGCGGTCGTGTCGAGCGGATAGAGGTGGTCGTCGAACAGCTCGCCGAGCTGGTCGAGGTCGCCCTGCGTGAGGGCATCGGCCCCGGCGGGCATCTGGTCGTCGAGATAGATCACCCCGTGGCGACCGACGAACCGGACCGTCGCGCCCACGCGGTTGAAGCCGCTGCACGCCGTGGTGCGGCAGACGTTGAAGGTGTCCTTGTCGCCGAAGACGGGGACATCCCGCACCATCGCCAGCGCCGAGGACTGGAGACCGATCGCCCCCGAGCGGGCGAGGTCGCGCTCGCCGAGCCGCAGGCGGCGATGGAAGTCGGCCGGGAGGCCGCCGGGGACCTGGGTCGCGCCCAGCCCGCCGGGGAGCGGCAACAGCGCGGCCGCCGCCTCGCGGGCGGTGCTCGCCCCGGCGCTGGCCGTGGCGGTCCGCTCGGTGGTCACGGTGAAGCCGCCGCTGATGCCGGGGTCGGTCTCCTGCCCCGCCGCCGAGTAGGTGACGACGAGGTATTCGCGATCCGCGGTCCCGGCCGCGAGCTGGAGGCAGCTGCTTTCGCGCCGAGCGTCGATCACGCGGGTGGTGCGGACCTCGAGATCGACCACGGTCGGGGTCGGGCAGAGCGGCACGATCGTGGTGGGGCCGGTACTGTCCCCGCCGCACGCCGCGCCCGCGACCGCCAGAAGCGCCACCAATTGACCACGCGACTGCACCATCGGACCCCCAAGGAGACGGCGTTGGCCGGAATCCTGTAAAGTTATGCGGCACAACGACTTTTGACAATCTTGATCGACCGGGATAGCATTCCCCGGTGACGCAGAATTCCTGGCTCGATACGCTCCGCTTCGACCCCGCCGGGCTGGTCCCCGTGGTGGCCCAGGAGGCCCGGTCCGGGGCCCTCCTGATGGTGGCCTGGGCCAACCGCGAGGCCCTCGCCCAGACCCTCGCGACGGGCGAGGCCCACTACTACTCGCGGTCCCGGCAGCAGCTCTGGCGGAAGGGCGAGTCGAGCGGCCACCGGCAGCGGGTCCGCGAGATCCGCCTCGACTGCGACGGCGACACCGTCCTTTATCGCGTCGAGCAGACCGGGCCCGCCTGCCACACCGGGGCCCCTACCTGCTTCTACCGCGCGGTGGCCCCGGATGGATCCACGAGCGAGGGAGACGATCCGGGGGCGCACCTCCTCACGCGCCTCGCCCGGATCGTGGCCGAGCGGGCCCGGACCCGCCCACCGGAATCGTACACGACCTCCCTCTTCGAACGCGGGCTCGCGAAGATCTCGCAGAAGGTCGGCGAGGAGGCGATCGAGACCGTCGTGGCCGCGCACGCCGAAAGCGACGAGCGGCTGGCCTCGGAAGCGGCCGACCTCCTCTTCCACCTGCTGGTGCTGCTCGAGGCGCGCGGCGTCGGCCTCGAGGCCGTCCTCGCCGAGCTCGCGCGCCGGGAGCGCTGAGCGGTGGCCTTCGTCCATCTCCACACCCACAGCGAATACTCGCTGCTCGACGGCGCGAACCGGATCCCGGAGCTCGTGGCGCACGTCAAGGCGATGGGGATGGACTCGCTCGCGGTCACCGACCACGGCAACATGCACGCGGCGTGGTCGTTCTACGAGGAATCGAAGAAGCAGGGGATCCGCCCGATCCTCGGCTTCGAGGCGTACCTCGCCTTCGGCCCGCGCCAGGCGCAGGCGAAGCCGAGCTGGGCGCCCGCGCAGTACTCGCACCTCGTGCTGCTCGCCGCGAACCGGCAGGGCTACAGGAACCTCATCAAGCTCAGCTCGATCGGCTACACGGAGGGCTTCTACCGCCGGCCGCGCATCGACAAGGAGGTCCTCGCCGCGCACGCCGACGGGGTCGTGGTGCTCGCGGCCTGCCTCTCGGGCGAGGTCGCGCTGTACCTGCGCCAGGACCGCTACGACAAGGCCCGCGAGGCGGCGCTCTGGTTCGCCGAGCAGTTCCCCGGGCGCTTCTTCCTCGAGATCCAGGATCACGGCATCCCCGAGGAGGAGCTGGTCAAGCGCGGGATGCTCGAGCTGGGCCGCGACCTCGGCATTCCCGTCGTCGCGACCAACGACGCGCACTACCTGACGCGCGCCGACGCCGAGGCGCACGACGTGCTCCTCGCGATCGGCACCGGCGCGGACCTCGACGACCCGAAGCGCTTCCGCTTCACCGGCAGCGAGTCGTACGTGAAGAGCGAGGCCGAGATGCGCGCGCTCTTCCCCGACGCGCTCGAGTCGATCGATCGCACCCAGGAGGTCGCCGACCTCTGCGAGTTCGACTTCGAGAAGCGCTACTTCGTGCCGCAGTTCCCCAGGCCCGCGACGTACGACACCGACGAGGCGCTGCTCCTCGACCTCGCGACGCGCGGCGCGGAGGCGCGCTACGGCACGCCGCTCCCCGCCGCGGTCCTCGAGCGGCTCGACTACGAGCTCGGCGTCATCAACCAGGCGGGCTACGCCGGCTACTTCCTGATCACCGCCGACTTCATCCAGGCGGCGCGCGATCGCGGCATCCCCGTCGGCCCGGGCCGCGGCTCGGCCGCGGGCTCGCTGGTCGCGTACGCGCTCGGGATCACCAACGTCTGCCCGCTCAGGTTCGACCTCCTCTTCGAGCGCTTCCTGAACCCGGAACGCGTCTCGATGCCGGACATCGACGTCGACTTCTGCTTCGAGCGCCGCGGCGAGGTGATCGAGTACGTGCGCGAGCGGTACGGCCGCGACTCGGTCGGGCAGATCATCACCTTCGGGACGATGAAGGCACGCGCCGCGGTGAAGGACGTCGCGCGCACGCTCAAGGTCCCGCCGGGCGAGGCCGACAAGCTCACCAAGCTGATCCCGTCGGGCCCCGCGTTCTCGATGACGATCGAGGAGGCCGGCCAGAAGATCGACGAGCTCCGCGTCGCGCTCCGCGACAACGAGACCTACCGCCGCGTCTTCCAGTTCGCGTCGCGGATCGAGGGGCTCTCGCGCCACGCCTCGGTGCACGCGGCCGGCGTCGTCATCGCGCCGGGGCCGCTCGCGGACTACGTCCCGGTCTGCACGGCGCCGACCAAGGGGTCGGGCGCGGGGGCGAACGGCGAGGACAGCATCATCTGCCAGTACGAGATGGGCGCCCTCGAGAAGGTCGGCATGCTCAAGATGGACATGCTCGGCCTCAAGACGCTCACGGTCATCCACGATGCCGTGCAGATGATCGCGGCGCGCACCGGCGAGCGGATCGACGTCGATGCCCTGCCCTTCGACGATCCGGCGGTCTACGAGCTGCTCCGTCGCGGGCGCACCGCCGGCGTCTTCCAGTTCGAGTCGCCGCTGGCCACCGAGACGCTCCGTGCGATGAAGTGCGACCGTTTCGACGACCTCGTCGCCTCGAACGCGCTGCTCCGCCCGGGTCCGCTCGACGCGGGGATGCACACCGTCTTCATCAAGCGGAAGCTCGGCCTCGAGCCGGTCTCGTACCCGCATCCCTCGCTCGAGGAAGTGCTCGAGCCGACCTACGGCGTCATCACCTACCAGGAGCAGGTGATGCGGATCGCGAACGTGCTCGCGGGCTTCTCGCTCGCCGAAGCCGACGTGCTCCGCAAGGCGGTCGGCAAGAAGGACGCGGAGCTGATCCGCAAGGAGCTCGGCAAGTTCACCGAGCGCGCGATGGCGCAGGGCCACCCGCGGAAGCTGGTGGACGAGCTTGCCGGGCAGATCGAGACCTTCGGCCGCTACGGCTTCAACAAGTCGCACTCGGTCGCCTACTCGGTGCTGTCGTACCAGACCGCGTGGCTCAAGGCGCACTACCCGGCCGAGTTCATGGCCGCGCTGCTCTCGTCGGAAATCGGCTCGACCGACAAGGTCGTGCAGTACATCAACGAGGCGCGCGAGCTCGGCATCGAGGTGCTCCCGCCCGACGTGCACGAGTCGGGCTTCAAGTTCACCGCGACCGGCGAGCGGCGCATCCGCTTCGGCCTCGGCGCGGTGCGCAACGTCGGCGCCGGCGCGATCGAGTCGATCCTCGCGGCCCGCACCGAGGGCCGCTTCGCCGACCTCTTCGACTTCGTGCGGCGCATCGACACCCGCCTCGCCAACAAGCGCGTCATCGAGTCGCTCGTCGCCGCGGGCGCCTGCGACTCGCTCGGCGGGCATCGCGCGCAGCTCGTCGCGGCGCTCGACCAGGCGCTCGGCGAGGCGCAGCTGCTGCAGGAGGAGGCCGCCGCGGGCCAGGCCTCGCTCTTCGGCGACGCGACGGTGGCCGAGCCGGTGAAGCCGACGCTGCCCGATGTCCCCGTCTGGACCGAGGCCGAGCGGCTCGCGAAGGAGAAGGAGATCATCGGCTTCTTCATCTCCGGCCACCCGCTCGAGCGCTTCCGTCCGCTGGTCGAGCTCTTCGGCACCCGCACCACCGCGACCCTCGGCGAGTGGAGCGAGCACCAGGTCGCGATCGCGACGGTGATCACCGCGGTGAAGCGGCAGATCTCGAAGAAGACCGGGAAGGAGTACGCGCGGCTCGTCCTCGAGGACTTCCACGGCACGGCCGAGGCGATCGTCTTCCCCGAGGCGTGGGCGAAGCTCAACCAGGCGATCCAGGTGGACGCCGCGATGCTCCTGAGCGGCGGCTACTCGGCCCGGGACCGCGGCGAGGAGGTGGCGCCGTTCATCATCGAGGGGGCGCGCCCGCTGCTGGAGCTCGAGGCGGCCGGGCAGCTCGGGGTCGCGATTCGCTGGGCCGCCCCGAGTGCCCCGCCGCCGGAAGCAGCCCGTGCGGCGGCCCGGATCGCGGCGGCCCACCCGGGCCCGGCGCCGCTCTATATTGACTGGTCGGATGGCAACGGGGTGGCGGTGCGGCTCAGGTCGCGCCGGCTCCGGGTCGAGCCGCAGGACGACGTCGTCCGCGCGCTCAAGGATCTCTTCGGCGGCGACGCCGTGACGTTCGTGCGAGCGGGGTGACCGGATGGCGATTGCGTATCCTCTGGAGTTCGAGAAGCCGCTGGTGGAGCTCGACCGCCAGATCGACGAGCTGAAGCGCGTCGGCGACGAGCGCGGCATCGACGTGGCCAGCGAACTCTCGGCGCTGCAGGCGAAGCTCGAGACCAAGCGGGCCGAGATCTACGCCGGCCTCGAGCCGATGCAGCGGGTGATGGTCGCGCGCCACCCGCGCCGGCCGTACACCCTCGACTACCTCTCGACGATCTTCACCGACTTCATCGAGCTGCACGGCGACCGCCTCTTCCGCGACGACCCCGCGATCGTCGGCGGGTGGGCCCGCCTCGGCGGCACCTCGGTGATGGTGATCGGCCACCAAAAGGGCCGCGACACCAAGGACAACCTGAAGCGCAACTTCGGGATGCCGCACCCCGAGGGCTACCGCAAGGCGCTCCGCCTGATGCAGATGGCCGCGCGCTTCGGCGCGCCGATCATCACGCTGATCGACACCCCCGGCGCGTTCCCCGGCCTCGGCGCCGAGGAGCGCGGCCAGTCCGAGGCGCTCGCGCGCAACATCCTCGAGATGTCGGTGCTGCCGGTACCGATCATCGCCGTCGTCATCGGCGAGGGCGGCTCCGGCGGCGCGCTGGCGCTCGGCGTCGCCGACCGGATCCTGATGTTCGAGAACTCGGTCTACTCGGTGATCTCGCCCGAGGGGTGCGCCGCGATCCTCTGGAAGGACGCGTCCCAGCGCGCGCGCGCGGCCGAGGCGCTCAAGCTCACGGCGAATGACCTCGTCAAGCTCGGACTGGTGGACGAGGTGCTCGACGAGCCGGTGGGCGGGGCGCACTTCGATCCCGACACCACCGGCGAGACGCTCCGCGCGGCACTTCTCAAGCACCTCGGCGAGCTCCGGAAGCTGAAGGGCGACCGCCTCATCAAGCGCCGGCACGACAAGTTCGCGGCGATGGGCGCCTACACCGAGGCGTGATGCAGACCGTCGAGGTCCGCTTCAAGGGCAACCGCCGCGGCATGTTCGACTGGGACGACACCGAGGCCCCGCTGCGCCTGAACGAGCCGGTGCTCGTCGCGGTCGAGCGGGGTCTCGACTTTGGTCGCGTCAACACGATCGGCGACCTCGCCGCGAAGAAGTGCGGCGGGTGCGACACCGGCAGCTGCGGCCCGGACGATGCCCCGACCGCGTCGGACGACGCGGCGCCGGCGGAACCGGCGGCACGGGCGACCGTGGTGCGGCGCGCCTCGCCGGCCGAGGTCGTGCAGCACGAGACGCTCCGCCGCACCGAGGACGAGGTGCGCCGCGAGGTGGCGCGGCGCGCCGGCATCCACGGGCTCGCGATGCGGATCAGCGACGCCGAGTGGCAGTGGGACAAGCAGCGCCTCACGGTGTACTTCACCGCCGAGAAGCGCGTCGACTTCCGGGCCCTGGTGCGCGAGCTGGCCGGGCACTTCCGCGCCCGAATCGAGCTCCGGCAGATCGGCGTGCGCGAGGAAGCCGCCCGACTCGGCGGCGTCGGGCGCTGCGGCCGCGAGTTCTGCTGCAGCACCTGGCTCACCGAGCCCAGTCCGGTGAACCTCGCGCTCGCGAAGGACCAGCGGCTGTCGCTCAACCCCCAGCAGATCTCGGGCGGGTGCGGGCGGCTCCTCTGCTGCCTCAAGTACGAGCACGAGTTCTACGTCGCGGCGCGGAAGCGCTTCCCGAAGGAGGGGAAGACGATCCGCACGCTGCGCGGCCTCGAGCGGGTGGTCGCAGTGGACATCTTCCGTGAGCGGGTCTTCCTCCGCTCCGACGAGCAGGGCCCGCGCACGGTCGGCCTCCTCGACCTGCGCGACGAAGTGGAGCAGGCATCGGCACTGGGGCCGCTGCCCGATCAACCGGCGACCCCGGCCGAGCGGCCGGGTCGCCCGCCCGGTGCGCCGCGACGGCCACCGCGGCCGCGTGGACCATCATCCGGACCGTCGGCGTGAGCAAGCCGTTCTACATCACCACCGCGATCGACTATGCCAACGGCGACCCGCACCTCGGCCACGCGCTCGAGAAGGTGGGCGCCGACGCCATCGCCCGCTGGCATCGCCTGCGCGGCGAGCCGGTGCGGTTCATGATGGGGATGGACGAGCACGGCCAGAAGGTCTTCCAGACCGCGCAGGCGGCCGGGATGGCGCCGCAGGCGTGGGTCGACGAGATCTCGACGCGCTTCGAGGGGACGTGGCGCGACCTGCTCTGCTCGCACGACGACTGGATGCGCACCACCGAGCCGCGTCACGCGACCGGCGTGCGCGCGCTCCTCGAGCGGATCCGCGCGCGGCATCCCGAGCACCTCTACGAGGGCGAGTACGAGGGGCTCTACTGCGTCGGCTGCGAGGAGTTCAAGGCCGAGGGGCAGCTCGTCGAGGGCCGTTGCCCCGAGCACCCGACCCGCGAGCTCGTGCCGACGAAGGAGCGCAACACCTTCTTCCGGCTGAGTGCCTGGCGCGATGCGGTGCTGGCGCTGGTGGAGGCGAACGACGCCTTCCGTGTCGAGCCGGCGATCCGGCGCAACGAGATCCTCGCCGTGCTCCGCGAGGGGCTGCAGGACATCTCGATCTCGCGCTCGCGGCTGCCATGGGGGATTCCCTTCCCCGGCACCGACGACGAGACGGTGTACGTCTGGTTCGACGCGCTGATCAACTACCTGAGCGCCACGGGCTACCCGAACGCGGGGTGGGATGCGATCTGGCCAGCCGACGTGCACGTCGTCGGCAAGGGGATCACCCGCTTTCACTGCATCATCTGGCCGGCGATGCTGCTGGCCGCCGAGCTGCCGCTGCCGCGAATGGTGTGGGCGCACGGCTACGTGCAGTGGGGCGGCGCCAAGGTCAGCAAGTCGGAGGGCACGTCGGTGACCATCGCCGAGGCCGCCGGGCGCCACGGCCCCGATGCGCTGCGCTGGTTCCTGCTCCGCGAGGTCGGGTTCGCCAATGATGGCGACTTCACCTTCGAGCGCTTCGACGCGGTCTATGAGAGCGAGCTCGCCAACGGCCTCGGCAACCTCGCCTCGCGGGTGACGGCGATGGTCGAGAAGTACCGCGCGGGCGTCGTGCCCGACGCCGGCCAGGACACCACACTCGAGGCGGCCGGCGTGGCTGCCGTGCGCGAGTGCGCCGCGGCGATGGACGCCATCGACCTCAAGGGCGCGGCGCAGCAGACGGTGGCACTCGTCACCGAGGCGAACGGCTACATCACGACAGCCGCCCCCTGGTCGCTCGCGAAGGCGGGGGACGATGCCGCGCTCGACACTGCGCTCGGCGCCCTCTGCCGCGCCCTGCTCCGCCTCGCCGTGATGGTGGCACCTTATATGCCGACCAAGGCCGAGGCGCTCTGGACCGCCCTTGGGCAGCCCGGGACGCCGCACGGCAGGTGGGCAGACGCCGAGCACCCCGACAGCATTGCCGGGGCGCAGGTGGTGAAGCCGGAGAATCTGTTTCCAAAGGGGCCTTGAGCCTTGAGCCTTGAGCCTTGAGCCTCATGGCTCACGGCCCATGGCTCATGGCCCGTGGCCCGTGGCCCTCAGAACTTCACCTTCGGCGCCTCCGCCGCGGCCGCATCCGCCTCGAAGTACTCGCGCGGGGAGCCGAGCCCGAACATCTTCGCGGTCAGGTTGGTCGGAAACTTCCGGATCGACGAGTTGAACGACTCGACGGCGGTGTTGTAGTCCTGCCGCGCGACGGCGATCCGATTCTCCGTTCCCTCGAGCTGGTCCTGCAGCTGCGTGAAGTTCGCGTTGCTCTTGAGCTCCGGATACGCCTCGGCCACCGCGATCAGCCGCGAGAGCGGCGCGGTGAGCGCGGCATTGGCCTGCGCCATCTCCTGGAGGTTCCCCGACGACACCGCCGCGCTGAGTCGCGAACGCGCCTCCGCGACGCCGATGTAGACGGTGCTCTCCTGCGCGGCGACGCCCTTCACCGTCTCGACGAGATTGGGCACCAGGTCGGCACGCCGCTGCAGCTGCGTGGCGATCTGCGCCTTCGCCTTGTTCACCTGCTCGTCGAGCCCCTGCAGCGTGTTGTAGCCGCAGCCCGAGGCCGCGAGCGTCAGGGCAAGGAACGGCAGGGCACGTCGCATCGAACGAAGCATCAGCGATCTCCAGCGTGGAGGTGGTCAACGACGGCGACGACGCGCCGCACGGCATCGAGATAACGGGCGAAGAGGTCGGGCGGGCAGCTCCACTCGCCATCGCGGCGATGCGCGACGATGGCGGTCACGGCCGCGGCGTCGGGGCCGAGCTCGGGGGCCATCGCGCGGATCGCGGCATCCGGGGCGATCGCGTCGCCGCGCCCGATCAGCTGCGCGGTCGTGCGCAGCAGGACGAGGAACTCCGAGATCGACGCGATCGCGAAGCCGCCGAGGGTGATCGGGTTGTCGTGAAAGCGGACGTAGGCCTGCCGGAGCCGCAGCAGCTTGCCGCGAAGCGACGCTTCGAGCGCGCGCCGGAGGTCGGCGGGCTCGACGCGAAGTGCCGCGATCGGGTCGTCGCCCCAGAGCAGCTGGTAGCTGAGCTGCATGTCCGACAGCTCGATCGGGAAGACGTCGGTGGCCCGCTGCCACTCGCTCCGCCCGATCAGCAACGGCGGCGTGAACCCCGCCTCGTGCCACGCCGCGAAGGCCGGGGCGAGGCGCACCAGCGCCTCCGCCCCGACATCGTCGACGACCAGGAGGAGGTTCACGTCCGATCGCTCGGGATCCCAGTCACCGCGCGCGGCCGAGCCATAGAGGACGGCCGAGCCGGTCAGGCCCGGTGCGGTCCGCAGGCGGTCCACCAGTTCGGCGAGCGCCTCGGCGAGTCGTTCGTGCTGCTGCATCTCAGAATCCCCTTCCGGCACCACCGCCGCTGAAGCCGCCGCCACCCCCGAACCCGCCGAAGCCGCCCCCACCGAAGCCGCCGCCACCGAAGCTCCCGCCGCCGAACCCGCCCCCGCCGATGACGACGTGGGGACGGTAGCGCGTGCGCCGTCCGCGCCCGGAGGTGAAGCCCCCACCGCCCCCGGTGCCCCGCCCGCCCGACGAGGCGGCGACGAGGATGGCGAAGACGATGACGATGATCAGGAAGAGCAGGAGCGACTTCGGGAAGCCGTCGCCCCCGCCCTCCCGGGCAGCACCGGCGGTGTCGGGGCCAAGGCCCCCGGCCATCACGTCGGCGATGAGGTTGGCGCCGCGCTCGACTGCCCCGCCGTAGTCGCCCTCGCGAAGCTGCGGCAGGATCACGTCGAGGATCTGGCCGCTCCGCGCATCGGTGAGGAACCCTTCGACGCCGCCGGCGGTGCGGATCTCCACCGCGCCGCGGGCCCCCTCGCTGCGCGGCACCAGGAGGAAGACCGCCCCGGTGTTGCGCCGCTCGCCGATCGCCCCGGCGCGACCGACACCCCAGGCGCGCCCGATGGCGAGGGCCACGTCGCCAGCCGCCTGGTCACCGATGGTCGGGAGCGTGACCACGGCCAGCTGGCCGCCGGTCGAGTCGTCGAGCGCCTTGAGCCGTGCGGTGATCCGCGCCTCGGTCGCGTCGTCGAGGACGTTGGCGACATCGGTGACGTAGCCGGTGGGCCGCGCCGGGAAGAGGCGGGTGACGGCATCCTGCGCCGCCGCCGGGGCGACGAGCAGGAGTTGGAGCGCTCCGAGGAGGACGGTAGCTTTCCGCATGATCCTTTCAAGATACCTTGCGCCGCTGGCGCTCGTGGTGGCGACCGCCCCGCTCGCGGCCCAGCAGGCCGACCTTGCCCCACGGGCGAAGGGGTCGCCGACCGCCCCCGTGACGGTCTACGAGATGAGCGACTTCCAGTGCCCGTTCTGCCGCCGGTTCGCCCTCGAGACCTTCCCGGCGATCGAGAAGGAATACATCGCCACCGGCAAGGTCCGCTGGGTCTTCATCCACTATCCGCTGACCCAGATCCACCCGAACGCCCTCGCCGCCTCCGAATTCGCGGCCTGCGCGGCGAAGCAGGGGAAGTTCTGGCCGGCGCACGACAAGATCTTCGCGACCCAGCCGGAGTGGGAGAAGCTCCCCGATGCCGGCGGCTACTTCGTCGCCTCGATCGCCTCCCTCGGTCTCAACCGCGGCCGGATGCTGCAGTGCCTCGAGTCGGGCGAGACCCGCGCGATGATCCGCGCCGATGCCGAGGGCGCCGTCCGGTCGGGAGCCCGCAGCACCCCGACCTTCTACATCGAGGGCGGCCTGCTGGTGGGGGCCCAGCCCGCGGCGGTGTTCCGGCCGATTCTCGACAGCATCATCGCCGCAAAGCGGCGCTGATGCTGCGCGAGAGGGGCGATCAGAGATCGGAGACCCGAGGGCGCCTCCTCCGATCTCTGATCTCTGATCTCCGCTCTCGGCATCAGCCAAGCGTCACATACACATCGTACAGCGCATGCGTCCACGCGGCGATGCCGAAGCCGCGGGTCAGGTAGAGCGCACTGAAGGTCACCCCCGCGATCGCGCGGAAGGTGAAGGATCCGAGTTCGAGCGGGTCGCCGAACGGGCCGACGTAGTGGAAGGCCGAGAAGAGCAGCGCCCCGACCACGCACGCCACCACCCCGGCGGTACGCGCACCCCAGCCCAGCACGCGGGTGCCCAGCGCGGCCAGCGATCCCACCAGGATCACGCGGAAGAGCAGCTCCTCGTAGATCCCGGCACCCAGCGAGATCATCAGTTGCGTCGGGATGTCGAAGGCGCTCGATTGCCCGGCGGCGAGCGACTGCAGCAGCGTGTTGGTGAGGCGGCCGACCACGATGCCGACAAGGGCCGCCAGCACCGCCGACTCCAGCAGCATCCCGCCGAAGACCCGCGGCTTGAGCGGCCCGGGATGCCGGCGCCAGTCGCGCCCCACCACGACCAGCCCCGCGACCAGCAGCACCGCGCTGAAGACCATCAGCCCGCGCGTCCCGCCGAGCGACACGAACAGCGACTTGAGGATGACATCGGCCCCGTTGCGCACCCCGCCCGCGGCGGGGGCGATGAGCCACGCCAGCACCTCGTAGGCGAGGAGCAGCGGCACCGCGAAGAGGATCGTGTAGCGCGGGCTCCGGCTCAGGGCCCAGTATCCGGACGAGGCAGCCATCCGTGGAAGCTAGCAACGGCCGGCCGACGCGTGTTGCGGGGGTGAAACGAACCGCGCCGTCCGACCCGTGAGGGACCGGACGGCGCGAGGAGCACGGCCAGCTCGAGAACGGACGTCTCGGCGCTGGAGCCGGGCGGATGCTACTCCCTAGCGGCTGCCACCGAGGCGGCCGTTTGCCCGGGTCGAGCTGGCGTTGCTACCGTGACTACTAGGCAAGGGATCACCTCCTTCGATAGAGTGGAACATCGGGCGGAACTTCACCTGCACGATACGATACCCCTGACCCGGTCGCAAGGTTGCCTCCCATCGCGCGACTCGGCATCGTTCAGCCGTGACGTCGTTCCTCTACCGCGCGCTGGCGAACCTGGCGGTCCCGCTCGTGCCGATCGCGCTGCGCGATCCCCGGCAGCGACAGGCGCACGCCGCGCGTCTCGGTGCCCCCGCACGACTCGCCACGTGGGCGGCGGCGCACCGCGACCCGACCCGGCCGTTGGTGTGGTGCCACGCGCCGTCGGTCGGCGAGGGACAGCAGGCCCGCAGCGTGCTCCGCGCCCTTCGGGCGCTGCGTCCCGACCTCCAGGTGGCGTACACGCATTTCTCGCCATCGGCCGAGCGCTTCGCGCAGTCGGTGGGCGCCGACGTCACGGACTACCTGCCGTACGATTGCGTCGCCGACACCAGCGCCGTGCTCGCCGCGCTGCGCCCTGACCTCCTGGTCTTCGCCAAGCTCGACGTCTGGCCGGAACTCGTCGCCCAGGCCGTGTCGCGACAGGTCCCCTGCGCCCTCGTGGCCGGGACCGTGCTTCCCGACAGCGGACGGCTT
>DASTAN010000040.1:0-17461 GCA_035712665.1 Gemmatimonadales bacterium
CAGTCGAAGTTCGCGGTCTTAGTCGAGGGCGTCTCGAACCAGAACGCGTTCGCGGAGCTGTGGGGACGGACGTGCGTTGGGGAAACGGTGAAGGGTGTAGGGTGAAGGGTGAAGGGTGAAGGGCGGAAGGCGGAAGGCGGAAGGCGGAAGGCGGAAGGCGCTCTCCCGACTCCCGACTCACGACTCATCTGACTCAGCCCAGCATCAGCGGTGTCAGGGCGAACGCCACATTCGTCAGGCTGTGCGCGAGCAGCGGGTAGAGCAGGCTCCCGGTGCTGAATCGGAGCCAGCCATAGATGATGCCCCCACTCGCCGTCCACAGTCCCTGGCCCAGTTCGAATGCAAAGGCGCCGTCCGAATAGGACAATCCGTGAACGACGCCGAATGGAATGGCCGCGATGAGGACGGCGATCCACGGCGTCCGCTCTGGAGGGTCCTGATTGCGGAGGAGCCCCAGCAGGAGGGCTGGAGCCACGCCGCGGAACGCGAGTTCCTCGGACAAGCCGGGCATCAGCAACTGGAAGGCGATGGTCTCGCCTGACGGCGGCGGAGGCTGATGGATCATCGCCAGGACCACACCCATCAGCACCAACGGGATGAGGGCAAGCGCACCCACCCTGACGTTGCGCTGGGGCAGGATCAGCCCGGTCGCCCTGACATTCAGGCCGAACAGCGCGATCACCGCCGCGGCAAACCCCAGGGAGTAGACCTTGCCGGCCCAATTCCATCGTGCCGGATTCAGGTCGAGCACGTCGAACGTGTTCGGCAGCCCGGTGATGAAGTCATCCAGCACCAGGTAACTGACGAACAGCAGGCCGAAGCGGTAGGCCAGCTTCTTGTCGAACGGGCGGAAGGCAAGGAAGCCGAGCGAGGCGATCGCGAAGTAGCCCAGCGAGTAGAACGCGGTATCCACGGTGCTGTCCGCTCCAGGGAGAGGTGTGGCGGCAGATACGCGCGTTCAATGAATTCGGTTTCGGGAAATCCCGATCACGGCGGATGACTCGCGCCGAGATCCCTCGCTCCGCTCGGGATGACGGATGGAAGCTCGGGATGACGGCAGACCTCTCTCGACCCACGACTCACGACTCACGACTCGTACAAACGACACGAGAGCGGGAGGCCGTGGCCTCTCCGCTCTCGGATCTCTGATCTCTGATCTCACATCGTGTGTTTCATGGGCCCAGAGGGATTCGAACCCCCGACCTCTTGCGCCGGAGGCAAGCGCTCTATCCAGCTGAGCTATGGACCCGGTCCGGCACGGGGATGCTCCCCGCGACGGGGACAAGGATATTGCGCCGCCGAGGCGGAGTCAAGAAATCCGGGCCGTGGGATGCCCCCGATCCGCCTATCTTTGGCGCCATGCAAGCTCTTGCCCTGACGCGCCTTGCGGTGCTCGCCCTGACCCTCGCGGCCGCGGCCTGCGGCGGCGGCGATGACGCCGGCACCACCGCCCCCCCGCCGCCCTCGCCGCCCCCGACCTTCCCGACCGGCCAGGGCTCGGCCACCCTGCTGGACGTGGCCACGTGGAATGTCGAGTGGTTCGGTGACGCGGGGAACGGTCCCACCAACGAAACGTTGCAGCGGCAGAACGTCGCCGCCACCATCGCCGGCCTCGACCAGGATCTCTGGGCGCTGCAGGAAGTGGTCGACGCGAACCAGTTCGCCGCGCTCGTCAACGCCCTCCCGGGATACGCCGGCCTGCTCGCCAACGACGCACAGGTGCAGGGCGGGGCGCAGTGGTACTCCGACTTCGGCAATCGCGAGCAGAAGCTGGCCCTCGTCTGGCGCACGGCGACCACCGCGCTCCTCGGGGCGAAGGTGATCCTCACCGCGAACGACAACGCCTTCGCCGGTCGCCCGCCGCTCGAGGCCCGCTTCCGCATCACGCTGCCCGGCGGGACCGAGGACGTGGTGGTGATCGTCCTCCACGCCAAGGCGGGGACCACCGCCGACGACCACGCGCGACGCACCACGGCGTCGCAGGCCCTGGAGGCCTACCTGCGCGCCACGTGGCCGACGCAGAAGGTCTTCGTCCTCGGCGACTTCAACGACGACCTCGACACGTCGATCCGCCTCGGCCAGCCGTCGCCCTACGCGAACTTCCTCGCCGACCCCGAAAGATTCGGCGCGCCGACCCTCGCGCTGTCACAGGCGGGTCTCCGCAGCACCGTCGGTTTCAGTGATGTCATCGACCACCATCTCGTGAGCAACGAGGCGATGGCAGCGTATCTGGCCGGCAGCGCGCGAGCCTTCCGGGCCGACGACGTCATCCCGGGCTACGCGACCACGACAACCGATCACTTCCCGGTGCTCGCCCGGTACGCCATCGGGGCGCCGTGACGTGACGCCGCTCGACCGCGATCTCGACCGCGCCCTCGCCACGATGCCGAAGGTGGAGCTGCACGTCCACCTCGAGGGGGCGCAGCATCCCGACACGATCTGGGCGATGGCGAAGCGCAACCGGGTCGAACTGCCAGCCAACTCGCCCGAGGCGTGGCGCGCCTTCTACCAGTTCCGCGACTTCGCTCACTTCATCGAGGTCTACATCGCCGCCAGCCGCGCGATGCGGACGCCGCAGGACTTCTATGAGATGACCGTCGCGTTCCACGCGACGCAGGCCGAGCAGCGCGTGCTGTACACCGAGGCCTTCCTGAGCGCCTCGCTGCTGGTCGAGAAACTGCCGTGGGACGAGCTCTTCGCGGCGCTCGAGGAGGGGCGGCGCGACGGCCAGCGGGACACCGGTGGCGAGGTGCGCTTCATTCCCGACATCGCGCGCAATTTCCCGCAGTCGACCCATCGCGTGGTGGACTTCACCCTCGCCGGCTTCGAGCGCGGGCTCTTCCTCGGCCTCGGCCTCGGCGGCCTCGAGGCGGGGCACCCGCCCGAGCCGTTCGCCGATGCGTTCCGCGTGGCGCGGGAGGCCGGGATGCGCGTCGTGGCGCACGCGGGCGAGGGGGCCGGTGCCGAGAGCGTGCGCGGGGCGGTCGAGGTGCTGGGGGCCGAGCGGATCGGCCACGGGATTCGCTGTCTCGAGGATCGGGCGCTGGTCGAGATGCTCGTCGACCGGCAGCTGCCGATCGAGGTCTGCCCGACGAGCAACTACTGCACCGGGGTCGTCGCGCGCGACGCGCGGCATCCGATCTTCGCGATGCTCGATGCCGGCCTCAACGTCAGCATCAACTCCGACGATCCGCCGATGTTCGGGACGACGCTGACCGACGAGTTCCGCTGGCTCGCGTCGCAGGGCGTGCCGTTCGCCCGCCTCGAGCAGTGCGTGCTGGCCGCGGTGGAGGCGAGCTTCCTCGACGACGCCGCGAAGACCGCGCTGCGCTCGGCGGTGCGCGCCGGCTAGCGCACGGTGCGGGGCGTCACGACCAGCCCCGCCGCGACGCCGCGCATCCCGCGCCAGCGTCGCACGCTCCGCCCCTCGCGAGCGAGCATCTGTCCCGACAGCCCGCCGTCGAGCAGCACCGCGCGCTGGGCGCCGAGTCCGCCGAGTATCGCCGCCATCTCCGGCGTGGTGAAGCCGAATGGGGCCGCCTCAAGCACGCCGCCGAGCCCCTCGAAGCGCGTCAGCGCGATCAGCACGCGCCCGTCGCGCAGCACGCCGAACGCCAGGCGGCTGTCGCGATGCGTGAGGTTCACGCCGAGGCCGGCACGGCGAAGCGGCAGGGGAATCTCGCCGTCGCCCTCGAGCAGCGTCGGATACGACTGGAATCCCTCGCGGGCGTCCCGCACGGCGGGCAGCGAGTCGCGCGGGACGATCGTCACGCGACCGTCCGTTGCGATGACGACACCCGGGGCGAGCGCACCGGTGCCCGCCCCCTGCCGCACCGTCCCCTCCTGCAGCAGCCAGCCCCAGGGGCCCGCGGTGAACTGCCCGGCGTTGAGGGCGAGGATCGCATCGCGCGGCGCGTCGTCGATGGACCAGCGTCCCGCGAAGCCGTTGGCGCGCACCGGCGGTACGACGACGCGCATCGTGACCGCGGTCGGGTCGACGCGCGCGAGCAGCAGCCGGATGCGCCACGCCTCGCCGTCGCCGCGCAGCGTGACCTCGGCGAGGTCGAGCCCGCGCGCCGCGCGGCGCCAGGTCACCGCCGAGTCGAGGACGGGATGCGCCGCGCGCCACGCGACCGGGGCCGAGTCGGCACGCCACCAGGTGCGCCAGCCGTCGGGCGTGCGCACCGCGAGGGCCTGCGACGACAACGGCGCGGCAGCGACCAGCGTCGCCACCGCGCCGAGCGTCCAGCGGGGCAGGGTCAGAGCGAGACCCCGGCCTGCTGCATCGCCTTCACCGCATCGCTCACCGCATCGCCCCGTGCCACGAGCAGGTCGTACTCGGCCTTGGAGAAGCCCATCCCGCTCGGGCGGCGCTTCGACTGGACGAAGTAGATCACCCGCTCGCGCATGATCGCATAGCGGCCGCGCTTCGCGTCGGGGGTGTCGCGCTCGCCAGCGAGGTTCGCCTTGTCGGCACCGTGCTGCAGCACCAGCGACTCGGGGCCCTGCACCGCGTCCGACGGGCGCACCGGCTGCACCGGCTCGGCGCCGCAGGCCGCGACGAGGCGCGGATGCGCGGTGCGATTGCGCTGCTGCTGGGCGTCGATGCCGCGCATCGCCAGCTGCATCCGGCGCTGCTGCTCGCGCTGCATGATGCCGACCTCCTTCTGGAACTGCTCCCACTCCTGCACCGTCGCCGGGTCGGACGCGCCGGCCTGGATCTTCGGGGCAAGGCGCTGGCCGCGCATCGCGAGATCCTCGACGTACTTCTCGAACTGCGGCGTGCTCATCCCGGCCATCGCCTGCTCGACGATCGCCTCGTTGCCGGCGCTCGCCTTGAGCTCCTTCTCCATGAACGTGGTGTAGCAGGCGTCCCAGGTCGCGCGGTTCTTCTGGTAGATCGGCATCGCCTTCTCGTAGGCGGCGTTCTTCGCCTCGAGGTCGCTGCGCCACGCCTCGTAGTCGGCCTTCGCCTGCGGGGCGTAGTCGACCTCGGCCGCGAAGCCGGCGAGGAGCTGGTCGAGCTTCTCGGCCGAGATCTCCTGGACGTGGTCGTCGAAGTCCGGGGCGGCCGGCGGGGTGAAGGGGATCTGGGCCTCGGCCTTCTCCTCGGCGGACTTGGACACCGCCGCCTTCGCCTTCCGCGCGAGACCGCCGAATTGGGCGGCGGCGGGAGCGGGGAACTGGAGGAGCAGGGCAGCCACGAGGGCGGGGGCAACAAGGGTCCGGCGCATAGGGCACTCACGCGTAAGGGTCGAAGTCAGGGCGACCGCGGTGGTCTCGCGAAGTTCCGCCTCGGGGCCGGGGGCCGCAAGAGGGGACAACGCAAAACGGCACCGACCGAGGTCGGTGCCGCTCTGACGTAAGATCGGGGCGCCCGGATTCGAACCGGGGACCTCCTGCTCCCGAAGCAGGCGCGCTAACCGGGCTGCGCTACGCCCCGTACTCTGTCCTGCACCTCGTCCTGCGTCCTGCGAGTGGGCCCAAAGGGAGTCGAACCCCTAACCTTCTGATCCGTAGTCAGATGCTCTATCCAGTTGAGCTATGGACCCGTGTCCTGCATCCTGCATGGGCGGTACAAGACTCGAACTTGTGACCTCCACGATGTCAACGTGGCGCTCTAACCAACTGAGCTAACCGCCCGGTCACGACAACGGGCAGCGACCGTTGGGCCACTGCCCGTCGCACTGCATGGCGGGGGTGGGATTTGAACCCACGACCTCCGGGTTATGAGCCCGGCGAGCTACCAGACTGCTCCACCCCGCGTCGCTCCAGCCCGGTGACCGACCCAGGCAACGTCTGACGCTTCCAACTCCAGAGCGGGAAACGGGACTCGAACCCGCGACCCCAACCTTGGCAAGGTTGTGCTCTACCAACTGAGCTATTCCCGCAAATCCAGCGGACGGCCAAAGTATCGCGGACCGCCCGACTTCGCAACCGACGACCGTCCGTCGGCCTGGGAGTGGAGGCGAGGGGAATCGAACCCCTGACCTCTACAATGCCATTGTAGCGCTCTCCCAACTGAGCTACGCCCCCCAGCCTCGCCCCGGGACATCCCCCGGCGGAGGTAGCACGAAAAGCTAGGACAGCGGGATGCAGGTGTCAAGCAAGCGACGTCGCCGTTGACGGTTGCCACTCCCGTGCGAGGTTAGCTTTCGCGCAATGCCAACGAAGCCATCCCTGGACGGCGAGGAGCCGCCCAAGCCCACGCCACGGACCGCCCCGCCGCCGGGGCCGCTCGACGACCTCTCGATCGAGGAGATCCTCGCCGCGGAGCCGCCGCCGGCGCGGCGCGCCCGCAAGCGCGAGACGTCGAAGTCCCTCGGCGTCTACGATGCCGATCGCGACATCCTCGACCAGTATCTCCACGAGGTGAGCCGCACGCCGCTGCTCACCCCGGCGCAGGAACTCGCCATCGCGCGCCGCGTGCGCGCGGGGGATGAGCTGGCGATGGAGGAGCTGGTCAAGCGCAACCTCCGCTTCGTCATCTCGGTCGCGAAGAAGTACCAGAACCGCGGCCTCCCGCTCACCGACCTGATCGGCGAGGGGAACGTCGGCCTGATGACCGCGGCGCGGAAGTTCGACCCGGACCAGGGCGTCAAGTTCATCTCCTACGCGGTGTGGTGGATCCGCCAGTCGATCCTCGCGTCGTTGGCGCGACAGGGCCGCACCGTGCGCGTGCCGCTCAACCGCACCGCCGACCTCTCGCGCATCGTGCGCGCCAGCGAGGCGCTGCGCCAGTCGCTGGGCCGCGAGCCGACGCCCGAGGAGATCGCCAAGGACACCGGGCTCGCGGTGGACGTGGTGCAGTCGCTCGCCGCGCTCAACACCGCCGACGTGCGCCTCGATGCGCCGCTCGACCCGGACGGCGATCGGTCGCTGATCGATCGCTTCGTCGCCGACGAGGGCGGTGACGTCGAGGAGGAGGCGATGAACCGCTTCCTCGTCGACGAGGTCGAGCAGGCGCTCGCCACGCTGCCGCCGCGCGACGCGAAGGTGCTGCGCCTCTACTTCGGTCTCGACGGCGGCCGCGAGCACACCCTCGAGGAGATCGGCACGATGCTCGGCGTCACCCGCGAGCGCGTCCGACAGCTCCGCGACCGCGCACTCAAGCGCCTCAAGGAAGGCGACGTGGGGCGCGCGCTGGCGAGCTTCGCGGCATGACGGAGATCGGAGATCGGAGATCGGCGATCGGAGACGCGACCGCGGCTCTCCGATCTCGGATCTCCGATCTCGGCCGCGCCACGCGTATGACCGCACGCGCCCTCGCGGACACCGGGGCGTGGCGCGACCAGCTTCTCCCGCAGATGCAGCGCCTCGGGGTCGCCTCGGTGCCGATCGCGCTCTTCATCGCCGTCTTCACCGGCATCGTCCTCGCGCTGCTCGCGTCGTACATCTTCACCGGCACGGTGCCGCTCTACTTCGTCGGCGCGCTGGTCGGCAAGACGATCATGATGGAGCTCGGTCCGGTCCTCACCGGGATGGCGCTCGCCGGCCGCGTCGGCGCGAACGTCGCCGCCGAGCTCGGCACGATGAAGGTCACCGAACAGGTCGACGCGCTCGAGACCCTCGGCTGGAATCCGCGCGCCTATCTCGTCGTGCCGCGCGTCCTCGCCGCGACGGTGATGTTCCCGGTGGTCACCGCGTTCGCGATGGCGATCGGTGTCGTCGCCGGCTGGATCACCGCGGTGAACCTCCTCGACCTCAGCACGCCGGAGTTCACCAAGGGACTCCGGATGTTCTACCAGTTCAAGGACATCTGGTTCGGGCTCGTGAAGGCGGCGTCGTTCGGGGCGGCGGTCGCGCTGATCGGCTGCCTCAAGGGGCTCGCCACCAGCGGCGGCGCGGCCGGCGTCGGCACCAACACCACGCGCGCGGTGGTGCTCGGCTGCGAGGCGATCCTGGTGCTCGACGCCTTCTGGGCGCTGGTGCTGCTGTGATCCGGCTCGACGGCGTGGTGAAGCGCTTCGGCGCGCGCACGGTGCTCGACGGCGTGTCGTTCGCCGTGCCGGAGGGCCGCACCCTCGCCCTGCTGGGGCGGTCGGGGACGGGGAAGAGCGTCATCCTCAAGCACATCGTCGGCCTCCTGCGCGCCGACGCCGGCACGGTCACGGTCGACGGCCACGACGTCGCCGCGCTCGACGACGACGGGCTCGCGGCACTCCGCCGCGAGATCGGCTACGTCTTCCAGTTCGCGGCGCTCTTCGACTCGATGACCTGCGAGGAGAACCTCCGCCTCGCCCTCGCGCGCCGGGGCCTCGACGAGGCCGAGATCGCCGAGCGGATCGCCGCGGCGCTCGCCACGGTCGGCCTCCCCGACGTGGGGCCGCGGTACCCGGCCGAGCTCTCCGGGGGGATGCGCAAGCGGGTCGGGATTGCCCGCGCCGTGGTGATCCGGCCCCGTTACATTCTGTGGGACGAGCCGACCACCGGGCTCGACCCCGTCACCACCGCCACGATGGACCTGCTGATGCAGCGGGTACGGGCGGAGCTCGGGGTCACCGCGGTGGTCGTCACCCACGACCTGCGTTCCGCCTTCGCCGTTGCCGACGAGATCGCCTTCCTCCACGAGGGGCGCATCCGCGCGCACGCGAGCGTGACCGCATTCCAGGCGAGCGAGGACCCGATCGTGCGCCAGTTCCTCGAAGGGCGACCCGAGTGACCCGCCGCTCCGACCTGTCGGTCGGCCTCACGATCGTCGGCGCGATCGCGCTCTGCATCGCGGCCGCAGTCTGGCTGGGCCAGCTCTCGGGGCGCGGGGACCGCACCCTCGCGACGGCGCGCTTCCGCACGCTCGGCGGCGTCGGGGTCGGGGATCCGGTGGTGGTGCGCGGCGTGAAGGTGGGCCGTGTCGAGTCGATCCGGCTCGCCTCCGACGAATGGGTCGAGGCCGACCTGCGCCTGGCGCGGGATGCCGAGCTGCCGATGCACCCCGTCGCGATCGCCGCGTCCGCCTCGCTCTTCGGCGAGTGGCAGGTCGCCGTCACGGATTCCTCGGATGCGCCGACCGATCCCGAGGTGCGACGCCTCCTCCGCGAGGCGGCCGATGCCGGCGGCGATCGCTGGCCGGGGGCCACGCTCCCCGACATCGGCCAGCTCACGGCGCAGGCCTCGCGCATCGCCTCGGATGTCGCGGTCGTCACCGATCGCGTCACCGGCCTGGTCGACTCGGCGACGATCGCCGACCTCCGCGGCTCGGTGGCCGACCTTCGCAAGATGGCCGATCGCCTCGCCACCGCCGTCGACAACCAGTCGTCGGGGATCGACAAGGTCGTCGCGAACGCCGCCCGCAGCTCGGACCAGATCGTCGGTGCCACCGGGCACCTGCAGAACACGCTGTCGCGGATCGATTCGTCGACCGCCGATGGTGCGCTGGCCGGCATGGTGGGCGATGCGCGCGCGGCGAGTGCGGACCTGCGCGCGGCGAGCGCCGACCTGCGGCAGCTGAGCGCGACGGCCAACGACCAGCGCGATCGGCTGGTGCAGATCCTGAACAGCACCGAGAGCGTGCTCGGTCGCCTGCAGCGCGGCGAGGGGACGCTGGGCAAGCTCGCCGCCGACTCGACGCTGTATCGCGAGGCGACGCTGACGGTGGTGCAGCTGCGGACGCTGCTCAGTGACATCCAGGCGAACCCGCGCCGCTACTTCCGCTTCTCGGTGTTCTAGCCCATGGCCAACAAGAAGCGCGCCGAGCGTGAAGTCTCCGCGGGCGGGATCGTGTTCCGTCGCGATCCCGACGGGACCGCGCGGTTCCTGCTGATCCGCGACTCGTACCGGCACTGGGGCTTCCCCAAGGGCCACCTCGAGGACGAGGAGACGCCCGCCGCCGCGGCGCTCCGCGAGACCGCGGAGGAGACCGGGCTCGCGCAGCTCATTCCGCACGGGCCGATTCGCCTGATCGACTGGCACTTCCGCTTCCGCGGTCGCTACATCCACAAGTACTGCCACTTCTTCCTGTTCGAGTCGCCGGAAGGCGACGCCGTGCCGCAGGTCGAGGAGGGGATCACGGCGGTGCGCTGGGAGACGCTCGATCGGGCGCTCGAGGTGCTGAGCTACGACAACGCGCGAGGCGTGCTCAAGCGTGCGGCGGAGATGGCGCGCTGCCTCGTGGCGGTGGGGCGTGGGCGACCGCATCGCGCGCCGGCGCCGATCCCGCGCGAGCCCGCGCCCACGCCAGCCCCGCTCCCGCTCGCGGCGCCGGGCCCCGCCGAGGACTGAGCCGTGCCGGTGAGTGTGGCCGCGCTGCTCGAGCGCCGGCCGGCACTCCTCGCCCTGCGCCGCGCGCTGCCGCGCCACGTGGCCCGCGTCCTCACCGCGCGCTCGCCGCGGCATCTCGACCAGCTGCTGCGCACCCATCTCGTCGACCTGGTCGTGCTCGGGGCCGAGGCGGGGCGGGGGGCGGTGCTCGAGTCGCTGCGGCACGAATTCGCCCCGATTCCGGTGCTGCTCTTCGCCCCGTTCCGGTCGGATGATGCCGACCTCGTCGTGCGGGCTGCCCGCCTTCGCGTCGCGGCGCTCGCCATCGAGGGGATCGATGACCCGGTGCTCCCGCGTCTCGTCCAGGCCGCGGGGGTCCGGGCCCGGCGCGCGGCGGAGCTGCTGCCGCTGGCCGAGGCGCTCGACCTCATCGACCCGATCCAGCGTGCCGCGTGGGCCGCACTGGTCGCCGACGCCCCCGATGGGGTCGACACCGCCGCCCTGGCCGAACGGCTGGGCATTCGCCGGGAGACCCTCTCCCGCCGATTCGGGGCCGGGCGGGCCCCCTCGCTCAAGCGGGCCACCGACGCGATCCGGGTCGTCGCCGCGGCCGAGCTGCTGGGGTGCACCGCCCTCGACGTGGCGGAGGTCGCGGTGCTGCTGGGGTTCTCGTCGCCGTCGCTGCTCTATCGGACCTCGCGCCGGGCACTCGGGGTGCCGCTGGGCGAGGTGGCGGCGCTGTCGGCCGAGGCGCTGGCGACCCGGCTGGTTCCCCGCGGGCGCTGGGGGTAGCGGCTTGTCGGGTCCCGGCCCTTGTGACTATTTTCACAAGCTGTGCAGGAAACGGTTTTCCACCCCTAGCGCTTGGGCACCATGGCCACGGATTCGATGCTGCGTCCCGGTGAGTTGAAGGACATCCTCCTCAAGGAAATCGAGGCCGCCGACCTCGGCACCCTCGACGTCAACGACGTCGGCACGGTGCTGGAGGTGAAGGACGGCGTCGCGCTGATCTACGGCCTCAAGCGGGCGATCGCGGGCGAGATGCTCGAGTTCACCGCGCGCGAGACCGGCGACGTGATCCCGGGCCTGGTGCTCAACCTCGAGCAGGACTCGGTCGGCGCCGCGATCATGGGCGACTACCTCAAGCTCAAGGAAGGCGACGAGGTGCGCTGCACCGGCCGCCTCCTCGAGGTGAAGGTCGGCCCGAAGATGCTCGGCCGCGTCGTCGACGCGCTCGGCAACCCGGTCGACGGCCTCGGCCCGATCGAGACGGTGTCGAACCGTCCGGTCGAGATGATCGCGCCGGGCATCATCGTCCGGAAGCCGGTGCACGAGCCGATGCAGACCGGCATCAAGGCGATCGACGCGATGATCCCGATCGGCCGCGGCCAGCGCGAGCTGATCATCGGCGACCGCGGCACCGGCAAGACGGCGATCGCGATCGACACGATCATCAACCAGAAGGACACCGGCGTCATCTGCGTCTACGTCGCGATCGGGCAGAAGCGCTCGACCGTCGCGACGGTCGTGGAGCAGCTCAAGGCCGCCGGCGCGATGGACTACACGGTCGTCGTCGTGGCCTCGGCCTCGGACCCGGCGCCGCTGCAGTTCATCGCCCCGTACGCCGGCTGCGCCATCGCCGAGTACTTCATGTACGAGGAGGGGAAGGCGACCCTCTGCGTGTACGACGACCTCTCCAAGCAGGCCGCCGCGTACCGCCAGATGTCGCTGATCCTGCGCCGCCCGCCGGGCCGCGAGGCGTACCCGGGCGACGTGTTCTACATCCACTCGCGCCTCCTCGAGCGCGCGGCGAAGATCGACACCAACCCGAAGGTCTGCGAGCTCGACCCGCGCATCAAGGTGCCGGGCGGCTCGCTCACCGCGCTGCCGATCATCGAGACGCAGGCGGGCGACGTCTCGGCGTACATCCCGACCAACGTGATCTCGATCACCGACGGCCAGATCTTCCTGCAGACCGACCTCTTCTACGCGAACGTCCGGCCGGCGGTCGACGTCGGCATCTCGGTGTCGCGCGTCGGCGGCTCGGCGCAGATCAAGGCGATGCGGAAGGTCGCCGGTCCGCTCCGCCTCTCGCTGGCGCAGTACCGCGAGCTCGAGGCCTTCGCGCAGTTCGGCTCGGACCTCGACGCGGCGACCCAGCGCCAGCTCGCGCGCGGCGCCCGCACGGTCGAGATCCTCAAGCAGCCCCAGTACCAGCCGGTCCCGGTCGAGGAGCAGGTCGTGGCGATCTACGCGGTCACCAACGGCTACCTCGACGCGATCCCGGTGACCGCGGTGCGCCAGTGGGAGAAGGACTTCCTCGCGTGGCTCCGCGCCTCGCGGCCGGAAGTGCTGGCCGGCGTCCGCGAGAAGAAGGAGTTGAGCGACGAGATCGTCGGCCAGCTGAAGGCGGCGATCGAGGCGTTCCAGCCGATGTTCGCCGCGGCCTGAGATGGCAAGCAATCGCGCCCTCAAGGGACGGATCCGCTCCGTCACCAACACGCGCAAGATCACGCGGACGATGGAGCTGGTCGCCACGTCCAAGCTGAAGAAGGCGCAGGATCGCGTCGTGGCCGCGCGCCCGTACGCGGAGGCGCTGCGCGAGGTGATCGCCGATCTCGTCACGCCGGAGCTGGCGGAGCGCTTCCCGCTGCTCCGCCGCCCGCTGCCGCCGTCGAAGGGCGGCCCGGCGAAGGCGGTGGTGATCCTCGTGACCTCGAACCGCGGCCTCGCGGGCGGCTTCAACGCCAACCTGATCAAGGAAGCGAAGCGCCGCATCGAGGCGCTCGAGGCCGAGGGCTACACGGTCGAGCTGATCGGCATCGGCAAGAAGGGGATCGGCTTCTTCCGGTACCTCGGCCGCGGCTTCCGGAGCGAGCGGATCGACATCGGTGACCGCCCGACGGCGGAGCACGCGGCGTCGGTGGTCGAGTCGCTGATGGCGGACTTCGCGGCCGGGACCCTCGGCGTCGTCGAGCTGGTGCAGTCGAAGTTCCAGAGCGTGCTCGTCACGCCGCCGACCACGGTGCGGATCCTCCCGATCGAGCCGCCGGCGGCGACGAGCGCGGGGAGCCGTCCCGACTACATCCTGGTGCCGAACCCCGAGACGCTGCTCGAGCAGGTGCTGCCGCTCTATGTCCGGAACGCGATGTACCGCGGGCTGGTCGAGACGGTGGCGGCCGAGCAGGCCTCGCGCCGCACCGCGATGAAGAACGCGACCGACAACGCGGGTGACCTCCTCGAGGCGCTCAAGCGCAAGTACAACCGGCAGCGCCAGGCCCAGATCACGCAGGAGATCGCGGAGCTGGTGGGCGGCGCGGCGGCTTTGCAAGGATGACGGAGATCGGAGATCGGAGATCGGGGGCGCCCCCTCGGATCTCCGGTCTCGGATCGCCGATCTCGACACACACGACCATTAACGCAGGCACCTGAGCCATGACAGCTACCGCCACCGCCACCGGCACGATCGTCCAGGTCATCGGCCCGGTGATCGACGTCGAGTTCCCGCCCGAGCAGCTGCCGGAGATCTACAACGCGCTCCTCATCGAGGATGCGTCGGGCCCGGTGCCGGTGCGGCTGACCGTCGAGGTGCAGCAGCACATCGGCCGCAACCAGGTCCGCACGGTCGCGATGAGCTCGACCGACGGCGTCACCCGCGGGATGGCGGCGCGCGACACCGGCGCCGCGGTCTCGGTCCCGGTCGGTGACGCGGCCCTCGGCCGCATCCTGAACGTCCTCGGCGAGCCGGTCGACGGCGGGGAGCCGATCCCGGCCTCGGTCGAGCGCTGGCCGATCCACCGCCAGTCGCCGCAGTTCACGGCGCTCGAGCCGAAGACCGAGATCCTCGAGACCGGCATCAAGGTCATCGACCTGATCGCGCCGTTCGTGAAGGGCGGCAAGATCGGCCTCTTCGGCGGCGCCGGCGTCGGCAAGACCGTCGTCATCATGGAGCTGATCAACAACGTCCAGAAGGGCCACGGCGGCAAGTCGGTCTTCTGCGGCGTCGGCGAGCGCACCCGCGAGGGGAACGACCTCTACCTCGAGATGAGCGAGTCGGGCGTCATCGACTCCTGCGCGCTGATCTACGGCCAGATGAACGAGCCGCCGGGCGCGCGCCTCCGCGTCGGCCTCTCGGGCCTCACCGTCGCCGAGTACTTCCGCGACGTCGAGGGCCAGGACGTGCTGCTGTTCGTCGACAACATCTTCCGCTTCACCCAGGCGGGCGCCGAGGTGTCGGCGCTCCTCGGCCGGATGCCGAGCGCCGTGGGCTACCAGCCCACGCTGGCGACCGAGATGGGCGACCTGCAGGAGCGCATCACCTCGACGAAGAACGGCTCGATCACCTCGGTCCAGGCGATCTACGTGCCGGCCGACGACCTCACCGACCCGGCGCCGGCGACGGCGTTCGCGCACCTCGACGCCACGGTCGTGCTCTCGCGCGCGATCTCGGAGCTCGGCATCTACCCGGCCGTCGACCCGCTCGACTCGACCTCGCGCATCCTGGCGCCGCAGTTCATCGGCGAGCGCCACTACAACGTCGCGATCGGCCTGCAGCGCACCCTGCAGCGCTACAAGGCGCTCCAGGACATCATCGCGATCCTCGGCATGGACGAGCTCTCGGAAGAGGACAAGCTGATCGTGGCGCGCGCGCGCCGCCTGCAGCGCTTCCTCTCGCAGCCGTTCCACGTCGCCGAGCAGTTCACCGGCTTCCCGGGCAAGTACGTCAAGCTCGAGGACACCATCGCCTCGTTCGAGCGCGTCCTCAGCGGCGAGTTCGACCACCTCCCCGAGCAGGCCTTCTACATGCAGGGCGGCATCGAGGACGTGATCACGCGCGCGAAGGAACTCGAGGGCTGATGCGCGTCACGCTCATCTCCCCGGAAGCGGCCGTCTTCGACGGCGAGGCCGACGCGGTGATCGCGCCCGGCTTCGACGGCGAGCTCGGCATCCTGCCGAACCACGCGCCGCTGATGACCACCCTCGGCCGCGGGCGGCTCACCGTCCGCG
Organism: Gemmatimonadales bacterium; assembly: GCA_035712665.1. Lineage (GTDB taxonomy): Bacteria > Gemmatimonadota > Gemmatimonadetes > Gemmatimonadales > GWC2-71-9 > Palsa-1233. Next base: position 15,205 of record DASTAN010000040.1, read on the forward strand.
TCGCCGGGGTGGCGAAGCAGTACCGTGTGCAAGGCGGCTTCCTTCAGGTCGTCCAGAACAGCGTCCGCATCCTGGCCGAAACCGTGGAGACCGAGAATGATGCCGCGTAACCTCGCTGTCCTGCTGCTCGCAGCTGCCGTCGCCGCCCCGGCGGCGGCCCAGTCCACCGGGACTCCCGTCTACCAGGCGCCGTACCGCGCCTTCGCCACCAGCGAACTGGGCCTCTCGCTCTCCGACCCCGGCTCGGGCTTCGCGCTCGAGGGGTCGTACCGCTGGGGCTTCTCGCGGAAGACCGACATCGGGCTCCGCGGCGGTCTCGCCGACGGCGAGGGCCGGAACAACGACGCCCGGCTCCTGATCGGCGCCGACGTGCGCTCGCGGATCGTCGACCACAACGAGTCATTCCCGCTCGACGGGTCGCTGACCCTGGGCCTCGGCTTCAACACCGGCGACGGCACCACGATCGGCTATCTCCCGATCGGCTTCTCGATGGGACGCCGGATCCTCGTCGAGGGGTCGTCGGTCTCGCTGGTGCCGTACCTGCACCCTGTCCTCACGCCGACCTTTGGCGACGCCGACGACGCGCTCTTCTCCCTCGGCTTCGGGCTCGACGCGCGGATCACGCCGCGACTCGATCTCCGCTTCAGCGCCGCCATCGGCGACCAGGACGGGATTGCCTTCACGGTTTCCTTCCTCCGCTAGGACTTCGCGATGACGTCACGTCTCGTCGCCGCCATCGCCGCCACCCTTGTGGCGGCGATGCCGCTTTCGGCCCAGGTGCTCGGCCTCCCCGTCGTGAACAACGGCATCCCGACCGGCGTGGTGGTGGCCGGCGACGTCGGCTTCGCGAATGACGCATTCGGCAAAGGCCGCACCTACGGCGCGCAGGTCGGCGCCGGGATCGGGCTGCTCGGACTCACCGCGAGCGTCGCGAGCTACGCGCCGGACGCCGACGGGGCGGAAGACATCACGTCCTACGGGGCGGCGGCGACGCTGCGCCTCTTCGGTGGGCCGCTGGTGCCGTTCCGGATCACGCTGCAGGGCGGCGCGGCGCGGTACGAGATCGAGTCGACGACGGTGACGCGGATCCCGGTCGGCATCGGCTTCGCGGCCACGATCCCGAACCCGGCCTTCGCGATCCGTCCGTGGCTCGCGCCCCGCGTGGACCTGACGCGCGTGGACGGCGACATGGACAGCGACTATGCGATCAGCGGCGGCATCGAGCTCGGCTTCCTGAACGGGCTCACGGTCCGCGCCAGCTACGACCGCATCTTCGCCGAGAACGACTTGCGTCCCGCCGTGCTCTCGTTCGGGCTCGGGTACGCTATCGGGCGCTGAGCCAGGGGAGCAGCAGCGCAGCGGTACGCTGCGCTGCCCCGACATCCTGCGCCACCACCGCCCGCGCTGCCTCCCCGGCAGCGCGTCGTGCGTCCGGCTGCGCGAGCCACCCCCGCCACACCTGCGCCAGCATCCCCGCGTCGTGCACCCGCGAGAGGGCACCGGCCTCCGCGAGGCGCTGCGCCTCGCGCGCCCCGCGATCGCGCGGCCCGATGGCGATCGGCACGCTCCACGCGGCCGGTTCGAGCACCGAGTGCACGCCGGCATCGCCGAAGCCGCCACCGACCCACGCGCCGATCGCCCCACGGTAGAGGCGCGCGAGCGCGCCGACGCTGTCGACGATGACGATCGGTGCGCCTTGCGCCGCTGCAATGCCGGCCGAGAGACGAACCGCCGCCGGCAGCGCCGCTGCGGCGATCTGCGCGTCGAGTGCCGCGAGGTGGGCCGGTGTCGGCTCGTGCGGTACGAGGATCAGTCGCGCGTGGGGATGCGTCGTGCGCACCGTCGCGAAGGCCGCCAGCACGACGGCCTCGTCATCAGGCCACGTCGAGCCGGCGACGAGGGTCGCGCCATCGTCGGCGAGTCGGCAGAGCGGATCGGCCGGATCGACGGCATCGATTCCCTCGACCACCGCGTCGGCGCGCGGGTCGCCGGTGATGGTGATTCGCGACGGCACGGCGCCAAGCCGCACGAGGCGCGATACATCATCGGCCCCGACGGCGCCGACAGACGCGAGGCTCGCATACGCGTCGTGCGTCGCCGTGCGCGCCAGCCATCCAAGCCGTCCGCTGTCGGGAAGCACGGTCCCGGCCACGAGGGCGCAGGGGACCTGTCGCGACACGGCCTGGGCGACGAGTTCCGGCCAGACGTCGAGCTTGGCGAAGACCAGGAGGTCAGGGCGCAGCGCGGCGAGCACGGC
>DASTAN010000041.1:0-15416 GCA_035712665.1 Gemmatimonadales bacterium
GTGGCGACCGGGAATCCCGGCCTCGCCACCGGCGGCAGCGGCGACATCCTGACCGGCATCGTCGCGACACTGCTTGCGCAGGGCCTCACCGGGCCGCAGGCGGCCGCGCTCGGCGCCTGGGCAATGGGCGAGGCGGCCGACGCCGCGGTCGAGGCCGATGGCGTCGGCACGCGCGGGCTCCGGCCGATGCACGTCGTCGCCGAGCTGCCGGCGGTCTGGCAGCGACTCGGCGCGCTGCGGGATGCGTCGAACGCCCGCGTCCCGTATCTCCTGCAGCTTCCTCCCCCCTACAGCGACACCTGATGCGACTCCTCCTGCTCGCTGGCTCGCTCGCCGTCGTCGGCTGTGCCGCCGGTTCCGGCGCGCCGGGCACGCCTACGCCGCTGTCCGCGCTCCGGCCCGAGGATCGGGTCGTCATCGGCGACGTCGCCACGGTGCAGGCGATCGCCAGCAGCCAGGAACGGGTGTATGTGGTGCATCGCGAGGCGATCGGCATCTGGCGTCCGCTCGAGCGGCACTGGGAGGTGCCGCGTCGCACGCCGCCGGGGATCTCGCTGGTCGGGACGCGCGCGGCGATCGTGGATCCGCTCGACCAGTCGGTGGTGATCGCCACGGCGACCGGCTGGGTTCGCTACTCGGCGGACATCGACCGCTGGGATCGCGGCGTGCTGCCAAGCGAGGCGATCGGTCTCGCGATCGACCGCACCGATCCCGCCGGTGGGGTGTGGATCCGCACGAGAAGCGGGTGGTTCCAACTGTCGCCGCTGGGGGCCGCGCGTCCGGGCGCACCGCCGGCGCGCCTCGAGCCCGCCCCCACGCTGGCCGACGCCGAGCGCGACCTGCCGATGCTGCGCTCGCTCGCGGGGACGATTGCGCTCGGGCCGGGGTTCACGCCGGGGCAGCTCACCAGTGCGGCGCCGAGTCCCGATCGGCGCGGCTGGTTCCTCGGGACGAGCACCGCGGGGCTCCTCTTCCTCGATCGCTTCAGCACGATTCCCGAACGCGTCGGCGTCGGGCTCCCGGGCGAGTCGGTGGCGGCGCTCGCCCTCCTCCCGAACGGCGTCTGGGTCGCGACCGATCCGACGCCCGATGGCCGTCCGGCTGGCGTCACCTTCCTGCGCGACGATCTCGGCAGCAGCACCGCGCTCGCGACTGATCGCGCGAGCGGATTGCCCTATGGCGCGCCACGCGCGCTGCTTCCTGGTGATCGCGTCCTCTGGCTCGGCGGCGATCGGGGGCTGCTGCGCCTCGGGATTGACGACGGTCGCGCGCTGACCGTGGGGCAGGGCGGCGGGCTTCCCGACCAGCGCATCCTGGCACTCGCGCAGTGGCGCAACGAGATCGTGGCCGGGACGATGCGCGGCGTCGTGTCGATCGCTGCGGACGGCACCACCACGTGGCGCACGCCGTCGATCGGCTTCGCCGTGCGCGCGCTCGCGCCGCGGGGCGACACGCTTTATGTCGGCACCGATCGTGGCGTGGCGGCGCTGCTGCCGGGCGACACGGCGCTGCGCGTGCCGGAAGGGTATCGGCTGCTGCCGGGCGGCGGCGTGCCGGTCGTCGCCATCGGGATGCAGGGCGACACGCTGGTCGCGGTGCAGCAGGACCGAATCGCGTGGCGCGACCCGGTGCAGGGCGCGTGGCAGAACGGCAGCGTGGTGCCCGCCGCGATCGGCGCGGTGCGGGTGGCCGCCTTCACCGACTACGGCATCTGGCTCGCGGGCGATGCCGGCGTGGCGCTGATGAGCCCGACACTCGGCGTCGTGCGGGTACTCACGGTCGGGGCCGACTTCCCCGATCGCGTCACCAGCGTCGTGGCCGATCGTCGCTACCTCTGGGTCGGGACGTGGCGCGGCCTCGTACGGATCGCGCTGGCGGGCGGATGAGTCAGGGCTCTGCCCTCGGTGGTGGCGGCGAGTTCGATCGGATTCGCGCGATCGTCGCCGCCCTCGGCGATGATCTCGGCCCGATCGGCGACGACACCGCACCGATTCCCGCTCGCCAGGGCACGCTCGTCGTCTCGACCGATGCGAGCGTCGAGGGGGTGCACTTCCGCCGTGCGTGGCTCGCCCCCGAGGAGATCGGTTGGCGCGCGGCGATGAGCGCATTGAGTGACCTCGCGGCGGCGGCCGCGGTGCCGGCCGGGCTCACGGTGGCGCTGAGCGTCCCTGCGGGAAGCGACGATGCCCTCGTCGTCGAGCTGATGCGCGGCGTCGGGCTCGCGGCGCGCACGGCGGGATGTCGCGTCCTTGGCGGCGATCTCACCGGCGGCGACGCCATCGCGCTTGCGATCACGGTGTTCGGTCACGCCGTCCGTCCGATGACGCGACGTGGTGCCCGGCCGGGCGACGGGGTGTGGGTCACCGGGCTCCAGGGCGGGGCGCGGGCGGCACTGCTCGCGTGGCTTGACGGGCGCACGCCGCCGCACGCGGCGCGGGTGGCGTTCGCGAAGCCGCGCGCGCGGATCGAGGCGGGGCAGTGGCTCGCGGCGCAGGGCGCCACCGCGATGCTCGACCTGAGCGACGGACTCGGCGGTGACCTGCAGCATCTCGCGGCAGCGTCGGGGGTGGGGCTCGAGGTGGATCTCGCGCGGCTCCCGATCCACCCGTCGGTGCACGCCGAGGCGGCGCGGCGCGGCGAGCCGGCGCCGGTGCTCGCGGCGACCGGGGGCGAGGACTACGAGCTGCTGGTGACGCTGCCGCCCGAGTTCAGCGCCGAGCGCGGGTGCGAGCCGGCGTGCGGTTCGCTGCTCACGCGGATCGGGACGGTGGTGGCGGGGAGCGGCGTCGTGATGCGCCTTGGCGGCGAGCCGGTGGCGATCGAGAGTTTCCGTCACCGTTGACCGCTTGCCCCCAGCCGGGTCCCGTCCCTAGCTTCGCCCCCGTCCCCCGACCCGTGGAGCCCGGATCTGATGAGCACGATCATCGACATCACCGCCCGTGAAATTCTCGATTCCCGCGGCAACCCGACCGTGGAGGCCGAGGTCGTCACTGCCTCCGGCGCACGCGGCCGCGCGGCTGTCCCGAGCGGTGCCTCGACCGGCGAGAAGGAGGCGGCCGAGCTCCGTGACGGCGACCCCTCGCGCTACGGCGGCAAGGGCGTGCTGCAGGCGGTGAAGAACGTCAACGAGATCATCGCACCGATGCTCGAGGGGATGAGCATCTTCGAGCAGATCGCGATCGACGCCGAGATGACCGAGGCCGACGGCACCGAGAACAAGTCGCGCCTCGGCGCCAACGCGATCCTCGCGGTGTCGCTCGCCAGCGCGCGCGCGGCGGCCGAGGAGTGCGGCCTCCCGCTCTATCGCTACCTCGGCGGCCCGATGGCCCGCGTGATGCCGGTGCCGCTGATGAACATCCTGAACGGCGGCGCGCACGCGAGCAACAACGTGGACGCGCAGGAGTTCATGATCGTCCCGGTCGGCGCCGAGGACTTCGGCGATGGCTTCCGGATGGGGGTCGAGGTCTTCCACGCCCTCAAGAAGGTGCTGCACGGCAAGAAGCTCTCGACCGCGGTCGGCGACGAGGGCGGCTTCGCGCCGGACCTCCCGAGCAATGAGGCGGCGCTCGACGCGGTGATGGAGGCGATCGAGAAGGCCGGCTTCAAGCCCGGCCAGGACATCGCCATCGCGCTCGACGTCGCGGCGAGCGAGCTCTGGCAGGACGGCAGCTACGTCTTCAAGAAGGGCGACGGCTCGCGCAGGAGCTCGGCCGAGATGGTGGCGCTGTACCAGGCGTGGTGCGCGAAGTATCCGATCGTCTCGATCGAGGACGGCCTCGCCGAGGGCGACTGGGCCGGCTGGAAGGCGCTGACCGACGCGCTCGGCGACAAGGTGCAGCTGGTCGGCGACGACCTCTTCTGCACCAACGTCGAACTGCTCGGGCGCGGGATCGAAGAGGGCTGCGGCAACGCGATCCTCATCAAGGTGAACCAGATCGGCACCCTCACCGAGACGCTGCAGGCGATCGAGCTGGCGCGCTCGAACGCGTACGGCGTCATCATCTCGCACCGCTCGGGCGAGACCGAGGACACCTTCATCGCCGACCTCGCGGTCGCGACCGGCGCCGGGCAGATCAAGACCGGCTCGGCCTCGCGCTCCGACCGGATCGCCAAGTACAACCAGCTCCTCCGCATCGCGGACGAGCTCGGGCCGACGGCGTACTACCCGGGCAGCGAGCTCTACCCGCTGTGACCCGGGCGCGGTGGTTGGCCGTGGTCGTCCTCGCCCTGCTCGCGGTCTTCGCGTGGCAGGGCGGGGTCTATTCGGTGGCTGACTACCGGGCGGTGCGGGTCGAGGAGGCGGAGCTGACCACGCGGGTCGGCCGGCTGCAGCACGAGGTCGACTCGATGCGGGCGCTGCTGGATTCGCTGCAGGACAATCCCCAGGTGGTGGAGCGGCTGGCCCGCGAGCGGTTCGGGATGATCCGGCCGGGGGAGATCGCCATCCAGCTGACCCGCCAGGCGGCGGACAGCGGGGCGGTGATCCCCTAGGTTCCCCTCGGGCGGGCGGGGCGATATCTTAGATGGCTCTCGGGGGATGTCCCGGGAGAATGGCTGGGTAGCTCAGCTGGTTAGAGCACGGCACTCATAATGCCGGGGTCGCGGGTTCGAGTCCCGCCCCAGCTACTGGAGCCTTGGGCCGTGAGCCTTGGGCCACGAGGGGTGTCCACTGCGGGCACCCCTTCTGCTGTCCCTCAAGGCCCGTGGCCCAAGGCCCAAGGCCCCAGACTCACTCCACCCGCAGCACGAAGAACCCTTCCTTGCTGCTCGTCATCACCACGATCCCGCTGGCGAAGAACGGGTAGTTGCTCCACGTGCCGCTGTAGCCCGGGGTGTTCGGGCTCGTCGGGGCGGTGTCGAGGTGCGCCACCTGCACCGGCGAGGTGGGGTTGCTGATGTCGAGCACCCGCAGCCCGTACTGGTAGTTCGACGAGAACAGGCGCGTGCCCCGGATATAGAGGTTGTGGTCCGTCGCCGTCGTCGGTCCGAAGTCCTGCTTCACGAGGATCGGGTCATCGAGGTTCGAGACATCCCAGATCAGCGTCCGCGTCCCCGGCACGCCGGCGCCCTCGTCGAGCTCGTCGTTCACGTAGAAGTAGCGCTGGTCGGCGCTCAGCCACCCCTGATGCGTGTAGCGCACGTTGGGGTAGGAGGCCTTGCCGAGGGCCTTTGGCGCGCTCCCCGCCGTCACGTCCGCGATCACGACGTGAGTCTCGTTGGCGAGGAAGCAGATCTCACGCCCCTGGTGCGTCGCATCGGGGCCGCTGTAGATCACGCACTGGGTGTCGTGCGTGTAGCCGTTCCCCGAGCGGCCGGTGCCGACCTCGTTGAAGCAGCCAGCGAACACCGGGTTCTTCGGCTGCTGGATGTTCACCATATGCAGCCCGCCCGCGCACGACGTGCCGCCGGCATTCGAGCCGACGAGATACGCCCGACCGGTCGCCTCGTTGATCGCGATGTTGTGCACGCTCGCGACACCGCGATAGATCACGTCCGCCTGGTACTCCTGCGGCACGCCGTCGAAGGCACGGAGGCGGGCGAGGTCGAAGACCTGCATCCCGTGCTGGCCCGCCCCGTCCGCCACCACGAAGGCGTGGTTCTGGTACACCTTCACGTCGTGCCACGCGTTCGGGGTGGCTCCCGGCGGGATCGGCATCCAGCCCAGGTAGACCGGTGCGGTCGGTGTGCTGACGTCGATGAAGACCGCCCCGTCGTTCCGGAGGGCGATGGCGATCTCCTTCCCGGTCTGCGGATCGGTCCACCCCCAGATGTCGTTCATCGTGACGCTGTTCGGGGCGCCGAACGCGCCGTGCGGCAGGTAGGCGAGCAGGGTCACGTTCGTGCAGGGGAACGGTCCGATGCTGCCGCCGGTGCAGGGCCGCGCCGTGCCAAGGAGGGAACCGCCCACCGGCCCGCTCGCTGCGACCGTGAACGGCAGCGACTGGCTGCGGGTCCCGGCCCGCGCGGTGATGATCGCGGTCCCCTCGCGCAGCGCGCTGGCCACTCCCTGTGCGTTCACGCGGAGCACCGCCTGGTCCGAGCTCTCCCACGTGATCGCCTGCCCGGGAATCGCGCGCTGGTTGGAGTCGGTGACGGTCGCCGTGAGCTGCGTCGCCGCCCCGACCTGGCTCAGCGTCTGCGAGGGCGAGGTGAGGGTGAGCCCGGCCGGCACCTGCGCCACCGTGACCTCGACGCTCGCCGTCTTGCCGAGCACGTTCGCGGTCACCGTCGCGGTGCCGTTCGCGAGCGCGGTCACGGTGCCGTCGCTTCCGACGCTGACGACGCTCGTGCTGCTGCGCGTCCACGTGATCGTCGCCCCCGAGACGGCATCGCCCGCGGCGTTGCGGGCCGTCGCGGCGAGCGTGCGGGTGCGCCCCAGCGTCTGGAAGGTGAGGGCGGTGGGGCCATCGATCGTGACCGACGCGACGACGTTGTCCGGGGTCGGGGCAGGGGTTGGGGCGGCATCGCTGCCGCAGGCTGCGACAAGGAGGACGGCCAGCGCCGAGAGGGCGGCCTTGGGGTGACTCATTCCTGCTCCGAACGGGGATGGGATACGGGAGAACCGACTTTCAAGAATAGCCGGTGCCGGGCTCGAACCGGGAGGGGACGACCCAGCCGACGGCGATGGCACGCCGAGCCCCGGCGCGACGCGGTCGACCTCCGACCGCACGAGATCGGCGCTTCCCGGCGGTCGTGGCGCCGGCGCGACAACGTGCGGTCGCGCCGGCTGTCGCACTGCTGCGTCCCTGGTCTCTTGTCGCGTGTCCCGTGTTTTCTGTCGCGGTTCCTCCACACTCGGCACGCTGGTCGCATTCTTGCACCTCGAGAGGCCGTTCCCCGACTTCAGCCGACGGACCGATGACCGAGACCACCACCGATACCCTCTGGCGCCAGTGGCGTCGTGATGGCGACCTCGAGGCACGCCGCCTCCTGCTGGGCCGCTACCTCGGCCTCGTGCACCACGCCGCGCGCGAGGTCGCCCCGCGCGTGCGCGACGCGGTGTCGCTCGATGACCTCGTCTCCGCGGGCTCGCTTGGCCTCCTGCAGGCCATGGAAGGGTTCGACACCGAGCGCGGCCTCGCCTTCTCGACGTTCGCGATGCGTCGGATCCGCGGGGCGATCCTCGACGAGCTCCGTGCGCGCGATCCGCTCTCCCGGTCCGATCGGGCCTCGGTGCGCCGGATGGAGCAGGCGATCGCGGAGCTCGAGCAGCGCCTCGGTCGCGCGCCGCACACCGTCGAGGTCGCCGCGTCGCTCGGCGTGGACCACGAGACCGTGAGTCGACTGCGCGAGCGGACCGCCGCGGCCGGACCGGTCTCGCTCGACGGCATCCCCGGCGGACGACAGCTGGCGGAGTGTGTCGGGGGCGACGAGGACGTCGCGACCCACGACCAGCTCCACGCGCAGGACCAGGCGGAGCTGGTGCAGGCCGCCCTCGCGGCGCTCCCCAGCCGCGAGGCGTATGTGCTCCGGCGGAGCTACCTTGAGGAAGTGCCGCTCCGGGCGATCGCCGGCGAGCTCGGGGTGACCGAGTCCCGCGTCTGCCAGCTGCGCAACCAGGGCCTCGCCCGCCTGCGTCGGAACCGGCTGCTCGAGGTGGCGCGCGAGTAGCGAATTTGCGTTGATCCTCGTTTGACGGAGGCCGTTAGATTCGGTCACGTCAAGCCCCCGACGCCCGAGGATCGCATGCGTGACGTGTTTGCCGGCATTGTGGACTATGCCGGGCTCTTCCCCCCGGCCTCCCTCACGATGGCCGATGCAGTGGCCCGCTACGCGGAGTACCGCCAGAGCCCGGATGCCTGGATGCTCGGGCGCTTCGTGCTCGCCGGCAGCCGTCTTGCGGAGCTGGCCGCCTCGCGCCTCGATGTCGACGGCGTCTGGCCCCTCTCGGCCGTTCTCGGCGCCCACATCCCCAACGAAGTGGCCCAGGTCGAGGCCTTCCTCGCCCGCGAGTCGCATCGCTTCGCCGTCGAGGCGATCGAGACCCGCGTCACCGCGCCGGGGCAGGTGCTGGTGCTGGGCGAGCAGGTGCCCGCCAAGTGGGAGCGCTACTTCGAGGTGCCGAACGAGGGGAGCTACAGCAAGCTCGTGCAGGCGATCGGCGAGGTCGGCGCCTTCGCGAAGATCCGCACCGGCGGGACGCAGGCCGCCCAGTTTCCGGAGCCCGAGCAGCTGACCCGCTTTCTCATCGCGATCACGGCGCACGGGGTGCGCTTCAAGGCGACCGCCGGGCTGCATCATCCGCTTCGCGGCGAGTACCCGTTGACCTACGCGCCGGACGCCGAGCGGGCGATGATGTACGGCTTCGTGAACCTGCTGCTGGCCACGGCCGAGCTGGTGCGAAGCGGCGACGGTGAGGTCGCGCAGGCGATCCTCGAGGAGGCGACGCCCGGCGCGATCGCCGTTGCCGAGGATGCCATCACCTGGCGCGACACGCGCTACGAGGCCGCGGAACTCCGCGCGGTGCGTGATGCCCACTTTGTCGGGTTCGGGTCGTGCTCGTTCCGCGAGCCGGTCGATGAACTCGCGCAGGAGGTCGGATGACGGCGCTCGATCGCACCCACCGCACCGCGCACCCGTCGTGGGTGGCGAGCGCGAAGGATCATCCCCAGTTCCCGATCCAGAACCTGCCGTGGGGTCGTGCCGACGAGGGCCTTGTCGTCGCGATCGGCGACGAGGCGCTGCTGATCCGCGAGGCCCTCGCCGCGGGATGGGGCGCGCATTTCCCGCCCGAGGTGCGCGGTGCCCTCCGGCACGGGCAGGTCAACGCCCTCGCCTCGTGCCCGCCGGATCAGTGGCGGATGGTGCGTCACGCGCTGTTTGACGCGCTGAGCGATCGCGATTGGGAGGCGCGCCTGCGCCCGGCGCTGCGCCCGCAGTCGAAGCTCACGATGCGCCTGCCGATGCACGTCGGCGACTACACCGACTTCTACGCCTCGGTGCACCACGCGACCAACGTCGGGTCGATGTTCCGTCCCGACCAGCCGCTGCTCCCGAACTACAAGTGGGTGCCGATCGGCTATCACGGGCGCAGCTCCTCGATCGTGATCGACGAGACGCCGGTGCGCCGCCCGACGGGGCAGGTGCGCGCGGCCGACGCCGAGGTCCCGACCTTCGGGCCGTCCCGCTCGCTCGACTACGAGCTCGAGCTCGGCCTTGTCATCGGCGGACACAACCGACTCGGCGAGGCGACGGTCGTCGCCGACGCGGCGGATCGCATCTTCGGCGTCGTCCTCCTCAACGACTGGAGCGCCCGCGACGTGCAGGCGTGGGAGTACCAGCCGCTCGGGCCGTTCCTGGCGAAGAACTTCGCCACCACGGTGTCGCCCTGGATCGTCACGATGGAGGCGCTCAAGCCATTCCGCGTGCCGATGCCGCCCCGCCCGGCGGGCGACCCCGCGCCGCTGCCGCACCTCGCGCTGGCCGACGACTGGACGTGGGCGCTCGAGCTCGAGGTCGAACTCTGGACGCTCGGGCTCCACAAGAAGGGGATGCCGCCGCATCGCGTGAGCCAGGTGCGCTTCGACGAGGCGATGTACTGGTCGCCCTCCCAACTGGTGGCGCACCACACCAGCAACGGCTGCAACCTCAATCCCGGCGACCTCCTGGGCACCGGCACCATCAGCGGCCCGACGCCCGACTCGCGCGGCTGCCTGCTCGAGCGGACCTGGCGCGGCAGCGAGCCGCTGCAGCTGCCCGACGGCACCGAGCGCCGATTCCTCGAGGACGGTGACCAGGTCATCCTGCGCGGTCGTGCCGTGAAGGCCGGCGCCGTGCCGATCGGGTTCGGCGCGTGCCGGGGCTTCGTGCTGCCCGCCTGATGCCCGAGGTCGAGGTCGTCATCACGCACCTCGCGATGGAGACGCCCTCGGCGCTCCGTGCGCCGGCGCGTGCGATGCCGATCGGCCTGACCCTGCATCTCGAGTCACCCGTGACGGCGCCGCGGGTGGCCGCCGCGTGCTATCGCACGATCGGTGGCCCGTGGCATTGGGTCGATCGGCTGCCGTGGTCGGATGCCGAGTGGAATGCGGCGATCAGCCGCCCCGGGGTCGAGGTGGTGACCCTGCGGGACAGCGAGGGCGGGATCGCGGCGTATGCCGAGCTGGCCGCGAGCGGCGATGACGTCGAGCTCCGCTACTTCGGCGTCGCCCCCGACCGGCTGGGCCAGGGGATCGGTGGCGCGTTCCTCGCCGACGTCGTGCGGCACGCGTGGGAGCGCCGTCCCGCGCGCGTCGTGCTCAACACCTGTTCGCTCGATGGCCCTGCGGCACTCCCCAACTACCTCGCGCGCGGCTTCCGCGTGACGCGCGAGGAACGTGTCCTCCGGATGGTGACCACGTGAACCTTGCCGATCTCCGGCGCGACTACGCGCGTGCCGCCCTCGACGAATCGCATACCGACCCCGACCCGTTCGTGCAGTTCCGGCACTGGTTTCGAGAGGCCGAGCAGGCACAGGTGCTCGAGCCCAATGCGATGACCCTCGCCACCGCGACTGCGGATGGCTGGCCGAGCGCACGCATCGTGCTGCTCAAGGAAGTGCGCGGTGACGGCTTCGTCTTCTTCACCGACTACCGGTCGCGGAAGGGACAGGAGCTGGACGCCAACCCTCGGGCCGCGCTGGTCTGGCTGTGGGGCGACCTCGAGCGCCAGGTGCGCGCCGTCGGCACGGTGACTCGCCTCCCGGTCGACGAATCTGCCGCGTACTACCACACGCGCCCGGAGGGCTCCCGCCTCGGCGCGTGGGCCTCGCACCAGAGTGCCGTGCTGCCGGATCGCGCGACGCTCGAGCGACAGTGGGCTGAGGTGCAGGCCCGGCACGCCGACGGCGAGATTCCGCTCCCGCCGCACTGGGGCGGGTACGTCGTGACCCCGCACGAGATCGAGTTCTGGCAGGGTCGCCAGAGTCGGCTTCACGATCGCATCGTGTACACGCGGGACGGCTCGGGTGGCTGGCGGCGCACCCGCCTCTCGCCGTGAGCGGGGCGTGAAGACGACGGCGGGGGACGGGGAGGCAGGGCCGCGCGACGTTGCCGGGGTGCTCGCCCCGCCCCCGCTCCTCGTCGGGGTGCCGATGCTGGCGGCGCTCCTGTGCGATTGGTGGCGGCCGTGGCCGCTCCCCGTGGGCGACTGGGCGGTGCCGGTTGGCCTCGCCCTGGTGGGTCTTGGCGTCGCGTGCGTGCTCCCATCGATCGCCTCGTTCCGCCGCGCGCGCACCCATCCCGAGCCGTGGAAGCCGACCAAGGCCCTCGTCACCCACGGACTCTACCGCGTCACGCGAAACCCGATGTACGTCGGGATGCTGGTGGTGTACGTCGGCATCCTGCTCGCCGAGCGCACCGCGTGGCCGCTGGTGCCGCTACCGCTCGTCCTCGCGGCGTTCGAGTTCGGCGTCGTCCGGCGCGAAGAGCGGTACCTGACGCGGCGCTTCGGGGCGGAGTACGAGGCCTACCGCCGTCGGGTTCGCCGCTGGCTCTAGATTTGGGGTTCCCCCGTTCCCTCCTGCGAGGTCGCCGCATGGTGTGTCGTGCGCTGGTCGTCCTGCTCATTGCCGTCGCTGGTGCCCCTGCCGTGCTGGGCGCGCAGCAAGCGCCGGTTCCCGATCTTGCCACAATCATGCGCGGCCCGGAAACGGTCGGCCGCGAGCCGGGCGGCGTGCGCTGGACGCCGGACAGTCGCTACATCCACTTCTCGTGGCTGCCGCCGGGGACCGACTGGCGCGAGGCCGCGAGGCCCTACCGCCTCCGCGCGGTGCCGGGCGCGGTGCCCGAGCCGCTGGCGCGTCGCACCAGCGATTCGCTGGCACCGATGTTCGCGGACGGGTACACGACCCGCGACGGGGCGCGTCGCTATGTCGGCAGCGGCGGCGACCTCTACGTGGTGGAGTTGCCGAGCGGGCGGTTCCGTGCCCTCACGCGCACCCAGGGCCCCGAGCAGCTGGTCGGGATGTCGGGCGATGAGCGCACGCTCTACTATCGCGACGCGACCAACGTCTTCGCCTTCGAGCTGGGCACCGGGGCGATCCGGCAGCTCACCGACATCCGGAACGGCCCGGCGCCCGACACGACGCGGAAGCTCACGCCGCAGCAGCGCGCACTCGAGCAGGACCAGCGCGACCTCCTCGCCGTGATGCGCGATGCGGCCCGCGCCGACTCGATTCGCAAGGCCGAGGCCGCGGCGCGCGATTCGTCGGCGCTGCCGAAGGTCTACCTCGCGCGGGAGGAGCGGATGCGCGGGATGTGGATGTCGCCGCGCGGCACGCACCTGCTGTTCCTCACCAGCACGAGTGCCAGCGGCACGAAGACCGCCGACGTGCCGAACTACGTGACCAGCTCGGGCTACACCGAGGAGATCCCGACCCGCACCAAGGTCGGCGACGCGATCGGCAAGCAGCGCGTCGGCCTCCTCGAGGTGGCGAGCGGGAAGGTGACGTGGCTTCGCCCGCTGGCGAACGATTCCACGCAGCTCTACGGGGGCCTCAACAGCTGGGGCTGGAACGATGCCGGCACGCTGGCGCTCGTCACCGCCGACAACGCCGAGTTCACCACGCGGGTGATCGCCCGGGTGCACGCGGATTCCGCGACGATCACCCCGCTCGAGACGCTGGTGGACAGCGCGTGGGTCGGTGGACCGTGCGGCGGCTGCGGCGGCTGGCTGCCGGGCGACCGCGGTCTCTGGTTCGTGAACGAGTCGACCGGTCACGCGCACCTCTACACGATGCGCGCCGACGGGACCGGGCGGCGCGCGCTCACCAGCGGCTTGTGGGAAGTGCGGCAGGTCGAGCTCTCGGCCGATCGCTCCCGCTTCGAGCTGCACACGGCGGAGGTCTCGGCCTACGAGCGGCACTTCTGGACGATGGCGCTCGACGGCAGCGCGAAGACGCGCTGGACCAAGGCCACCGGTGGGCACCAGGTCACGGTGTCGCCCGACGGCAAGCTGCTCGCCGATGTCTTCAGCACCGCGAATCGTCCGCCCGAGCTCTTCCTGCAGCCGGCCACGCCGATGGCCGACGCCGTGCAGCTCACGACGTCGCCCACGGCGGCGTGGCTGGCCGGACCGTGGATCACGCCCGAGATCGTCGAGATCCCGGCGAGCGACGGCGCCAAGGTCCCCGCGCGCATCTACCGGCCCGAGCAGTTCGGCGCGCGGAGCAACGGGGCGGCCGTGCTCTTCGTGCACGGGGCGGGGTATCTCCACAACGTCCACCGCTGGTGGTCGACCTATTTCCGCGAGTACCAGTTCCACCATCTCCTCGCGAGCAAGGGCTACACCGTCCTCGACGTGGACTACCGCGCCTCGGCCGGCTACGGCCGCGACTGGCGCACCGCGATCTACCGCCACATGGGCGGGCGCGACCTCGAGGACTTCGTCGATGCCTCGAAGTGGCTCACCGCGACGCACGGCATCGCGCCCGAGCGGATCGGCATCTACGGCGGCTCGTACGGCGGCTTCATCACCCTGATGGCGCTCTTCACGCGCGGCGAGTACTTCGGCGCCGGCGCGGCGCTCCGCTCGGTGACCGACTGGGCGCACTACAACCACGGCTACACGGCGCGCATCCTCAACGAGCCGCAGGGCGACACGACGGCGTATCGCCGCTCGTCCCCGATCTTCCTCGCGGAAGGACTCGACGATCCGCTGCTGATCGCGCACGGGATGATCGACACCAACGTCCACTTCCAGGACGTGGTGCGGCTGGCGCAGCGCCTCATCGAGCTCGGGAAGACGCGCTGGGAGATGGCGGTCTATCCGGTCGAGGACCACGGCTTCGTGCGCCCCGACTCGTGGACCGACGAGTATCGCCGCATCCTCGAGCTCTTCGACCGCTGGCTCCCCGCCGGGCGCGGCGTCCAGGAGTGACGCGATGACCGGGTCCCTCGCCGAAGGGCAGCGGCTGGCCGGCGTGGGACTCGTCGTCAACGTCCTGCTCGCGCTCGCGAAGGGGATCGCAGGGATCCTGGGCAACTCGTACGCGCTGGTGGCCGACGCGGTCGAGTCGGTCACCGACATCGCGGGCTCGCTCGTGGTCTGGGGCGGGCTCGCGTGGTCGTCGCGCGATGCGGACGACGACCATCCCTACGGGCACGGCAAGGCCGAACCGCTCGCGGCGGCCGTGGTCGGGCTGATGCTGGTGGGGGCGGCGATCGGGATCATGATCGAGGCGATTCGCGAGATCGTGACCCCGCACCACGCGCCGGCACCGTTCACGCTCGCCGTGCTGGTGATCGTGGTGCTGATCAAGGAAGCGATGGCGTGGCGGGTGCGCCGCGCGGCGCGGCGCATCGGGAGCACCGTCGTCGTCGCCGACGCGGCGCACCATCGCAGTGACGCCATCACCTCGGCCGCGGCGTTCCTCGGCATCTCGGCGGCGCTCATCGGCGGCCCGGGGTGGGAATGGACCGATGACGCGGCAGCGGTCGTGGCCTCGGGCATCATCCTGCTCAACGCGGTGCACATCCTCCGGCCCGCCGTGCACGAACTGATGGACGGCGCGCCGGACGAGGCGTTCTTCCGCACGGTGCGCGAGGCGGCGCTCGGTGTCGCGGGGGTGCGCGACGTCGAGAAGGTCCGCGCACGCCGCGTCGGCACCCACTTCGACGTCGACCTGCACGTGCAGGCCGACCCCGGGATGTCGCTGCACGATGCGCACGTCCTCAGCGGCTGCGTGAAGTCGGCGATCCGCACCGCCATCCCCGAGGCGTGGCACGTCCTGGTGCACATGGAGCCGTTCGAGCCGTGACCGATCTCGCCGCGCACGTGGCCGCAGCCGTGACACGGCTCGCGCCGGACGCGACGCGTGCGCTCGTGGCGGTGTCCGGCGGCCCCGACTCGGTGGCACTCCTCGAGGCGCTGGTCGCGTCGCGGCGGGCGCATCACCTGACGCTGGTGGTGGCGCACGTCGACCACGGCATCCATCCCGAGAGCGCAGGGGTCGCGGCAGCCGTCACCGCCCGCGCGGCCCGGCACGGCCTCGCCTGTCGCGTGGCGACCCTCGCGCTCGGCGCCGACACGACGGAGACGGAGGCGCGCGCGGCCCGGCGTGCCGCGCTCCGGGTGCTGGCCGGCGAGGTCGGGGCCGAGGTGATCCTGCTCGGGCACCACGCCGATGACCAGGCCGAGACCATCCTGATGCGGCTGCTCCGCGGGAGTGGGCCGGCGGGGCTGGCGGGGATGGCCGCGCGGCACGGCCGCTGGGTCCGGCCGATGCTCCGACTGCCTCGGGTGGCGATCCGGGCCTGGCTGCTCGCGCTGGGGGAAGTCGGGTGGAACGACCCGTCCAACGCCGATCCCCGGCACCTCAGGTCGTGGCTTCGGACCGCGATCCTGCCGCCGCTGGCGGGACGGCTTCCGGATGTCGGCCCCCGGCTGCGGGAGGCGGGGCGGCAGGCGGCGACCAACCGGCTGGCGTGGTCGGCGGT
>DASTAN010000042.1:0-18747 GCA_035712665.1 Gemmatimonadales bacterium
CTCGTAGTCCGGCGCGCCGATGTCGATGACGAGCCCGCCCGCGAACCGGCGAATGAGCCGCTCGTCGAGTGCCTGGATCTCCTCGGGCGGGCGATCGCCCGCGAGGACGATCTGCCGGTCGGCCGCCGCGAGGACGTCCATCACCCGCAGCAGCTCGGCCTGCAGCTCGCGACGATCGCTCAGCAGCTGCGCGTCATCGAGGAGCACCACGTCGGCCGCAGTGAAACGACGGCGGTACGCCTCGGCCTCGCCGGCCGCGAGTGCCGCCTGCCACGCCTCGACGAAATCGTCCACGGTCACGTACAGCACGGTGCGGGCCGGGTCGATGGCGAGCGCCTCGTTCCCGATCGCCATCAGCAGGTGGGTCTTCCCGAGCCCGGGGCGTGCGTAGATGAACAGCGGGTTGTACATCGCGCCCGGCGACTCCGCGACCGCCTTCGCTGCGGTGGCGGCGAGGCGGTTGGCGTTGCCGACCACGAAGGTCGCGAAGCGCGCGTGGGTGTTCAGCACGCGGACCTCACGCGCCCGTGGCCGGCGTGGAGGTGAGGCGCCGCATCACCATCGCGACCAGGCGATGGAGGGCCTCGAGGACGCCGGTGGCGCGGAGCGCATCCGCCCCGCTGCTCGGCGCGCCGCGAAAATTGAGCGCCTCGTCGAGGGTCGCCGCGGGGAGGATCAGCTCGCGCGGCAGGTCCTGCTTCGTGTAGCAGAAGACGCGCGGCACATCGCGCCGATCGCCATCGCGATCCAGGAGCTGCTCCTCCAGCACGCGAAGCGCCGCAAGGTTCTCGTCGAGTCGCGCCGCCTGCGAATCGGCGACGAACAGGACGCCGTCCGCATCGCCGAGCAGGAGTCGGCGCGTGCTGTCGAAGCTCGCCTGTCCGGCGATGGCGTAGAGATGCACCTTCACGTGCCATCCCGCGATCGTGCCGAGGTCGAGGGGCAGCCAGTCGAGGAACGGCGCGTGCGCCGATTCGGCGCCAAGCGGCGGCAGGGCCCCGCGACGCGCGGGCGGCACGCGATCGTGGATCGCGCGCAGCACGGCGCTCTTGCCGGCGCGCGGCGGGCCGAAGACGACGATCGAGGCCACGATCGCCCGTCGCGTCGCATCCACGCGCGCCATCTCAGCCCGCCCCGAAGAGGGCGCGGAGCGACGCATCGAGCTCGCGCTCGAATCCCTCGGCGAGGAGCTCGCGCGTGGGCACCGCGACCGGCGCCTCGCGCGCGACGCGCTCGGCGAATCGCGCGAAGAAGAGCCGCACCAGCCCGATCGGCGTTTCGCGTCCGAACACCGCGAGTGCCGCCCAGCGTCCGCGCGGGGTGTCGAACCCCGCCAGCCACACGCCCTGCTGCTGCCCCGAATGCACGACGGCGCCGAAGCCGGCCTGGCTCCCGACGAGTCGACCGAGCTCCCCGGTGGTGGCGAGGATGCCCGCGCCGAGCGAGGCGGCCGACATCACGTCGAGCGAGCGCGTGAAGCCGTGCTGGGCCACGACCTGCCCGGAGCTGGTCATCACCAGCACCAGCCGGGCACCGCTCTCGCGCAGGAACTCCGCCAGCGGATCGGCAAGCCAGGGTTCGAGAACGCGCATCAGCCGAGGGCGCTCGCGAGATCGCCGAGCAGCAGCCGGAGTCGCCCGGTCTCGACCGCGGGCTCGGTGACCGCCACCAGCCAGAGCGGTCCCGGTCCGGCGGCCAGGAACAGTCCGCCATCGCGTGCGGCGAGGTGCAGGTGTCGTGCGGCGCCGAGGGCGGTGGCGTCGGCGAGCCGAAGGGCGCGCTGGATCACCGCCGCCGCGAACGCCGCCACGTCGGCCGTCGGCAGGCCGTCCATCGCCGCCTCGTGCACGACGAGCCCATCGTCGGCACTGACGACCAGCGCGCCGCGGACGCCCGGCACGGCCGTGACCTCGGCGAGCAACTCGCTCCACCCCGAGGTGATCACGAGGCACCCTCGAGCCAGCGCGCCGCCGCCTCGACGCCGCGCTGGGCATCGGCCACGAGGCGCCCGATCGGGGTTCCGGCGCTGCGCCGCACGAGAAGCGTCGCCGTCCCCTGCACGGGGGTGACGACACAGCGCCCGCCCTGCCCTTCGACCACCACGTGTCGCCACTCGCCGAGGGCGAGAAACCGCGCCGTGCGCTGCGCCTCGCGCGCGAGGCCGGCCGCCATCGCCGCCGCCGCATCGCCCGTCGGAAGTTCGGGACCGAGTCCCCCGGCGACGAGGAGGCCATCGGCGTCCGCGAGCACGAGGCCCTGCGCGGGATCGTCGAGTCGGACGCTCGTGGCCTGCATCGGTCGCGCGGCCCGCACCCGATCGAGCG
Organism: Gemmatimonadales bacterium; assembly: GCA_035712665.1. Lineage (GTDB taxonomy): Bacteria > Gemmatimonadota > Gemmatimonadetes > Gemmatimonadales > GWC2-71-9 > Palsa-1233. Next base: position 2,325 of record DASTAN010000042.1, read on the forward strand.
CGGCGAGGATCGTCACGTCGCGCGGGGCGGTGCGGCGAGCGGTCTCGAGGCGTCGCTCCGCCTCGTCGAAGTCGTGGCGGCGGAAGGCCAGGTATGCGAGACCCTTGAGCGCCCCGGGGTGCTCGGGCTCGAGGTCAAGGACCGCGGTCCACGCCGCGCGCGCGTCGTCATCGCGCCCCTGATCGACCCGGATGCGCGCGACGAGGTCGTGGGCGTCGGGCAGGGCGGGATGCCGCGCGAGACCCTCGAGCGCCACCGTGACGGCCGCCTCGAGCTGCCCACGCTGCCGCAGGCGTTCCGCGAGATCGAGGAACGCCAGGCGGTGGGACCGCGGATCGGGAGTCGTTGTCGGGTCACTCACGGGTATTGTGCATCGCCTCCAGCATCGTACGGGCCGCCTCGATCAGCGCCACGGCCTCGGCCTCGCGTTCCGGGGCCGCGCGTCGCCATCCATCCCACGCCGTCATCGCGCGGTCGAATCGCCCGGCACCGACCTCGGCGAGTCCGAGGGTCCGCCACGCCTCGGCGTCGCTCGGCACGGCACGCACGCGCGCCTGCAGCCGCGCGATGGCCTCCTCGTATCGACCGGCCTCGATCGCCGCGCGCGCCTCCACCCGCGCGTCCGGCGGAGCGGGCAGCAGGTCAAGTATAGCGGCGCGGTGCAGGGCCTCGAGCCGTGCGCCCACCGCTTCCAGCGGCTCGTCGAGGGCCGCCGCGACCGCCGCGATGTCGCGCACGCCATCGACCGCATCGAGCACGCGCCAGTCGAGCAGGTGCCAGCCGCCCTCGGGCCGCCCGGGATTCGTGGCCGCGAACACCGGCACCAGCCGGAAGTCGCCGAGGCGACTCGCGAGCTCGGCCCGCTGGGCCTCGGCCTCGACGAAGCCCAGCAGCAGCTGGTCGATCGAGAGCGCGAGCGGCCCCGCCGATGTCGCACCCTCCGCGAAATCGAAGCGTCCGCGCGTCCACGCGAGCATGCGCGCGATGCTCCGTCGCACCAACTCCTCGCGATGCCGGTCGCGGGTCGCCCGTGAGGCCTCGCCGGCGAGGTGCCGCCGGGTTCGCCACGCGGCCACCGCGTCATCGCTCGCGTCCGGGTGGACCATCGCGATGGCGCCCTCGTGCAGCACCACCGTGCGTGGGGCCGTGGGATCGATGCCGACCACGTGCAGCTCCCCGCTCCGCCGCCCGCGTTCGAGGAGCTGCAGCACCTCCACCAACCCGATCTCGCTCAGCGGACCGTGCATCGGTCAGCGCGCCGCGAAGAGCGAGGCGAGCTGGCGCGCGCCGTGGGCGTGTCGTCGGCTCATCGCGCCGAGCGGCCCATCGGGATCGGTCTGGCCCACCCGCTCCCAATCCTCGAGCGCCTCGGCGTAGCGTCGCAGCTTCGCCAGCACGACGCCGCGATGGAAGAGTCCCGCGGCATCGGCGGGATGGCGGAGCAGCACCTGGTCGAACACCGCGAGAGCCTCGCCAAGATGGCCGGTCTCGAGCAGCGAGCGCCCGAGCGCGAGCAGCACGTCATCGGTGGCGCCCGCCGCCTCGCGCTGCGTGGGTGCGGCCGCGAGCTCGATGCGTGGTCGGCCGTCGGGCGGCGTGAGCAGCCACACGTGGGGCACGTACCACGGCGAGAGGAGCAGGCCGCGACGCGTCGACTCGAGCGCGGCGGCATGCTGACCGCGGCGTTCGTGCACCAGGCCGAGGGTGAAGTGCGCGCGCGCCAGCTCAGGGTCGAGGGCGAGTGCCTCGGCCAGCAACGGCACCGCGGCCTCGGGATCGTTCTCGGCCATCGCGGCAAGCGCCGACAGCGTGAGCAGGGCCGCGTCCGGCGGATGCTCCCCGGCGCGCGCGGCGAGCAGCGCCCGCGCTCGTGCGGCCTCGCCGCGTCGCATCCAGGCCAGCGCGCGATTGTGCAGCGCGGCCGCCGAGGACGGCGTGGCCGCGAGCGCGTGCTCCCACGCCTCGTCGGCCGCCCACCGTTCCTCGCGCTGCTCGTGCAGCACCGCCAGCCCGTTCCACGCCTCCGCGGCGTCGCGCGGCTCGGCCAGCGCGGCACGGTAGCACGCCTCGGCCACCGCGTGCGATGCCTGCTGGTGGGCCTGATGTCCGGCCGCCAGCGGAGACGCGGTGCGCGCGGACGGCACGCCCGGTGCGCCCTCGGTCGCCTCCAGCAGGTGCAGCTGGTCGGCCCGGCCCGCCACCAGCGCCTCAAGGGCACTGGCCGCGGCCGCCGGGGCATCCGGCCGCGCAACGGCGCGACGCACGGCGGCGTGCGCCAGCGCGAGCTCGCCGCCCCGGGCGGCGAACCAGGCGAAGTTGGTGAGCGTGACGGCGTCATCCCCCTCGAGCGCCGTCCCGAGGGCGGTCGTGGCCGCGGCGCGCGAGCGGGGCGGCACCATGTCAGTCGAGCCGGATCGCCTCGAGAATTGCCCGGATCGAGGCCGCGTCGGGCATCAGCAGGAACGCCCCCGTCAGCGGCTCGTCCGCCCCGTCGGCGCGAAAGGCCGTGTCGACGCAGAAGACGAGATCGCCCGGCGCCTCGGACGGGTCCACGGTCGCTGCGACCGCGACATCGGTCGGGCCGAGGGTGAGCGCCGGCACCGACGGGAGGAGCATCATCCCCATGAAGTTGCTGAGGGCGGTCAGGTAGGCCGAGCAGACGATGTTGCCGACCTCCTTGAGTCCGGACTGCTCGAGCTCGCCGAGCGCGCGCGGGGGCCCCGGCGGACGCCGCAGGATGAGGTCGCAGAGCCGCACGGCATCGCGCTCGCCGAAGACGAGCATCGAGCGCCCGGTCAGGTCGCCGAGCATCCGCATTGCCACGACCGCGACGTGGTCGCCGAACCCGTGCACCATCCGCGGCAGGTCACCGAACTCGATGCGCCGCACCTGCGGCACCGAGATCATGATGCGCCGGTCGGTGAGCTGCGACAGCGCGGTGGCGGCGTGCCCCGCACCGATGGTGGCCACTTCGCGCAGGCCATCGCGCCGCAGCGATTCGAGATCCTGATCGGTCATCGTCGTTCCCCCTCGCGATCGTGTCGACTCACACCACACTGGCCAGGTCAAGCAGCAGCGCCGGGCGCCCGTCGTCGAGCACCGTCGCCCCGGTGATCCACCGGGGCATGCCGCGCGGCCGCTCGATCGGCTGGACCACCGCCTCGACCTGCCCGACCACGCGATCGGCGAGCAGCGCGATTCGCTGGCCGTTCGCCTCGAAGACCACCGCCGGCCGTTCGGTCGGCGGCGCCGCACCGTGATAGCGCAGCAGGCGACGCAGATCGAGCACCGGCAGCCATTCCTCCCGCAGGCGCAGCACCGTCCGACCATCGTCGATCCGCGTCGCCGCGGGATCCCACGCCACCAGTTCACGCACGTGCGTGAGCGGCACCGCGTACCGCTCCTCGCCCACGCCGGTGACCAGCGACCGCACGATGCCGAGCCGTGTCGGCAGGCGAATCGTGAACGCGGTGCCCCGCCCCGCCACCGTGGTGAGCGTGAGCGATGCGCCGACGGCGTGGAGGCGAGCCACCACGGTATCGAGCCCGACCCCGCGTCCCGACAGCTCGGTGAGCTCGGTCGCCGTGCTGAAGCCGGGTCGCGCGAGGATCGCGAGCAGGGCGTCGTCGCCCAGCGCATCGTCCCCCTCGATGATGCCGGCGGCGCGCGCCTTCGCGGCCACCCGCTCGCGGTCGATCCCGCGCCCGTCGTCCCGCACCTCGATGACCACCGCATCGCGATCGCGGTGCGCCTGCACCGTCAGGCGTCCGATCGGGCGCTTCCCCGCCGTGCGGCGCTCGTCGGGCGATTCGAGGCCATGCCCCACCGCATTGCGCAGCAGGTGGAGGAGCGGCTCCGGGAGGAGGTCGAGCACCGCGCGGTCCACCTCGAGATCATCACCGTCGATGACCACCTCGACATCCTTGCCGAGCTGCCGCGCCAGATCGCGCCCGACGGGCGGCAGGCGCTCCAGCACCTCGGCGAGCGGGGCGAGGCGCACGGCGAGGATGTCATCCTGCAGCCGATCGAGATGACGGCCGAGGGCCTGCGCGGCGCGCGCGACGGGCGACAGGGCATCCGCCGCTGCCTGGCGATCCAGCTCCTGACGCGCGGTGACCAGCGCCCCCAGCGCCTCGAACAGGCGGTCGAGCCGCTCGAGATCGACGCGCACGATTCGCGTCGCCGCCGCTGCGGGCGCCTCGGGCGCCGCGGCATCGCCCCCCTCGGCCAGGATCGCATCCTCGCACCGGATCGCGAGGTCATCGAGATCCTGCGCCAACAGGGAGAGCCAGCCGCGATCGGCGACCCGCCGGCCCTCGCGAACCTCGCTCAGCGTGGTCTCGACCGCGTGCACCCGCTCCGCCAGCGCGGTGAAGTCGAGCGACGCGGCCATTCCCTTGACGGTGTGCAGCACGCGGAAGAGTTCCTCGGCCGGTGCGGCATCGGCCGGGGTGTCGCGCCAGGCATCCAGCGTACGCCGTCCGCCCGCGAGGAGGCTCCTGGCCTCGGTCGCGAACAGGGCGACGTACTTCGCCCGGCGCAGGTCGGTCATCCGCCGAGCACCCGCTTCACCGCCTCGAGCACGCGCGCCGGCTGGAACGGCTTCACCACGAAGTCCTTCGCCCCCGCCTGCACCGCCTCGACGACCAGCTGCTGCTGGCCCATCGCGCTGCACATCAGGATCCTGGCGTTCGGGTCGTGGGCGATGATGGCGCGCACCGCATCGATGCCACCCATGTCGGGCATCACGATGTCCATCGTGACCAGGTCAGGCTGCAGGGCCTTGTAGCGTTCGACCGCCTGGAGGCCGCTCTCGGCCTCGCCTGCGACCTCGTATCCGCCGCTGGTGAGGATGTCGGCGATCATCGTCCGCATGAAGATCGCGTCATCGCAGATCAGGATTCGCTGGGCCACCGGGTCCTCCGAAAGGTCAGGTACTGGTCACGGAAAGATCGCTGCGGCGATCCGCTGGAGGTCAAGCATTGCAAGGCCCGTGCGCGCCTCGGGCACGAGCTCGATCACGGCGTCGGTTGCCACCACGAAGCGGTGCCCGCCCCCCTCGACGACGACGAGGTCCCGACCGCCCCCGCTGGCGCCGGGGAGTTCCAGCGCGCGCACCGGATCCGCCACCGGCAGGATGCGTCCGCGATGGTTCATCAGGCCGAGGACGGCCGGATCGGCCATCGGCACCCGGGCCACGGGCGCCCCCCGCACCACCTCGATGACCCCGTGAGCGGGGATGTACCACCGCACGCCGGCCACGCGAACGACGAGGCCGGAGGGTGCGACCGCCTCAGGCATCGCGGGCGTGGAAACCGAGGGCGCGGAGCGCCCCCTGACGATCCGGGAGAGTCTCGGCACCGGCGGCCGTGCGCAGCAGGGGCCAGAGGTCCTCGGGCCACGGCGACTCGCACCGCACCGGCTGGCCGGTCACGGGGTGGCGGAATGCCAGCAGTGCCGCGTGGAGCGTCTGGCGTGCGGCGAGGGCCTCGAGGCGACGCGCGGAGAGCCGCGCCTCGCCGCCGATCCGTCGCGCCCCGCCCCCGGCATACACCGGGTCGCCGACGATCGGGTGACCGATCGACTCGAGGTGGACGCGGATCTGATGGGTGCGGCCCGAGTGGAGTTCGCAGCGCACCAGGTCCATCGAGCCCAGCCGCGCGATCACGAACACGTCGGTCCGCGCGGGACGGCCGTCCGGGCGGATCGCCATCCGCTTCCGATCCACGGGATGGCGGTCGAGCGGGGCCTCGATCACGCGGTCCTCGTCGAGATGCCCCCAGACGAGCGCGGCGTAGACGCGCGAGACCTGCCGCGCGGCGATCATCGCGCCGAGGCGGCGGTGGGCCAGATCGGTCTTCGCGACCACGATCAGGCCGCTGGTGTCACGGTCCAACCGATGGACCACCCCGGGGCGGCCCTCGGCCCCGCCGGCGAGCGTGGTGCCGCGCGCCACCAGCGCGTTGACGAGGGTGTCGTCCCAATGCCCGGGGGCGGGATGCACGACGAGCCCCGCCGGCTTGTCGATCACCGCGAGGTACTCGTCCTCGAAGACGACGTCGAGCGCGATCGGATTCGGGGCGAGCGTGCGCGGCGCCTCGTCGGTGGGCAGCGTCACGCGCACCACATCACCGCGGGCGAGCACCCGCGACGCGCGGGCCGGCGCGCCATCGACCTCGATGCACTTGTCGGCGACGAGCCGTGCGGCCTGCGTGCGCGACCACGCGAGCTGGTCGGCGAGGAAGCGGTCGAGGCGCTCGGTGACCTCGGCCGCGACCGAGAACACCACGACGCCCGGCACGGGCTCAGGCCGTGCGGTCGGCGGCACGAGCCGTGTCCTCGCGCCAGAGCGAAAGCGCCAGTGCCACGGCGCCGCAGGAGATGGCGATGTCGGCGACATTGAAGGTCGGCCACCGCAGCGTGGCACTCACGCCGACATCGATGAAGTCGATCACGCCCGGCGGCGAGACGATCCGGTCGATCGCGTTGCCGAGGGCGCCGCCCGCCACGAAGCCGACGGCGAGCTGGCGAAGGCGGTCGCTGGCCGCCGACTCCTGCGCCATGCGATACAGCACCACCAGGGCGATGATCGCGATCGCGAAGAAGATCCAGCGCGAGTACGGGCCGAGGTGCAGCGAGAACGCCGCCCCCGGGTTGTAGAGCAGGCGGAAACGGGCGGTGTCGCCGATGACCGGGACGATCACCCCGCCCGCGAGCGCCGATTCCGCCCACACCTTGGTGAGGCGGTCGAGCACCACCGTCACCGCCACCAGCGCCCAGAACGGGCGCCGGTCAGCGGCGCTTGCCATCCTCTTCCTTCTCCTTGCACGCGATGCAGAGCCGCGCGTGCGGGAGCGCGTCGAGCCGCTCGAAGTCGATCGCCGCGCCGCACTGGTGGCAGGTCCCGAACTTGTCCGGGTTGTTGTACAGCCGGCGGAGCGCCTCGTTGAGGTGCCAGAGATAGCGGCCTTCCTTCGACGCCATCAGGAACTGCTTCTCGCGCTCCATCGCATCGGTGCCCTGGTCGGCCATGTGATACGAGTACGACGACAGGTCGCCGTCCGACGACTGCAGCGAGGCGTTGAACGCCTCGTCGTAGTAGCCGAGCTCCTTCATCACGCGGCCGCGCTCCTCGAGGAGCCGCCCTTCCAGGTGCTTGAGCTGCTTCTTGTTCACGGTGTGCCTGCTGGTGTGGGGCCGGAAGGGGTCCGGCCGTCCCCGGACCGCCGCACCGCGAGGGCGGCGGCGTGGTCATCGATCACGACCGGTTCGATCCGGTCAGGTGTCCCCATCGGTGCGGCAATGATCAATTCGGTGGCCAGCGTCTCGCCTGAAATGTAGTCCGCGTAGGCCCGGGCCGCCGCCAGCACCGGGTCATCCCCGGTCACCCCGAGCACGATCCGCGTCGACACCTCGTACCCCGCGTCCTTCCGGAGCCGCTGGATCCGGTTCACCAGCTCCCGGGCGAGCCCTTCCTGCGCCAGCGCCGGCGTGACCGCCGGGTCGAGCGCCACCACATACGGCCCGTCGCTCGCCACGGCCCACTCGGTCGAGACCTCACGCGCGACGATCACATCCTCCGGATCCAGGCCGAAGTCGCCGTCGACCCGCTCGCCGGCCTCGAGCGCCCGGAGGGCGGCCGCATCGAGTCCCTGCACGAACGCCGCGGCCTCCTTGACGCGCGCCCCCCACTTCTTGCCGAGGGTGCGGAAGTTCGGCTTGCCGACCAGCCGCACGAGGTCGGCATCGCTGGCGACGAGCTCGATCGCCTTCACGTTGGTCTCGGCGGCGACCAGGTCGAGCAGCGCGGTGAAGTGCCGCCCCTGCACCGCCGCCGGCACCGCCACGCGCATCGCCGCGAGCGGCTGGCGCACGCGGAGCGAGGCCGTCTCGCGCGCCGCACGACCGAGCGAGGCGAGCCGGCGGGCGGCGTCCATCGCGACATCGAGGGCCGGGTCGAGGCGACCGGCATCGACCGGGAACGCGGCGAGGTGCACGCTGCCGCCGGTGAGGGCCCGGTGCAGCCAGTCGCTGGTGAACGGCGCCGACGGCGCGAGCAGCCGCGCGACCGTGACCAGCACCTCGTGCAGCGTGGCCACGGCATTCGCCTCGGCCTCGCCATCCGCCGCCCAGAAGCGACCGCGGTTGAGGCGCACGTACCAGTTGCTCACGTCGTCGACGACGAAGTCGACCAGCGCCCGCGTCCCCGCGGTCACGTCGTATGCGTCGTAGGCGGCGCGGACCGCGGCCACCGTCGCGTCGAGGCGCCCGAGGATCCAGCGGTCGGCCGTGGGCCGATCCGCCACCGGCGCCGCCTCGCGCACCGCGCCCGCATACAGCGAGAAGAAGTGGTATGTCGCGCGCAGCGTCGTGAGGAATCCGCCGGCGCTCTCGATCAGCTGCCGCTCGTCGAAGCGCTTCGGCATCCAGACCTGGCTCGACAGGAGCAGGTAGAGCCGCGCCGCATCGGCGCCGTGCCGGGCCACCAGCCCCCACGGATCCACCACGTTCCCGCGCGACTTCGACATCTTCTGCCCCTCGGCATCGAGCACGAGGTCGTTGACGATGACGTGGCGGAACGGCGCGGCATCCATCAGCCCGGTGCCGATCGCGAGCAGCGAGTAGAACCAGCCGCGCGTCTGGTCGACGCCCTCGCAGATGAAGTCGGCCGGGAAGTGGCGGGCGAACGCATCCTCGTTCTCGAACGGCCAGTGCCACTGGGCATACGGCATCGCCCCGGAGTCGAACCAGGTGTCGATGACTTCCGGCACGCGGCGCATCGTGCCGCCATCGGCCGCCGGCCAGGTCACCTCGTCGACCCACGGCTTGTGCACGCCGAGGTCGCCCTCGGGGACGTAGCCGCTCAGCGCGGTGAGCTCCGCGATCGAACCGATGACGACGAATTCGTCGGGGTTGCGGTCGTTGACCCACACCGGCAGCGGCGTGCCCCAGTACCGCTCGCGCGAGAGCGCCCAGTCGACGTTGTTCGCCAGCCACTCGCCGAAGCGTCCGCTGCCGGTCTCGGGCGGATGCCAGGCGATCGCGGCATTCAGCTCGCGCATCCGGTCCTTCAGGCGCGAGGTGCGCACGAACCACGACTCGCGCGCGTAGTAGATCAGCTTGCTCTTGCAGCGCCAGCAGTGCGGATAGCTGTGGTCGTACGCCTCGGTGCGCAGGTGCCGTCCGCGGGCCTTGAGCTCGCGGATGATCAGTTCCTGCGTCTCCTCGGCCGTGGCAAGCTTCCCCTCGAGCGCGGCCCACGACGTGCCCTGGAAGGTGCCGTCCGCCGCGACCGGCCGCAGCATCGCGAGGCCGTGCGCCTGCCCCGCGGCGTAGTCGTCGGCGCCGAAGGCCGGCGCCATGTGGACCAGCCCGGAGCCGTCGACGGCCGTCACGAACTCGCCCGGCACGACGACCTGTGCACGGCCCTCCGCCGGCAGCGCCACGACGTCGAGCGGCCGCTGGTACCCGAGGCCGACGAGGGCACTCCCCGACATCACCGTGCCGGCGGTCGTCCCCTCGCCGAGGAGCTGCACGGCGCGCTCGGAGAGCGCGGCCGCCATCACGAAGGTGCGCCCGGGGTGCTGCGGTGACGTGAACTCCGCATACTCGAGGTCCGGATGCACCGCGACCGCGACGTTGCTCGGCAGGGTCCACGGCGTCGTGGTCCACACCACGAGCTCGCGTCCGGAGCCGTCGGCGAGCGGGAAGGTCACGTAGATCGACTTGTCGCGCACGTCGGCATAGCCCTGCGCGAGCTCGTGGCTCGAGAGCACCGTGCCGCAGCGCGGGCAGTAGGGCGACACGCGATGCCCGCGATAGAGCAGGTCCTTCTCGTGGAGCCGCTTCAGGATCGCCCACACCGACTCGACGTACGGGGCGGTGCAGGTCACGTAGGCGCGGTCGTAGTCGAGCCAGTAGCCGGTCCGCTCGGAGAGGTTCACCCACTCGTCGCGGTAGGTGAAGACGCTCTCGAGGCACTTCTCGGCGAACCGCGCGACGCCGTAGGCTTCGATGTCCTTCTTCCCCGTGAAGCCGAGCGCCTTCTCCACCTCGAGCTCGACCGGCAGGCCGTGCGTGTCCCACCCGGCGATGCGGGTGACGCGCTGGCCGTTCATCACGTGGTAGCGGCAGACCAGGTCCTTGATCGTCCGCGCGAAGACGTGGTGGATGCCGGGCCGCCCGTTGGCGGTCGGCGGCCCCTCGAAGAAGACGTACCCGGGCGCGTCGGCCGTGGCCTCCTGCACCTGCGCAAAGAGGCGCTCGTCGCGCCAGCGCGCGAGCAGCGCCTGCTCCATCGCATCGGCGCCATCGGCAGGCCACGCGGGCCACGGGGAGGTCGGACGGGAATCAGTCATCGGGTCAGGTCGATCCGGTCAGCCGCGGGATCCGAAGAGGATGGTGCCCAACCGGAGCATCGTCGCCCCTTCGGCCACCGCAGCGGCAAAGTCGTGGCTCATCCCCATCGACAGCTCGGGGAGATCGTGTCCCTCGGCGCGCGCGGCGTCACGCAGGACGCGCAGCCGCGCGAAGGTGCGGCGCTGCTCCGCCTCGTCGGCGTCGAACGACGCCATCGTCATCAGGCCGCGCACGTCGAGGCGCGGGCAGGCACGCAGGCGGTCGAGGAGCGTCAGCGCGGCCTCGGGCTCCACCCCGCCCTTCTGCGGCTCGGCGGAGCAGTTCACCTGCACCAGGACCGCCTGCCGCGCCCCGTCGGCGACACGCCGGTCGAGCTCGAGCGCGAGCTCCTCGCGATCCACCGAATGGATCAGGGCGAAGCGCCCGACCGCCTGCCGGGCCTTGTTGCGCTGCAGCGTGCCGATGAGGTGCCAGTGCAGGGGCAGGTCGGCCGTGGCGTCCTGCTTCGGCAGCGCCTCCTGCACTCGGTTCTCGCCGACGTCCGTCAGTCCCGCCGCGGCAGCCGCACGCACCGTTGCCGGGCCGTGGGTCTTCGTGACCGCGATCAGGCGAACCGGATGGGACCAGCCGCCGCGGGCCTGCTGCTCCGCCACGACGGCGCGCACCTCGGCGAGCCGCGCCGCGAGGGAGGGTTCGGACATAAGCCGGGAAATCTACACGGATCAGGGGCGGAACGGCTGTCCCAGCTCGGCCAGCGCAGCCCCGATCGCGGGCTGGTCCGGCGCCAGTCGGGCGGCCCGGCGCAGGTCAGCCACCGCCGCGGCCGTGTCGCCTCGGGCCAGCATCGCGATCCCGGCCTGGGCGAATGGCAGTGCGAGGGTGTTCGCCATCGCCCGGATGTTCGGGTCGAGCCCTGCGGCCCCCCGCTCAAGCAGCGCACCGAGCTGCCAGGTCGAATCGAGCAGCGCCCGGGTGGTCCGGAGGTCGAGGGGCGCCCCATCGGCGCCGGCCGCAGCCCCACCGGCCAGCATCGTGGTGTCCGGCATCGTGATCGGCAGGGTCAGGCCCATCCCCTGCTGCACGACCGGCGCCCCGAAGAGCTTCTGCGCCGCCGTCACCGACCAGGTGATCGGTCGACGACCCGCGTTCTCCCGGACCACCATCAGCACGGCGAGATCCTTCCCGAAGACCGGGGTGCGCGCCGGGATGGTGAGCGCGCCGCCTTGCGGCAGCGGCAGCGTGAGCGCCTCGTTGATGTACTGCGGCGCGAAGGAATCGATCGCTTCGGCGCTGAGCCCGTGGATCGCAAGCGACGAGTCCGGCCGTGGGTGCCCGGCCCAGACCGCGGGCAGCATCGCGGCGTCGACTGGCGCCGGCCGCCACGTGATCAGCTGCTTCAGGTACCACTTGGTCTCGGCGAGCGCGAGACAGACGATGGTGACATCGCGGCGCACCCCGTCGACCGCCTGCGCGTGCCAGAGCGGGAAGGTGTCGTTGTCGCCCCACGTGAAGAGGATGCCGCCCGGCGGCACGCTCTCGAGGAGCGCGCGCGCGAAGTCACGGGCGAGCGTGACGTCCGCGCCGTGCCGACGCGAGGCATCGCCGACATTCAGCACCGCCGGGACCAGCATCGCCGCGCCGAGGAGTGGCGCGAGCCGCGCGAACCGGGCGCGGCGCGCGACACCGGCCGCGAGATCCGCGATCCCGTAGCCGACCCAGAGCGCCCACGCGACGAAGCTCGCGACGAAGAAATAGTCGCGCTCGCGGACTTCGTGCTGCCCGAGCTCGGGCCACGTCGGCCAGCCGATCGACGGTCCGGGCTTGAAGTTCATGTACAGCACCAACCCCAGGCCCGTGACCAGGAAGAGCACCAGCACCATCGCGAAGCCGGCGCGATCGTCGTGCCGGTGCGCCCGCGCCCCGCGGAGGCCGAGGGAGATCGCCCCGATCGTCACGACCAGCCGCAGGGGTGCGGTGATGGCACCCTCCCCCAGCGTGCGCGCCCACTGCCAGTCGAACCACTGGGCGTAGTTCGCCAGCTGGTGGCCCAGCATCGCGAGCGAGCGTCCGGGGTTGTCCGGGCCGTGCAGCACGGTCGGATCGTCGAGCGGGGTGCGGATCGGATACTGGGCGCGGCGGATCACGTCCAGCAGGGCATCCCAGGTGGACGGGTCAGCCTCGTTGAGCCAGGGCCCCTGCTGGGCGCGGAGGTAGAGGAAGGCGTAGGTCGAGACGCCGACGAGCGCGAGCCCGAGCGCGGTGCACGCGAACGCCGCCTGCCGCCGCGTGGCAGCCCAGCCGGCGGCCGCCAGGGCCAGCGCCCCGGTGAGCAGCGTCAGCGTGGTGCTGCCGAGCCCGAGCGCGATGAGGAGCATCCACACCGTCGCGACGACGGTGATGCGCGCCAGTTCATCGATGGCCGCCACGCGTTCCGTGAGGCGGCGCGTGCGTGACTCGACCAGGAGGAACGCGACCAGCGCCGGCCCCATCAGCAGCGCGAGCAGGTGGTTGCCGATCGACAGGGCGCCGAGGTAGATCGCGACCAGCAGCAGCCGGCTGCCGAGCGGCGTGTCCCGTCGCTCGCGCCACGCAGTCGCCGCCAGTGCGACGAGTGCGATCGTCAGCAGTGCCACGCTGTAGACCTCGGCCTCGACCGCGTTCTGCCACGCCGTGAACGAGAAGGCGCCGACGAGCGCCGCGCCCCACCCCGCCATCGGGGCGACCCACCGCGGCGCGTCCGCTGCCCGGGCCGCGCTCGCGTGCACCACGAGGAACCAGGCGCCGGCCGCGAGCGCGCCGCACACGGCGCTCATCAGGTTGAGGCGCCACGCGTAGTCGCCGAACGGCACGACGAGCCCCCACACGTGGGCGAGCAGCACCCACAACGGGGTCCCGGGCGGATGCGGAATGCCCAGCATCTTCGCGGCCGTGATGAACTCGCCGGCATCCCAGAACGTCACCGTCGGCGCGAGCGTGGCGAGATAGCCTGCCAGCACGACGACAGCCACGAGGGCGGCCTGCCCGAACGGCCAGCGCGCGCGACTCATCCCTGCCCCGCCCGTCGCACCGCGTGCGCGATGGTGACGGCATCACGCGCGGCACCCGGATCGTGCACCCGAAAGAGCGTGGCACCGGCAGCCGCCGCCACCGCACACGCCGCCGCCGTGGCGCGGTCCCGATCCTCGAGCGCGGCACCGGTGAGCTCGCCGAGGAAGCGCTTGCGCGACACGCCAACCAGAACCGGATGGCCGAGCGCGACGATGGCATCGAGACCGGCGAGGAGTTGCACGTTCTGCGCAGGGGTCTTCGCGAAGCCGAAGCCGGGGTCGAGCGCGATCGCCTCGGCCGCGACGCCGGCCGCAAGGGCGGCATCGCGCGCGACGACGAGCTCGCGCACGACACCGGTCACGACATCACCGTCGTACCGGGCGTGGTCGTAGGTGGCCAGCGCCCCCAGGGCGCCGCGCGAGTGGGTGAGCACCAGCCCCGCACCGCTGCGTGCCGCGACATCATGCACCGCCGCATCGTGGCGCCCCGCCATCACGTCGTTGATGATCGCGGCACCGGCGTCCACCGCGGCCTCGGCGGTGGCGGCGCGGACGGTATCGATCGAGATCACGAGGTCGGGATGGCGTGCGGCGATCGCGGCGACGGTCGGCACGACGCGGTCGAGTTCCTCCGCCGCCGTGATCGGGGTCGCACCGGGGCGCGTCGACTCGCCGCCGACATCGACGATCGTGGCACCCGCGGCGAGGAGCGTGTCGACCATTGCGAGCGCCTCGTCGACGGTGGCCGAGCGGGATGGCGGGGAGAACGAATCCGGGGTGGCGTTGACGATCCCCATCAGGGTCGGGCGATCGAGCGACAGCGTGCCCCGTGCGTGACGCCAGGCGACCGGCGGCTGTGCCGGCATCGCCAGGCCGATCGCGTCGGCCAGCGCACGCACCGGCTCCGGCTGCACCCACGGCCGCGCGAACGCCCCCAGCCGCGAACGGCCGCCGGCGAGCAGCAGCCAGTCGTCGCCGCTCACGATCTCGAGGCCGAGGCGCGCGGCCAGCGGCACCATCGTCTCGATGGCGTCGGCGCGCACGCCGCTCACGTGGAACGCCGCGACCTCGAGGCCGTCGGCGGTGAGTCGCGCAAGATCGCCCTCCCATCCGTGGGACAGGAGGGCGTCGCGGACCGCGGCAGCGCCGCGGACCGAGAGTGGAGTGACGATCACGCGCCGGCGGGTTCGGCCGGCGGCGCCCCCAGGATCGGGGCGCGCATCGCCGGCGCCTCCGGCCGCGGCGTGTCGGCCACCGGCGGGGCCGGCGGCATCGGCGGCGGCGTCGGGCGCGGCGGCAGCGGGAGGTTCTTCTCCAGCAGCGCGAGATCCTCGCGGTCGATCGTCTCGCGCTCGAGCAGCGCCTCGGTGATCCGTTCCAGCAGGTCGCGATGCTCGGTCAGCAGGCGCACCGCCGTGGCATACGCCTCGTCGATGAGCCGCTTCACTTCCGCATCCACCAGCTGCGCGGTCTGCTCCGAGACCTCGCGGCGCGAGCCGAACTCGCGCCCGAGGAAGACCTCCTGCTCACGCTCCCCGACGGCCATCAGGCCGATCGCATCGCTCATCCCGAACTGCGTCACCATCCGGCGGGCGAGCGAGGTCGCCCGCTCGATGTCGTTGCCGGCACCGGTCGTCACCGCGCCCCTGCCGAACACCAGCTCCTCGGCGGCGCGACCGCCGAAGAACATCGCCAGCGAGCCGATCAGCCAGTCGCGGGTGTAGTTGTGGCGATCGGTCTCGGGCAGTGACGCCGTCAGCCCGAGGGCCCGCCCGCGCGGGATGATGGTGACCTTGTGCACCGGGTCGGAGCCGGGCGTCTTCATCGCGACGACCGCGTGCCCCGCCTCGTGGTACGCGGTGATCTTCTTGTCGTGATCGGTGAGCACCAGCGAGCGGCGCTCGACGCCGAGCATCACCTTGTCCTTGGCGCTCTCGAAGTCATCCATCGACACGTTCTGCTTGCCGGCGCGCGCGGCAAGGAGCGCCGCCTCGTTGACGAGGTTCGCGAGATCGGCACCGGCCATCCCCGGCGTCCCCTTGGCGACGATGCCGAGATCGACGTCCGGGGCGAGCGGAATCTTGCGCGCGTGCACGCGGAGGATCCCCTCGCGCCCCTTCACGTCGGGGCTGTCGACCACGATCTGGCGATCGAAGCGGCCCGGGCGCAGCAGCGCGGGGTCGAGCACGTCGGGACGGTTGGTCGCGGCGATGAGGATGACGCCGTCGTTCGACTCGAAGCCGTCCATCTCGACGAGGAGTTGGTTCAGCGTCTGCTCGCGCTCGTCGTGCCCGCCGCCCAGGCCGGCACCCCGATGCCGGCCCACTGCATCGATCTCGTCGATGAAGATGATGCAAGGTGCGCTCGCCTTGCCCTGCGCGAACAGGTCACGCACCCGCGCGGCTCCCACGCCCACGAACAGTTCGACGAAGTCTGAGCCGGAGATCGAGAGGAAGGGGCGACCAGCCTCCCCGGCGGTCGCCCGGGCGAGGAGCGTCTTCCCGGTGCCGGGGGGGCCGACGAGGAGTACGCCCTTGGGCAGACGGCCGCCTAGGCGTTGGAAGCGCTCGGGCGCTTTGAGAAAGGCGATGATCTCTTGCAGCTCCGCCTTTGCTTCCTCCACGTCCGCGACGTCGGCGAATGTCACCTTCGGGGTCTCTGGTGAGATGGCGGCCGTGCGGGCGTGTCCGAACGCGAAGGCCTGGGCTCCGCTCCGCCGCATCTGGCGGAGGATAAAGAACCAGAACGCGCCAATGAGCAGCCAGGGAAGGAGCGCGACGAGCGCGCTGCTCCAGGGCGACGAGCTCAACTTCCCTTCGATGGGGACGCCTTTCTGGTGGAGGCGAGCGACGAGGGTGGCGGGATCGATGAAGGGGAGGACGGTGCGGAAGCGGCTGGCTCCGCGCCCGTCGATCGTCGCGATGCGGCGCAAGGACCCTTGCAACACGTGTTCATCGGGCGCGATCTCGACCCGCGCGATGTTGTCTTGATCGAGCTGGGCTTCGAATTGGGAATAG
>DASTAN010000043.1:0-31861 GCA_035712665.1 Gemmatimonadales bacterium
TCGAAGGCGGCGGGTGCCTGCTGCCCGGCGAGGGGCGCGGCGAGCACGATCAGCGACAGCGACAGGCGGACAGGGACGCGCACGCGGGGTCCTTGGGTGACGGTGAGCCGACGACGCCGACGCCGCGGAACCGGGGGCCAGGTCGTTTCAACGAATGCCGGGGAGATTCCGTAAGATATTGCCGACCCCGTATCGCGCGAGCCCCCGATCATCTAGCTTCCGCAGGCGCGGCGTCGATCGCGGCGTTTCATCCTGTTCCACTCCGATCCCTGGTGCCATGGCCGTCTCTCCTCGGCGTTCTGCCGTCGTTGCTGTCCTCTTGCTGCTCGGTGGCTGCTCGGCCGTCGGCTGGGAACTCCCCAACTACGGCTTCTACGGGTACGTGCCGAAGCCCGATGGCACGCGGCTCCAGCGCACCAGCGCGGTCGAGCGCTTCGTGCCGATCGGGGCGGACAGCGTCACCCGTGGGGCGGAAGGCCTCCTCGTGATCGACTCGGTGCTGCACGAGGGCGCGCCGGCCTGGTTGCTGACGCGGACGCATCCGGCCCGCGGCGGTGGCGAGATCGTGGACTCGGTGTGGCTGGAATACTGGGAGCTCCGAACCCTGGCCTCGGTCCGGCACGCCAATGCGGAGCGGCTGAAGCTGCGCTTCGACCGGCGTGCGGTCGACATCGAGCGCACGGCGGCGAACGGCAAGGTGAGCCGCCGTCGGATGCTGCACGAGGCCGAGAGCTACGGGCTGCTCGGCATCGATCTCGTGCTCGCCGGAATGCCGCTGGCCGAGGGGCGCGGCGGTGCCCTGCCGGTCGTCACGGCGCGCGGCAACGAGATGCGCTGGTTCCGCTACCAGGTGATCGCGAAGGATTCGGAGGCACGCCCGTCGACGGTCGGGGGCGTCGTCTTCCGCGTGGTGTGGATCATCGAGGTCGACTTCGACGGGCGTCGTTCGCGCTACTGGATCGCCGATGACGATCGCTCGGTGCTGCGTCGCGAGGAGGCGCTCGAGCGCGAGCTGGCGTGGCGGGTCACCCGCGAGCGGGCGGTGCCGCTGATCGACGTGGCGCCGGTGGAGCGCCTCCCGGTGGCCGGTCCCGCGCGGGCGGGCCAGCCGAAGGTGCTCGGCCGACCCTGAGTCAGCCGGGCACGGTGGCGAGGTTCATCATCGCGCGCCACGCCTGGAACCCCTCCGACATCGTCGCGGCGCGATAGGCGATCGTTCGCCCGTCGCGCCGTTCCGCGTGCGGCAGCAGCATCGCCATGTCGGCGTGGTGCGTCCGCACGAACTGCACGACCAGCTCCACCGGCTCGGAGACGCGCCACGGTGTGCGGGTCGCGCGGCACGCCACCGCCGCTGCGGCCTCGATCCGCCGGCACGCCTCGGCCGGGTGCAGCGATCGCGCCGCCTGCCGACCGAGGCTCGCCTTCGTGGCCACGGTGGCGAGGTCCGCACCGAGCAGCGCGCTCGCCTCGTCGCAGGTCGCGGTGTCGCCCGTCACGAGGACGATCGGCACGCCGACGCTCCCGGCCAGCGCCGCGTTGAGTCCGATCTCGCCCACCTCAACGCCGTTGAGCGCCACCCGTGCGATGGTGTCGTTGTAGGTGTGGTCGATCACGGCCCCGGCGGTTCCGGCACGGCCGTGGTAGCCGACGAGGCAGGCGACATCCGCCTCGCGCACGCCCTCCATCATCGACAGCGGCTTCGGCGAGCCGCCGAGCAGCTCGGCCCGCGGGTCGAGTCGATCCGCGAGCAGGTTGCGCCCATCCCAGTGCGCGTCGTTCACCAGCACCTGCGTGGCGCCCGCCGCAAACGCCCCGCGGATCGCCGCGTTCGCCTCGTCGGTCATCCACGCGGAGGCCCGCTGGTACGCCGCCGCGTGCGCTGCGGCGTAGGGGTCGGTCTGCGCCTCGTGCACGATGCCCGCGACGCCCTCCATGTCCATCGAGATCAGGACGCGTAGTGACATGCCACCTCTCGATCGTGGAGCACGCGAAGCGACGGGCGCTCGCTGGTGCAGCGCGCATCGCGCGCCGGGTGGAAGCAGCGTGGCGCGAAGGGGCAGCCCGGCGGCGGCGCGCTGGGGGACGGCGGCTCGCCCGCGAGCACGATGCGCTCGCGCTGGCGGGCGGGATCCGGATCCGGCACCGCGGAGACCAGCGCCTGCGTGTAGGGGTGCCTCGGCGCGCTGATCACGGTGCGCGCGGGACCGATCTCGACGATGGTGCCGAGGTACATCACGGCCACGCGATGCGCGACCTGGCGCACCACGGCGAGGTCGTGCGCGATGAAGAGATAGGCGAGGCCGCGTCGCTCGCGCAGGTCGAGCAGCAGGTTCAGCACCTGCGCCTGCACCGACACGTCGAGCGCCGACACCGGTTCGTCGAGCACGACGAACGCCGGCTCGACGGCGAGAGCGCGCGCGATCCCGATCCGCTGGCGCTGGCCGCCCGAGAACTCGTGGGGATAGCGATCCGCATACCCGGCATCGAGGCCGACCTCCGCGAGCAGCGCGGCGACGCGGTCGCGCAGGGCGGCACGCGGGACGATCCCGTGGATCTCGAGTCCCTCCGCGATCGACGCGCCGATGGTGCGTCGCGGGTTGAGCGACCCGAACGGATCCTGGAAGACGACCTGCATCCGGCGGCGCAGCGCCCGGAGCTCCGCCGCGGGCAGCATCGCGAGCTCGTGCCCGTCGAAGCGCACGCGACCGGCGGTCGGCGCCTCGAGATGCAGCACCGCACGCCCGACGGTGCTCTTGCCGCTGCCGGACTCGCCGACGAGCCCGAGCGTCTCGCCCGGCGCGACGGTGAAGGACACGCCGTCGACGGCGCGCACGACGCTGCCGCGACGCCAGAGGCCGCTCCCCTGGGCGTAGTGCTTCACGAGTCCCTCGACGCGCACCAGCGGCGTGGTCATCGCCCCTCCAGCGCGACCCAGCACGCTGCGTGGTGGGCCGGGGCGACCGGCAGGAGGGCGGGCTGCTCGTCGCGGCACCGTGCGAGTGCGACGGGGCATCGCGGGTGGAAGCGGCAGCCCGACGGCCAGCGCTCGGGCGGCGGCACCGCCCCGGCGATCGGGACCAGGCGCCCGTCGTCCGCGTCGAGTCGCGGAATCGACGCGAAGAGTCCCTGCGTGTAGGGGTGGCGTGGTGCGCTGAACAGCGACGCGGTCGGCGCCGACTCCACCAGGCGACCGGCGTACATCACCAGCACGCGATCGGCACGGCCCGCCACGATGCCGAGGTCGTGGGTGATCAGCAGCACGGCCATCCCGCGCGCCCGGCGCAGGGTGTCCAGCAGCTCGAGGATCTGCGCCTGCACGGTGACATCGAGCGCGGTCGTTGGCTCATCCGCGATCAGCAGCTCGGGCTCGGCGGCGAGCGCCATCGCCAGCATCACGCGCTGGCGCATCCCGCCGCTCATCTGGTGCGGGTAGGCATCGATGCGGGCGGCCGGATCCGCGATGCCGACTTCCGTGAACAGCGCGATCGCCCGCTCTCGCGCCGCTGCGGCGGGAACCGGCTGGTGCGCCTGGATCGCCTCGATCACCTGGGCGCCGACACGCATCACCGGATTCAGCGAGGACATCGGATCCTGGAAGACCATCGCGATCCGGGCGCCGCGGAAGGGACGCAGGGCGCGCTCGTCGAGCTGCGCGAGGTCGGTGCCGTCGAAGACGATCGCGGTGCGCTCGCCGAGCGCGGCACCCTCGGGCAGCAGCCCGGGAATCGCCAGGCCACTCAGCGACTTGCCGCATCCCGATTCGCCGACCAGCGCGACCAGCTCGCCGCGGGCGATCGCGAAGCTCACGTCGTCGACCGGCGTGAGCGGCGCGGCGTCCCGGCGCGGGAAGCGGACCTGCAGGTGCTGGAGGTCGAGCAGCGTCGTCATCGGGACTCGGGCTGGAGGTGCCGTCGAAGCGCGTCGCCGAGCAATGTGGCGGTGAGCGCCGTGATCACCAAGGCCGCACTCGGCGCGAGGACCAGCCATGGTGCGGTGACGAGATGGTCGCGTCCCTCGAGAATCATCCCGCCCCAGCTCGGCGTCGGCGGGCGCACGCCCAGGCCGAGGAACGACAGGCCGGCCTCGACGAGGATCGCATCCGAGAGCCCCAGGGCCGCGGCGACAAGGACCGGCGGCAGCGTGCCGGGGAGGATGCCGCGCACGTAGATGCGCCACGGGGATGCGCCCACCGCCTGCGAGGCGAGGACCCAGTCGGCGTGGCGAAGGCGCCGCGTCTCGCCGCGGACGAGGCGCGCGATCGCGGGCCAGCCGGTCACGCCGAGGAGCGTCGCGAGGAGGACCGCGTCGACGGTCCCGAGGGCAGCGACCAGGACGAGCAGCACGATGATGCGCGGCAGGCCGAGTGCAAGATCGATCACACGCCGGAGCATCGCGCCGAGGAGTCCGCGCGTCGCTCCCGCGAGGAGGCCGATGCCGATGCCGAGGGCGGCGGCGATCGCGACGGCCAGCACGGCGATGCCGAGCGACGTCCGTGCGCCCGTCACGAGGCGAGCGAGGACATCCCGGGAGAACTGATCGGTGCCAAGCCAGTGACGGGCGGAGGGTGACTGCAGCGCGCCGCCGAGCACGTCGGGCTGTGCCAGCGGATCCTGGACGACCGCCGGGCCGGCCAGCGCAATCAGCCCTAGCAGCAGCGCCGCCGCGAGCGGACTGCGGGGGAGCCGCCTCACGGGTCGCGCCGCCGGCGCGGATCGGTCGCGCGGTGGGCGCAATCCGTGAGCAGGCCGCCGGCCTGCACCAGCGCGATGATCAGCGCCCCGCCGCCGATCACCACGGGCAGGTCGCGCTGCGCCGTCGCGGTCGCCAGCAGCGATCCCACGCCGGGCCACGCGAAGACGGCCTCGACGAAGACCGCGCCACCGACCAGCATCGGCAGCCAGAGACCGAGGAGGGTGATCACCGGACTCAGCGCCGGGCGCCAGACGTGACGCCACGCGACGCGAGCCGGTGCCACGCCGCGCGCCCGCGCGGCACGCACCCACGGGGCACGGGCCGTCTCGAGGGCGGCGCTGCGCTGCTGCGCCAGCGGGACGGCGATCGTCGCGAGGACCATCGTCGCGAGGGGAAGCGCGAGGTGACGCAGGCGATCGCGCAGCACGGTGACCGTGTCCGCATCGGCAGCGAGCAGCGGGTCCGCGAGCCCGCCGGCCGGGAACCAGCCGAGATGCACCGCGCCGAGCCAGACCAGCAGCACGCCGACGACGAACGTGGGGAGGGCGTAGCCGACGACGGTGACGGTCGACAGCAGCCGGGCGCGTCGCGTCGTCGGGTGCAACGCGCCCCAGAGCCCGAGCGCGACCCCGACGCCGAAGTTGACGAGCAGCGTGAGCGCGCCGAGCAGCAGCGTGGGGCCGAGGCGCTCGCCGAGGAGCGCGGTCACCGGGCGCTGCGTCGCGATCGACAGGCCGAGGTCACCGCGGACGGCATCGCGCAGGAAGGCCGCGAGTGCGGTCGGAAGCGGCGTGTCCAGCCCGAAGCGGGCGCGCAGGGCAACCGTCGTGGCCGGGTCGACGCTGCGCTCGCCGAGAATCGCCGTGAGCGGGTCGCCGGGCATCGCGCGCACGAGCACGAAGAGGACGGCCACGCCCAGCAGCGTCATCAGGACGGCGTCGAGCGTGCGCCGCAGCAGCCACGGCATCGCGGGCTAGCGGTCGCGCGGCAGGAGTTGGTCGGGCCGCACGGTCCAGCGCCAGAGGTCGGTCCACGCGTTCACCGGGCGGATCACCACGTTGGCGAAGCGCGCGTGCACGCCCACCGTGTTGGTCGGGGCGACGAGCCCGATCGCCGGTCGGACGCTCGCGAGGCGCGCGAAGGCCGCCCCGTAGGCCGCGACTGGATTGGCTGCGGTGTCCGCCGCCTGCACGAGACGGTCGAAGGTGGGGTCGCAGAAGCGGGCGACGTTGCTCGAGCCGGGCTGTGCGGCGGAGGCGCACGACCAGCTCTGCACCACCGAGGACGGGCTCGGCGACTGGTTGGCCCCGGCGATCTCGAGATCCCAGCGTCCGGAGGCGCGGCGGGCGAGGTAGTCCGCCTGCTCGACGACCTCGAGGACGACCTCGACGCCGACCGTGCGCCACATCCGTTCCGCCTGCACCGCCGCCGCGCGTCGCGTGGCGCTGGTGCCGGGAAGGATCATCGTGAGGCGGAGCGGTCGACCGTTCTGCTCGCGGATGCCGTCGCCGTCCGCATCGCGCCAGCCGGCGGCCTCGAGGAGGCGGCGCGCGCGCGCGGCATCCTGGCCGACGGCGCGGAGTCCGCCCGTCACCCACGCCCAGTGCTGCGACTGCACCACTTCCGGGACGCTCGCCGTCGGTCCCCAGACGCTCGTGGTGATGGTGCGACGATCGAGCGCCAGCGCGAGCGCCTCGCGCACGCGGACATCGGACAGGATCGGGTTCGCTCGGGCCGTGTCGCTGGCCTGCCGGGTGTTGAGCAGGATGTAGCTCACGGTGCCCGACGTCACGCTCACCGTGCGCAGCTGCGGGCGCTTCGCGACCTCCGCGATCACCGGCGGCGGCAGGTCCGGCAGCACGTCGGTCTCGCCGGCGAGGAAGAGGTTCACCCGGGCCGCGGGGTCATTCGCGACACGCAGCACCAGTCGCGCGAGACCCGGGCGACCGCGGAAGTGCGCCGGGTCGGCCCGCAGTTCGATGAACTGCCCCGGGACGCGGCGCTCGAAACGGAACGGGCCGTTGCCGACCGGTGCGCGCACGAAATCGCCCCGCGTCAGCTGCGCGGGGGGAATGTCGCGGAGGAGATGCTCCGGGAGCGGCTGCAGCGAGAACCCCGCGAGGTACACCTGCTCCGTGAACCGTCGACGGAACGTGACCCGCACCGTGCGCGCATCAAGCGCGATGACATTGGCGATCGGCTCGAGCGGAGCCTGCGTCATCCCGAGGACCGGCTCCCGCATGAGCGACCAGGTGAATGCCACGTCGCGCGCCGTGACCGGGACGCCGTCGTGCCATCGCGCGCGTGGATCGAGGAGGAAGTCGATCGTCGTCGCATCGCGGCGGCGCCACGACGCGGCAAGCTCCGGCACCATCGCGTCGTCCCCGGCCAGGCGTCCCGAGGCGCCGAGGCCCGCGAGGCGAAGGAACATCTGGTCCGCGACGTCGGCGTCCGAGGCACTGGTCGACCCGAGGACCGGGACCGGCAGCATCGGTTCGGCCGGGAGCGCCATCACGAGGGTGCCGCGCTGGGCGGCGAGCGGGCCGGCCAGGAGCATCAGGGCTGCGAGGGCGAGCCGGGGCGATCGGGCCATCGAGACTCTCCGGGAGGGTCGAACGGGGCTAGCGGCGCCAGGTCCAGGCCGGGTCGCGAAAGCGCGGGACGTGCTCCACGCTCGCTGCTTCGGCCCACGCCGTCAACTCGCCGGGTGCAACGACCGCGCCAGCCGCCAGCCATGCCGCACCGATCGCATCGGCCAGGGCGTCGGCCGACGGCGCAAGGTGCTGGGCATCGGCGGGGGCCGGTCGCGGTGTCGTCGCGAACTCGCCCAGCACCGCGGCGTGCGACCGCCGCGCGATCGCGCCGTGCTGCAGGAGCGCGCCGTCGCGCACCGCCTGCGCCGATCCGATCACCTTGTGCCCGGCCACGAGCACCTCGCCGCCGACCGGGACATCGAAGCAGGCGCCGGCGGCCAGGCCAGGGAGTCTCGGCGGCGCCGGCGCGAGGCGCACGTCATCGACCAAGGGGCCGAGGGCAGTCGCCAGCCGATCGTGCAGGGTGCGGTAGGCCGGGCGCTGGCCCCCGAGCAGGGCGACCGGGCCGGTCCACGCGTAGGTCAGGTCATCGGCGGCGTGCCAGACAGCCCGTCCGCCGGTCGGACGGCGCACGCACGGCACGTCGCTCGCCTCGAGGGCGGCGCGCGACCAGTGGCGATCGGCCGCTTCGTTGGCCCCGAAGGAGACGGTGTCGCGGGACCAGCGATAGAGCCGGAGCACCGCGAGGCCCTCGCGCACGGCACGGCGCTGCAGGGCGACGTCGATCGCCATCTGGGCGGCGCCATCGCGCGGGACGCGGTCGTCCCACACGACGGTCACGCCGTCAGCCGGTCCCACAGCCGATCGGTCGCGCGCTCGAGGTCGGCGCGATCCCCGGTGTTGTCGAGCACCCACGTGGCGCGCGACCGCTTCGCGCTGCTCGGCATCTGGGCCGCGATCAGCCGGTCCGCCTCGTCCGGGTCGAGTCCCCGATCGCGCACCAGCCGGTCGCGGCGCACGGCGGCCGGCGCGTCGACGAGGATCACGCCGTCATAGGCCGAGGGGTCCGCCGCCTCGAAGAGCAGCGGGATGTCGGCGATCACCACCGATGCGCCGTGCGCCGCGGCATCGGCCACCAGCCGCTGGCGCTCGCGTTCGACCTCGGGGTGGATGATCGCCTCGAGGTCGGCCCGTGCCGCCGGGTCGGCGAGGATCAGGCTGCGCAGGGCGGGGCGGTCGAGCGTGCCGTCCGCGTGGAGGATGTCGGCGCCGAACCGGGCGACGATCGCCGCGTGCACCGCGGTGCCGGGTTGCTGCAGCGCGCGCACGATCGCGTCGGCATCGATCAGCACGGCCCCGCGCGCGACGAGGCGGCGGGCGACGGTCGACTTGCCCGCGGCGATGTTGCCGGTGAGCGCGATGATGCGCATCAGAGGAGCGGCACCTGGTCTTCGTCGTGGCGGGGGATCTGGAAGCACGCGCGGCAGCGTGCCTCGTAGCTCTCGCTGCCGCCGACCAGCACCACCGGCATGTCCCAGCGCGCGGGACGGCCATCGACGAGGCGCTGGTTGCGGCATGCGAGATCGCCGCAGACGACGCAGATCGCCTGCAGCTTGGCCACTTCCTCGGCGATCGCCATCAGGTGGCCCATCATCCCGAACGGCTCGCCGCGGAAGTCGGTGTCGGTGCCCGCGAGGATGACGCGGACGCCGCGCTCGGCGAGGTGCGTCGCGACCTCGACGATGCCCGCGTCGAGGAACTGCGCCTCGTCGACGGCGACGACATCGACCTGCGCCGGCTCGTCGACGACGCGAAGGATCTCTTCCGCACGGTCGATCGGCAGCGCCTCCAGGGCGACGCCGGTGTGGCTGGATACGTGGTGCAGCCCGGCGTAGCGCGCGTCGAGGTGGGACTTGAAGACGCGCACGCGCCGCTTGGCGATGAGCGCGCGACGCACGCGGCGGATGAGCTCCTCGCTCTTCCCGCTGAACATCACGCCGGCCACGATTTCGATCCGCCCCGCCCGCTGGTGTACCATCGGCTCGCATCCGTCAAGTGGTGTCGTCCGGAACCCCGCACATATTAAGGGATCCCGCGCGGGGGCGCCGGGAAGGCCGCGCATCTTGCGGACTTTCGCGCCGGTCCCCCATATTCTCGCCCGAGCGGGCCGTCCGGCCCGACTTCGGACCCCGTACCACAAACCCAACCCAGGAGCATCCCGTGAACAAGATGGAGCTCATCGAGGCCGTCGCGAAGGCCCGCGAGACCTCGAAGGCGGACGCCGGCGAGATCGTCGACCTGTTCTTCTCGACCGACGGCATCATCGCGAAGGAGCTGAAGAAGGGTGGCGACGTCGCCCTCACCGGTTTCGGCAGCTTCGAGGTCCGCAAGCGGGCCGCGCGCGAGGGCCGCAACCCGCAGACCGGCGCGACGATCAAGATCAAGGCGTCGAAGGTGCCGGCCTTCCGTCCGGGCAAGGGCCTCAAGGACGTCGTCAACAAGGGCAAGTAAGCCCCCGCTGACGCACCACGCAGGAACACGGGCCGCCCCGCTGGGCGGCCCGTCGCGTTTTCTAGCGGTCGAAGCGCGGCGGGCGCCCGCCGCCGCGCGGCCCGGACGGGCGTCCGCCGCCGCTGCCGCCCCGCGGGGGACGATCCCCGCCGCGCTCCGGCATCCCACGATCGACGCGGGCCGTGAGCCGCCGCCGCCGCACGGTGAGTCCAGTCAGCGCCTTGGCCACGAGCTCCGCCTTGTCGCTCGGCACCTCAACCAGCGAGAAGGTGTCGCGCAGTTCGATGCGCCCGATCTCCGGTCGCTGCAGCCCGACTTCCTTGATCAGCACCGCCACGAGATCGGCGGGGGTCGCATCGTCCTTCTTGCCGGCGCCGACCCAGACCTTGCTGAGCGCCACGCCGCCCACCGGCGTCGCCGAGCGCACCGGCGCCGCCTCGAGCGAGCGCGGCGCGGTGACGGTGTGCCGCGCCTGCCAGAGCTGGAAGCACGCCGCGGCCACGCGCTGCGCCGGATACCGCTCGAAGAGCGGGGCGAGCGCGTAGAGCGCGGCCGCCTCATCGGGGGTCGCCTCGCCGAGGCGGGCGGCGATCTCGGCGCGGAGGGCGGCGTCGTGCGCCAGCAGGGCGCTCACCGGCGAGGCGGCGCGCACCGGTCGGGCGTCCGGCGCCACCCGCGCGACGTAGCTGTCGGTGCCCGGTGCCACGAGCAGCGTGACCGGCGCCACCGCGCGAAGCAGGGCCAGCGTCGCCTCGTCGGGGAGATCGTGGCAGACGATCGAGGCGGCGTGCTCGGGTACCGTGCCCGTGACGATCGCGAAGCCGTCCGCCCCGCCCAGCGCGGCGGCGATCATCGCGTGGTCTCGGCGATCGACCGTCCACACGGTGACCGCCCCGGGGTCGGTCGCCTCGAGCAGCTCGGCCAGCGCCGCGGCACGCGCGTGCCACGGGGTCTCGAGCGTCCGGACCTCGTGCAGTTCCGGGGCGGGGAGTGCCGGATCGGTCGGGGCCGGCGTCGAGGCGGGGACGATCATCGCGCGACGCGCATACCGCTCGACGAGGGCGTCCACCGTCGTCGGGGCGGCGGTCAGCACCAGGCGCTGGGCGTCCTTGGGGAGGTCCTGCAGGAGCACCGCCGTCGCTTCGTCGGCGTGCCACGCCTCGGGCCACGCGAACACGATCGCGCCGATGCGATCGGCACCCAGCGCCGAGCGCGCGTGCAGCGCCAGTGCGATGTCGGGTGAGGCGACCAGGACGTCGAGGGCGTCGGCCTTCAGGCGACGGGCGGCGCGGGCCGGGCCGCGGGCGGCCTCGATCCGCGTGCCGGCCGGGGCGAGTGCCGCGAGCTGGGCACCGAGCTCGGCCACCATTGCCGGAGCTGCGAGGACGAGGATGCGATCACCACGCTCGGCACGGGCGGCCAGCGCACCGGCGAGGAGCGGGCCACCCCACGCCGGCGACGGAGGAATCACCTGGACCACGCTCACCCCGCGGGCTGCCGCCGGCAGCACGTCCCGCACGAGGGGCGACGCCGTCGTCCACCCCAAGGCCTGCACCCCGCCGGTCTCCGCCGGCCCCACACGCATCGCGTCGTCCATCGCCGCATCCTCGATTGTCAATTGCCATCGCGCACGCCCCCAAGGCGTGACGCGCGGGCAAAAGTAGCGCGAGGGGCGCGGCGAGGCCACCTTTCCGTGCTCGCAGGCCTCCCACTTTCGAGCCGACGTCATCGCCTATGCCGACCTTCCATCCCTCGCCCAATCTGGCCCACCTCAAGGCCTCCGAAACCGTCGCCATCAGCAACGAGGCGAAGCGCCGGAAGGCCGCCGGTGAGGACGTGCTCGATCTCGGGGTCGGCGAGCCGGACTTCGACACGCCGTCGGCCGTGGCCGAGGCCGGCATCGCCGCGATCCGGGCCGGGAAGACGCGCTATGCGCCGAACACCGGGATTCCCGAGCTGCGCCGGGCGATGGCGGGTGCGCTCTCGCGGATGAGCGGGGGGCGTGCGGTCGACCCGGATCGCCTGATCGTGAGCAACGGCTCGAAGCAGTCGCTGTTCAATGCCTGCTTCACGCTGTTCGGACCCGGCGACAAGGTGCTGATTCCGGCACCGGCGTGGGTGTCGTACCCGCAGATCGTGCATCTCTGCCGTGCCGAACCGGTGCTCGTGCCCGGCGATCCGGAGTGGGGGCTCAAGGTCAGCGTGGCCGATCTCGAGCGGCATCGCGATGCGGCGACGAAGGGGCTGATCCTCTGCTCGCCGTGCAACCCGACCGGTGCCGTCTACACCGCGAAGGAGATCGCCGCCCTCTCGGCGTGGTGCCGCGAGCACGGGCTCTGGTTCCTCAGCGACGAGATCTACCGGCACATCCACTACGGCACCGGGCCCGCGCCGTCGCTGCTCGATCTCGACGATGCGGCGCTCGACCACAGCGTGCTCATCTACGGCGCGTCGAAGGCCTACGCGATGACCGGCTGGCGCATCGGTGCGGCCTACGCGCCAAAGGAGGTCGTGAGCGCGATGGCGGCGCTGCAGAGCCACACCACGACCGGCGCGAACCAGCCCGCGATGTGGGCCGCGGTCACGGCGTTCGAGGACCCGGCGGTCGACCGCGACGTGGAGCGGATGGTCGCGGCGTTCCGCCGCCGTCGCGACTATCTCGTCGCCCGGTTCCAGGATCAGGTGCCGGGAGTCGAGTTCGTCGAGCCGCACGGCGCGTTCTATCTCTTCTTCCGCGTCGACGGCCTCGCGCCGGGCGGCGGTCCCGGCGGGTCCGCGTTCTGCGAGCGCGTGATGCGCGAGGAGGGCGTGGCGCTGGTGCCGGGCGCGGCGTTCGGCGACGATCGCTGGGTGCGGCTCTCCTACAGCGTGTCCGACCTCGAGCTCGAGGCGGCGTGCGACCGCGTCATCCGCGTCATCGACCGGATCGGGCGGGGCGACTGATGGCGCTCGAGGTGCACGTCGTGCCGCACGTCGGGCCGCTGCCGCACATCGCCTGGCAGCGTGACCTCGAGACCGGCATCCTGGCCGGCAGCTTCATCGTGCCGCCGAACGACGACGCCTTCACCGGCAGCGTCGAGTTGACCGACGAGGACGGCTCGATCGTCGTGCTCGACGTCGTGAGCGGCGTCGTCTGCGGCCTCGATGTGGTGATGTGGCCGGAACTCGTCGAGCTGCCGGGGCTCGCCGCGCCGGTCGAGGCACGTGAGGGGCAGGTGCTCGTCCCGAGCCGCGCCGCGCGGCGCGGTGCCACCGTGCTCGAGTTCGACGCGGCGCTGACCGCCAGCACCGACCCTGCGGCGCGGACCATTCACCTCCGCTTCGGGGCCCGACGTGCGGTCGAGCCGATTCGGGTGGCTGACCGGATGCTCCTCGAGGTCGACGCAGCCGGGCGCCTCGCGGGAGTCTGGCTGCAGGACCTGCCCGACGACAGCGGCACCGACTGACTCCGATGGCGACGTCCCCCTTCACGCAGCTGCGCCGCCGACTCGCGCTCGCCGGCGGTCGGCCGGCGACCGCGCCGGCGGAGTCGGCCGGTGGTCGTCGGGATGACGCGACCTACCGCCCGGCCACCCTGGTGGACGGGCCGCTGCGGCACGTCCCGCTCGCGCCGCCGATCGGCTGGGCCGAGCCGGTGGGATTTCTCGACGGAACGCAGCACGTCGAGCTGCTGGGGTACGTGGGCACCCATCCCGTCGTGGCCGCGGTGGTGCGCGCCGGGGTCCGGCTGCGCACCGAGCGACGGCTGCGGGCGGGCCCGAGTGATACGCAACGACTCGTCATCGGGCACCCCGAGGCGCTCAGCCGCCTCGGCGATGTCCGCGATGGCGAGCGCGTCGTCGCGCTGGCGACCGATGAGCCGCCCCATCCCGTGCGCGATCTCGACCGGGCGCACGCCGAGGTCGATCGGGCCCGCGGTGCGCTCGAGCTCGCCATCGCCGGCGCCTTCCGAACCGCCGCCCCGCACACGTGGCTGGTCGTCGATGGTTCGCTCGCCGCCTCGCCGGACTGGGCGCGCGACGAGCGGATGGTGGGGGTCGTGAAGTCGCACGCCTCGCTGCCGTTCGAGGGACCGGAGCTGGAGACCTACCTCACCCTGCCGGTCGGGCATCGCACCTCGCTCTTCCGGCCGCAGTCGCGGCAGGTGGCGCCGGTGCTCGCGTGGGGACTCCGTCTCTGGCCGTGGGAAGGTCGCGATCTGTTCCACGGGCTGGTGCGCATCGAGGTCGCCGACACCGAACGCATGGCGCGGGTCACCGACCTGCTGTCGTGCCACCTGCTGGCCGAACGCGCCCCGCTCGCCGCCGATCCGCGCGCCGATCGCCTGCTCTACGGCATTCACGACGTGGAGCGCTGGCTCCGTGCGCAGGGCGCGTGACATGAGCGCGACACCGGTGCTCGGGCGCGTCGTCGCCACCGAACTGAAGCCAAGCACGCCGCACCAGTTCCATTTCTGGGCCGCCCCCGATGCGCCGCTCGGCATCGGCACGATCGTGCGCGTCGAGGCGGAGGGCCGCACCGTCTTCGGCGTGGTGACCGAGGCCGTCGCCTACGCCGATCTCGCGCGGCCGCTCGATGCCGTGATCGGCGCCGACAGCGATCCCGAGCGAGCCGGCCGCGAGCCGTCGCTCCGGGCAGAGATCCGGCTCTGGACCGCCGCCGTGCTGCGACAGGAGCCGGAGGAGCCGGTGCAGCCGGTGCCGTTCGGGGCGGTGCACGCCGCGAGCGACGCCGACGTCACGATCGCGCTCCGGATGGATGCGTACGTGCGCGACGACGCAAGCTCCACCGGCGTGCCGGTCGGACTCTACGCGGCGGGCGGCCTCGCCTCGCCGGTCTATCTCGATGCCGACTTCCTCCTCGGCCCCGAGGCGGCGCACCTCAACATCACCGGCGTGTCGGGACTCGCGACCAAGACCAGCGCCGTCACGTTCCTGCTGCAGAGCATCTTCCAGCGCTTCCACGCGTCCAAGGGCAGCGTCGCGGCGATCTGCTTCAACGTGAAGGGGCCGGACCTCTGCTTCCTCGACCAGCCCGCGCCCCTCGGCGAGGACGACCTGCGGCTCTGGCGCCGCCTCGGCCTCAGCGCGCAGCCGTTCGAGGACGTCACGCTGTATGCGCCGTACCAGGCCGACGGCGTGAACCTCAACACGCTGCGGACCAACCCCGCGCTCGTCGATCGGGTCGAGCCGCTGGTCTGGGGGCTTCGCGAGATCCTCGACTACGCCGAGGTGCTCCTCAATCGCGATGACGTGGATGCGAAGGCCGGGGCCTTCCTCGACTTCCTCGCGGATCGGGTCGTGGGGAAGCGCTTCGAGGCCGATGAGCTCCGGCAGGCCCCGTTCGAGGTGCAGACCTTCGCCGACCTCGAGGAACTCTTCCGCGCGATCTTCGACTTCCTCGAGGTGAAGGGCCGCGGCGCCGACGTCTGGCGCACGCACCACGTCGCCACGATCCGCAAGGTGCGCAACCGTCTCGGCAACATCGCGACGCGCTCGAAGGGACTGGTCACCGACGACGGCGTCGCGAACGACCTGCCGTGGGGCACCTTCCGCGACCGCTCGGTGACGGTGGTGGACGTCGCCGGCGTCGACCCGCTGGCGCAGGATCTCGTCTTCGCGCGGATCATCTCGAAGCTGCGTGAGCACCTCGAGCGGCGGGACCTGGGCGTCGATCACGTCGTGGTGTTCGTCGACGAGCTCAACAAGTACGCGCCCGCGGACGGGCCCGACACCTACGTGCGGAAGATGCTGCTCGACCTCTCGGAGCGCGGCCGCTACCTCGGGCTCGTGCTCTTCTCGGCGCAGCAGTTCCGCTCGCAGGTGCTGCGTCGCGTGGTCGGGAACGCCGGCACCGCGCTCTACGGGCGGATGGACGCCGACGAGCTCGCGATGCCCGGGTACGCCACCTTCCCGATCGCGGTGAAGGCCAAGCTCGCCGCGCTGCCGAAGGGCGAGCTGCTGGTGCGGCACCCGCACTTCACGCAGCCGATCTTCGTGCGCTTCCCGCGTCCCGCCTCGCTGTCGGGCCGGGAAGGTGTCGAGCGCTTCCCGCCCGAGCCGCCGCTGTCGTTCGCGGACGCCGTGGTGCGCCAGCTGCGCCGCTACGACCGCAGCATCGGCGGCGATGCGGTGCGTGCCGCGATCGAGGGGCGCCCGGACGACGAGGTCCGCCGCGCGCTCTCGGCGGTGGCGCGCGAGCGGCCCGCGGAGGTCTTCGGCTTCTTCCGGGCGTGCCTGCGCCGCGTGATTCCCGCGAGCGAGGCCGGCCCGCGCCCCGGCGTCGCCCCGCTGGCGCGCGACGATGACGATCCGTTCGCCCCGTACTGAGCGATGCGCCTCGCCCACCTCGCGGACCTGCACCTCGGCTTCCGGCAGTACCACCGGCTCACGGCGCGCGGCCTGAACCAGCGCGAGGCCGACGTGGCCCGCGCCTTCACGACGGCGGTGGATGACGTCATCGCGGCCGGCCCGGATGCGGTCGTCGTGTCCGGTGACCTGTTCCACGCCGTCCGGCCGACGAACAGCGCGATCCTGCACGCGGTGCGCGAGTTCTCGCGACTGCGCCGGCTGCTGCCCGAGGCCCCGATCATCGTCATCGCCGGCAATCACGACACGCCGCGCTCGACGGACACGGTGTCGATCTTCGGGCTGCTCCACGAGATCGGCCTGCACGTCGCGGCCGACGAGCCGCGCCGCTTTGCCTTTCCCGCGCTTGGCCTGAGCGTCCTGGCGGTGCCGCACCAGGCGCTCTTCGCGACGCCGCGGCCGGCCCTCGAACCGGCGGGGAGCGAGCCGCATCAGGTGCTGATGCTCCACGGCGAGACGCCGGGACTCTTCGCCAGCGAACGCGATCGAGCCGCCGCGGAAGCGGGTGGCGCGTACCTCACGCCGGAGGATCTCGGGAGCGGCCGATGGAGCCACGTCGCGCTCGGGCACTATCACGTGCAGCAGGAGGTCGGCGAGCGCGCGTGGTACAGCGGCTCGCTCGAGTACGTGAGCCCGAACCCGTGGGCGGAGCTGCGCGAGGAGGCCCGCCAGCGCATTCCCGGGAAGGGCTGGCTGCTGGTCGACCTCGCCTCGGGGGCCGTCGTGCGACAGCCGATCGCCGCCCCCCGGCGGGTGATCGACCTCCCCGCGCTCGATGCCACCGAGCTCGCGGCGAGCGAGCTCGATCGCCTGCTCGCAGCGGCGGTCGAGGACGTCGCCGGCGGCATCGACGACGCGGTGGTGCGGCAGGTGGTGCGGAACGTGGCGCGGCCGGTGGCGCGCGAGCTCGACCACGCCGCGATCCGCCAGTGGAAGGCACGCGCGCTGCACTTCCATCTGGACCTGCGCCGGCCCGAGGTCGGGGCGCGCACCGTCGGCGTCGGCGCGCCCGGCGAGCGGCGCACCCTCGCGGACACGGTCGAGTCGTATCTCGGGGCGCGCGCGCTCCCCGCGGGCGTCGATCGCGGTCGCTTCGTCGCGGAAGGGGTCGAGACCCTGGCGGCCCTCGAGCGCGAGGCGCAGGAGGGCTGATGCAGCTCCACCGCCTGCGCCTCGTCAACTTCCGCCAGCACGAGCGGACCGAGCTCGACCTCGGCGCCGGGATGATCGCGATCGTCGGCCCCAACGGGTCGGGCAAGAGCACGCTCCTCGAGGCGATCGCCTACGCGCTCTACGGCGTGCCGGCCGCCCGCGGCACGCGCGACACGCTGCGGCGTCGCGGGGCGGCGCCGCGCTCGCGGTTCGAGGTCGAGCTCGAGTTCACGCTCGGGCGACGCACGTACCGCGTCCTCCGCACGCTGACCAACGCGGAGCTCTTCCAGGACGGCCTCGCGATCGCCAACAGCACCGGGGCGGTGACCGAGCGCGTCACCGCGCTGCTCGGGATGTCGCGCGAGGAGTTCTTCAACACCTACTTCACCGGGCAGAAGGAACTCGCCGTGATGGCCGCGATGACGCCGGCCGATCGGGGACGATTCCTGTCGCGCGTGCTCGGCTACGAGCGGCTCCGCGAGGCCCAGGATCGCCTCCGCGAGCGACGCAACGTCCGGCGGTCCGAGCTGCAGGGGATCGAGCAGGGCCTGGCGGATGAGGGCGAGATCGCGACCGCCTTGCGCGAGGCGGCAACGGTCCTCGAGTCGTCGCGGGCCGAGCTGGAGTCGGCCCAGGTCGCCGAGCGCGCGGCGCTCGAGCGGCGGGTCACGCTCGCGCCGACGTGGGACGACGCGCGGGCGCGCCAGCAGGCGTGGCAGGGGCTCGACGGGCGCGTGCGCGCGGCCGAGGAGCGCGTCACCGCGGCGCGCACCGCCTTCCAGCGCCTCGATCGCGAGCTCGCGCGGGCGATGTCGGCCCGGCACCGCCTGACCGAGCTCGCGGCCTCCCTCGCGCCCTGGGATGGGCTCGTGGCGGAGCGCGAGGCGCTCGACGCGGCGGCCGCCGAGGCGAACCAGCGCCGCGCCCTGCTCGTGCAGCGCGACGGACGGCGAGATCGCCTCGCGGCGCTCGCGGCCGAACTCCCGACCCTCCCGGAGGCCTCCGCCCTCGAGGCCGCCGTCGCGGCCGAGCGGGTCGCGGCGCAGGCGGTCGCCGAAGCCGCCCTGCAGCTCGAGGAGCGGCGGACCCGGTGGAAGCAGGATGAGCAGGAGGCCCGCACGCTGCTCGACCAGTACCGCGCCCGCTACCGCGAGCTGCAGGAGCAGCACGATGCGATCGCGGCCGCCGGCGAGCAGGGCATCTGTCCGACCTGCGGTCGCCCGCTCGGGGGCGATGTCACCGAGACGCTCGCGCTGCTCGCGCGACAGATGGAGGAGGTGCGCGCGAGCGGCGGGTACTATCGCCAGCGCACCGAGCAGCTCGCGGCCGTGCCGCCCGAGGTGCAGGAGAGCGAGGCGTTGCTGCGTTCGGCCGAGCACGCGCGCCGCGAGGCCGGCGAGCGTCTGGCGACCGTGCGCGCCGCGGCGTCGCGTCGCACCACGCTGGAGGCGGAACAGCGCCGGGTCGCGGCGGAACTCGCGGCGCTCGAGGCACAGCTCTCCGGTCCCGAGGCGACCTACGACGGCAGTCGGCACGAGGCGGTGCGGCAGCGCCTCGCCGCACTCGAGCCGGCGCGACGCGAGCACGATGGCCTGGCGGCCGTGGCCGCGCAGGCCGAGGCACTCGTCGCGGAGGCGACGGCGGCGGAACAGGCGACCTCGGCGGCCGAAGCCCAGCTCGCGGAGCTGCAGGCCCGGCGCGATGAATTGCGCTGGGACGAGGCCGCCTTCCGCACGCTCGAGGCGGAGGTCGAGGCGGCACGCGTCGCGGCCTCGGCCGCCACCACCGTGCGCGAGCGCGCGGAGGAACGCGTCGCCGGGGCGACCCGCTTCCGCGAGCTCGCCGTGCAGCGCCACGAGGATCGGATGGCGAAGGCCGACCTCGCCCGCACGCTCGCTGACGAGGTCGCGCTCCTGAACGAGCTCGAGCGGGCGTTCGGCGATCTCCGCACCGAGCTGGTGCTGCAGCTCAGGCCGGAGCTCGCCGAGCGCGCGGCGGGGTTCCTCCAGCAGCTCACCCGCGGGCGGTATGCCGACCTCGAGCTGAGCGAGGAGTACGTCGCGACGATCGTCGAGGACGGCGAGCCGAAGCCGGTCATCTCGGGCGGCGAGGAGGATGTCGTGAACCTCGCGCTCCGCCTCGCGATCTCGCAGATGATCGCGGAACGCGCCGGGCAGCCCCTGTCCCTGCTGGTGCTCGACGAGATCTTCGGCTCGCTCGACGAGGAGCGGCGCGAGTCGGTCCTGGTCCTGCTCCGCGCGATCGCGGATCGCTTCCCCCAGGTCATCGTGATCTCGCACGTCGAGGGGATGCGCGATGCGTTCGATCGCGTGCTACGCGTGAGCTACGACGAGGAGCGCGGCGTGACCACGGTGCAGGACGACACCCCGGGGGTCGGCGATGTGGCGGCCTGAGCGGCGCGTCACCGGGCCGGTCACGCTCGCGGTCGAGGAGATCCCGGCGCTCAACCGCGTCTTCGCGGCCGCGTTCACCGATCGCTATCGACGGGACGGCCTCGCCGGCGTCCGCGTGCCGCACCTCAACCCCGATGTCTGGCGCTATGCGATCAGGGGGGCGGGGACCGGGGCGCTGGCGTGGCACGATGCGCGGGGCGAACTGGCGGCCTTCAACCTCGTCCACCGGAGCGGGGCGGAGGGCTGGATGGGGCCGCTCGCCGTGCGCCCCGACCTGCAGGGCGAGGGCCTCGGCCGCGCCATCGTCACGGCGGGCGTCGCGATGCTGCAGCGCGAGGGCGCGGCAACGATCGGGCTCGAGACGATGCCGCGCACCCTCGACAACATCGGCTTCTACTCGCGGCTCGGCTTTCGGCCCGGGCCGCTCACGATCACGCTGCAGCGTCAGGCACGAGGCGGCGCGCATCCGCGCGGTCCCCGACTCGGCGCCCTCGGCGACGTCGATCGTGCGGCAGCGCTTGCGTCGTGCCGACAGCTCGCTGCGAGCGTGGCCCCCGGGGTCGACTTCACCCGCGAGATCGAGCTGACGCTCGGGCTCGGTCTTGGCGACATCTCGCTGCGGCACGCCGCCGACGGGGCGCTGGAGGCCTTTGCGGTGTGGCACGCCGCCCCGCTCGCGGAGGGGCGCACGGCCGAGGACCTGCGCGTGCTGAAGCTGGTCGCACGCGACACGCCTGCCGCCCTCGGTGTCCTCGCCCAGGTCGAGGCCGAGGTCGCGTCGCACCGCGTGCGCACGCTGTCGGTGCGATGCCAGACGCGGCACGAGGAGCTGTATGCCGCGCTCGTCGCGGATGCGTGGCGCGTGCAGTGGACCGATCTCCGGGTCACCCTCGCCGGGTACCCCGAGACCCCGCCGCGCGGCGTGCTGCTCTCGAACTGGGAAATCTGACGCGCCCTTGACAGGGTGCGGCTCCGTGTCGTACTGTGCGAGCAATGCTGACCCGCGCCTATCGCTTCGCCTTCGCCTTTGCGGCCTTTCTCGACGAGAGGGCCGGGAGTCGGCGCACGCGGTAGCCCCGCAGCAGCATCCGACGAATCCCGCGGCCCTCTCGATCCTCGAGAGGGCCGCTTTGCGTTTGCACCCCAGCTTCCAGGACCCGCACGATGCGTATCGCGTACCAGGGCGCCCCCGGCGCCTTCAGCCAGCAGGCCGCCTTGCAGGTCGACCCTCGCGCCCGGACCCTCGGGGTGCCTGACTTCGCGACGGCGCTCGCGGCGGTGGCCAATGGGCGCGCCGATCGGGCGGTGATCCCTGTCGAGAACGCGATCGCGGGGCCGGTCGACGCCGCGCAGGCCGCCCTTGCCCAGCGCGGCGACCTCGAGGTCATCGACGAGCTGCGGCTCCCGATTCGGCTCGCCCTGATGGCGTTGCCGGGCGCGACGCTGACGGGGCTCCGCTGGGCCGAGAGCCACCCGGTGGCGCTGGCCCAGTGCACCCGATGGCTCTCCGCCCATCGGCTCGAACCGCGTCCCGCCTACGACACGGCCGGGGCGGCCCGCAGCATCGCCGAGGACCGCGACTGGACGCGGGCGGCCGTGGCACCGCGCGAGGCCGCGGAGCGGTACGGCCTGCAGATTCTCGCCGATGACATCGCCGACGCGGTCGGCAACGTGACCCGGTTCGTGGTCGTGGCGCGCCGCGCGGCCGATCGGGAAGCGGCCGCATGACGCTCCGCACCCTGCTGCATCGCTGGCTGGGCACCCCGACGACGCGTGCCATTCGCGGGGCGATCACCGTGCCCGACGATCGCCCGTCCGCCATCGGCGACGCGGTGCAGGATCTCCTCGCCGAGCTGGAGCGCCGCAACGCGCTCGCGCCGGGCGAGGTCGTGTCGGCCATCTTCACGATGACGCCGGATCTCGTCTCGACCTTTCCGGCCGAGGCCGCTCGGCGGGCGGGCTGGGAGGACATTCCGCTGCTCTGCGCCACCGAGATCGCCGTGCCGGGGGCGATGCCGCGCTGCATTCGCGTGCTGCTCCACGTCGAGCGTGCCTGGGGCAGCCGCGCGGTGCGGCACGCCTACCTGCGCGACGCGGCGCGGCTTCGGCCCGACCTCGCGGGCGACTTGCCATCCGCGCACGATGCGGCGAACATCCCCGCGCGACGCCGCCCCCGCGTCACCACCGGAGCCGTCCCGTGCCCGAGCCGACTGCCCGCCTCCGCGGCATCCAGCCCTATGTCTTCGCCACCCTGATCGCGCGGAAGCGCGCGCTCGAGGCCGAGGGTGTGCGCGTCCTTGACCTCTCGCTCGGCTCGCCTGACCAGCCGATGCCCGAGGGGCTGATCGCGGCGGTCGCCGAGGCGGTGCAGGACCGACGGGCCCACGGCTATCCGGTGATGAGCGGCGAGCTGGCACTGCTCACGGCGTTCGCCGACTTCATGCAGCGGCGCTTCGGCGTCACGCTCGATCCGCGCACCGAGGTGGTGCCGACCGCCGGGGCGAAGGAGGCGCTCGCGCACCTCGTGCTCGCCTACTGCGAACCGGGCGATGCGATGCTCATCACCGATGTCGCCTATCCGGTCTACGAGCGGGCGGTCGCGGCGTCCGGCGCCGACCTCGTGCTGCTGCCGGTGACGGCCGACAGCCAGTGGTGGCCCGATCTCTCGGCCATCGATGCGGCGACCGCGCGACGCGCGAAGTTCCTGCTGCTCAACTTTCCGAACAACCCGGTCGGTGCGGTGGCGACTCGCGCGCAGTGGGCCGAGGCCGTCGACTTCTGCCGGGCGCACGACATCATCCTGATCAGCGATCTCGCCTACAGCGAGCTGGTGCAGCACGGCGAGGCGGCGCCGAGTGTCTTCGAAGTGGCCGGTGCGAGGGAGGTCGCCATCGAGATCCACTCGGGCTCCAAGAACTTCTCGATGGCCGGGCTCCGGCTCGGGATGGTGGCTGGCCGCGCGGATGTGTGCGGCGCGCTCAACGCCTACCGCACCCTGGTGGGGTACGGGGTTCCGACGATCGTCCAGCGCGCCGGCACGTACGCCTTCACGCACGCCGAGGCGCTCGCCGCGGAACTCCGCGAGGGCTACCGAGCGCGCTTCGATGCCGCGGTCGCCGGGTTCGCCGAGGGTGGGCTTCACGTCGCCCCGCCGCCTGCGGGGATGTATCTCTGGATTCCGGTGCCCGCGGGGATGACCGACTGGGATGTCCAGCGACGCCTGCTGGACGAGGAGCGGATCATGGTGACGCCGGGCTCCGGATTCGGGCCGGGCGGGGCGGGGTACGTGCGCCTCTCGATGGTCGCCGCGCCCGACGTGCTCCGCGACGCCGGCCATCGCGCCGCACGGATCTGGCGCGAGGCGCGCTGATCAGTCGGCGCGGTCCGGGCGCAGCGCCACGCCGCGAATGAGCAGGAGCGCACCGACCAGCAGCAGCAGGTGGAACGCGCCGCTCATCGGTTGCACCGCGAACTGCAGCACGGCCCACGCGGCGAGCAGGAGCGTTCCGAGGGCTAGTTCGAACACGAGCACGCATCCCGGGTAGGAGTGGCAGTCGGCAGGGGCGTCGCGCATTGACGCCCCTCGGCCCGGCCGGTATTATAGCCGAGGCCGTGCGGTGGCGGGGAGCCATACGTACTTGAGCCAACAGGTCCGAGGATGGGCCCACATTCATGGTCCGACGCCATGCCCCTGTGGGGGGAAGACGGACGACCGGGAGAGGGCGCCGCAACTGTCTCCACGGGCTTCAAGAACACCTTCCCCGCCATCGCCACGGCCCAACGGCGCTGCCCCGCTTGGCGAGGCGGCGCCGTTCGTCATCCAGACTCCTCCCCAAGGAGGCCACGCGATGCCCCGTGCGCTCGTCGTGCGCCGTGCCCACTTCAACGCCGCCCACCGGCTCCACAATCCCGCGAAGTCGGACGAGTGGAACCGTGCCACCTTCGGGCCGTGCAACAATCCCAACTATCACGGCCACAACTACGAGGTCGAGCTCTGCGTCGACGGCGAGATCGATCCCGACACCGGCTACGTCGTGGACGTCGGTCACCTGAAGGCGCTCTTCGACGAGCACGTGCACGCGCACCTCGACCACCGCAACCTGAACCTCGACGTGCCGTGGTTCGCGTCGCGCCTGCCGTCGGCCGAGAACATCGCGGTGTTCATCTGGGAGCAGCTCGCCTCGCGCATCCCGGCGGGGCGCCTCGCGCGCGTCCGTCTCTGGGAGTCGCCCCGCAATTACGTCGAGTACGAGGGGGCGTGACGTGACGACGTCCGTGCGCGGCCAGCTTGCCCTCGTCACCGGTGCCTCGCGCGGCATCGGGGCGGCGACCGCGGCCGCGCTCGCGGCAGCCGGGATGCGCGTGGTGCGCATCGCCCGGTCGGCGCTGCCGCCGCTCGCCGGGGCGATCGACATCCCGGCCGACCTCGCCGACGCGAGCTCGCGGCACGCGGCGCTCGAGCGGGTGCTTGCCGAGGCCGGCGTGCCCGATCTGGTCGTCAGCAACGCGGGGGCATTCCTCCTCGCCGCGCTGGACGAGACCTCCGACGCGTTGCTGCGCGAGCAGCTCGCGATCAACCTCGAGGCGCCGTTCGCGATCGCCCGGCACCTGCTGCCGTCGATGCGCGCGCGAGGCACCGGACGGCACGTGATCGTGGGCAGCGTCGCCGACCTGAAGGCCTTCCCGGGCAACGCCGCCTACTCCGCCTCGAAGTTCGGGGCGCGCGGCCTGCACGAGGTGCTCGTGGAGGAGTATCGCGGCAGCGGCGTGCAGTGCACGCTGGTCTCGCCCGGACCGACCGACACCGCGGTGTGGGATCCGATCGATCCCGACACGAAACCCGGTTTTCCCGCACGGCGCGACATGCTGCGTCCCGAGGATGTCGCCGCCGCAGTCGTCTGGGTCGCGCAGCAGCCCGCCCACGTGCACATCGAGTCGATCCGCCTCACCCCGGGGTGATGTCATGCGCCGTCCGCCGTTCGCCGTTCGCGGCTCGCTGTTCGCCGTCCTGCTCGCCACGCCACTCGCGGCGCAGGCGGTGCCCGACACCCTCGATGGCTGGCCGGTCATCGCGCTCGCGCGGGCGACGCGCGCGAACGGTGAGCTCTGGATCGGCACGTACGGGCATGGGGTGCTCGTGCACGCGCCGGATGGTGGCTGGCGCCGCATCCAGAGCGACACCGCGAAGAGTTCGCTGTCGTGGGATTTCGTCCACGCCATCGCCTTCGGGCCCCGCGACCAGGTCTGGATCGGGACGATCGGCAACGGCTGGGGGCTCTCGCGCGATGACGGCCGCACCTGGCGCAACTGGACCTTCAGCGAACTGGGGCCGGAATGGCAGTACGTCGCGCCGGACGGCATCGCCACCGTCGGTGACACCACGATCATCGCGACCGCGGACGGCATCCAGCTCACGGCCGACGATGGTGCGCACTGGACTGCCCTCGTCGATCGAGTGGGGCCGGCCGCGAAGGGACCGGCTGACACCGCCCGTGCGCTGCTGCCCTCGGAGTACCTGACGGCGCTGTCGCTCAGGCGCGGTGACGAGACGCTGATCCTTGCACCGATCCCGCGATGCGAGTCGACGCCGGTCGCCGGCGGCCTGGCGCGCATCCCGCTTCGGACGGCCTTCACCGGTGCAGCGGGGAATCTGCGCACACGTGATGGCCGCGCCTGGCAGTTCGTCGAGGCCGGCCCGGGGCCGACCGCGCCCGCGCCGGCACTCGGCGGCGGCGCGGCGGCGGCACCGGACACGCGTCCCTGGGCGCCGCCGTTCATTCGCCCGATCCGCGCGTGCGACAACCCGCACA
Source organism: Gemmatimonadales bacterium (assembly GCA_035712665.1). Taxonomy (GTDB): domain Bacteria; phylum Gemmatimonadota; class Gemmatimonadetes; order Gemmatimonadales; family GWC2-71-9; genus Palsa-1233. The sequence goes on from DASTAN010000043.1 coordinate 25,482, forward strand.
TCGACCAGACCTATCGCTGGGGCTCGACGATGGGCGGCAACTTCCAGCCGCATCAAGGCGTCGAGTTCAACAACGCGGACGGCACGCCGGTCCTCGCGATCGGGCCGGGCGTGGTGGCGTGGAGCGGACCGGCCGAGCGCGGCGCCCTCACCGTCGCGATTCGTCACGACGAACCGCTGCGCCTCGCCGACGGGTCGACGCGCGTGGTCTTCTCCGTCTACTACCACAACAGCGCGCTCGACGCGCGCCTCGGTGATCGAGTGACCGCGGGGCAGGTGATCGCGCGCGTCGGGCACACCGGCCGCGCGACCAACGACCATCTCCATCTCGAGGTGCACGCGTCGCCGGTGGACTCGGTCAACCGGATCGTGAATCCCGAGGAGCGGTTCCCGCCGCACGCCACCAACCCCGAACTCTGGATCGCGCCACTGCCGGGCACGGGGGCGATCGCGGGCCTGGTCTTGGATGCAGCCGGACGGCCCGTGCCGCAGGCGCGCATCTACGGCATTGCCAAGCCGCTGCCGCGCGAGACTCCGTTCGCCTTCGCCGAGACCTACGGCCCGCGCAACGCGCCGTCGCCGATGTACGGCGAGCACTTCGCGATCAGCGACGTCCCGGCGGGCACGCACCGGCTCCGCGTGCGCATCGGCGAGCGATGGGTCGAGCGCGTGGTGACGGTCGCGGCCGGGCAGCTCTCGTGGGTGGAGTTCCGGCCCTGATGCACATCGAGCTGACCGACCACCTCAAGTGTCCCGGTGCGCACGACGAGCAGTTCCTCGTGCTCCTTCCCGGGCAGGTCGAGGGCCGACGCGTCGTGGCGGGACACCTCGGCTGCCCGTTCTGCGGCTGGTCCACCGCGTGGGAGGACGGGGTACCGACCTTCGGGGAGGCGCCGTCGGTCGATGACGCGGAGCCGCCGTTCGACGCCGACGCGGTCCTGGCGATGCTCGGCCTCGAGGGCCCTGGTGGCTGGGTGGCGTTGGCAGGGCGTGCCGCGCACCACGCCGAGGCGATCGTTGCGGCGCTGCCGGGGGTGCGCCTCGTGGCGGTGAATCCGCCGGGCTCGCTGGTCGCGTCGGACTCGGTGAGCGTCGTCCGCTCGGCGGCGTGGCCGATCAAGCGCCACGCAATGCGCGGCGTGGTGCTGGGCGCCGATGCCGCCGGCTCGGCTTCGTCCGGACTCGCCAGCGTGCTGCCGGGGCTGCGTTGTGTCGGCGAGGGCGAGCCGCCGCCACTCGGGACGGGCGATCAGCTCCTGGGGGCGGTGGCGGGGCTGTGGGTGGTGCGGAAGGGGTGAAGGGTGAAGGGTGGAGGGTGGAGGGTGGAGAGCGAAAAGCGGGGGGCGGAATGCTGTGCGCGTTCCGCCCCCCGCTCGTTTGCTCCGTGCTTCAGTTGCCTTACGCGTCGAGCTTCCGGCGGCGGCGGATCGACGAGCCGGCGAGCCCGGCGAGGCCGGTGGCCAGCAGCGTCATCGTGGCCGGCTCGGGGACGACCTCGGTCGGCACGCCGCCATCGAGGGCGTAGAGGAAGAGACCGTCGGTCGCGCCGTCGCCAAGGGTCTTCACCACGAAGGTGTTCATCCCGGCCGCGACGTTCAGCTTCATCGTGACCGTGCAGCCGCTGTAGGTGGCGTTGGTGATGTCCGACGCATCAGGCCACATCCCGTCACCGTTGCGGCAGAAGCCGTAGCGGTCGTCGAAGCCATACGACAGCGGCTCGACCAGCAGCGACGCCAGATTCAGCTGGGCGCCGTTGAGTTCGATGCCATTCAGGAGGTTGTCCCAGCCGAGCTGGAAGAAGATCGAGCCACCGGCGATCGCGTTGAAGGCCGTCGAATACGTGTATTCGAAGTGGGGCGAGAACGGATTGCTCGAATCACACCCGACGAGCGACGTGTTCGGCCCGGTGTTGCAGGTGCCGCTGCTCGACTGGAAGGCGCTGATCCAGCGCGGGGCCGTGCCCACGGCGGGATTCTGCCACGGGGTCTGGGCCGAGACGATGAAGGCATCGATCGGTCCGCCAGAGGTGGCGCCGCACTGGTAGGGCGAGGAGCCGCCGACCGGCGCGTCCCCGGACCAGCTGTTGTTGCAGACACCGGTCCAGCTGACATCCCAGTTCAGGTCCGTACCGGCGCCGCTCCCGGTGCTTTGCATCTGAGCCGCGAGCGGCGCGGCGAACGCCGCGAGCAACGCGGCGGCGAACAAGGGGGAACGCATGGGGAAGCTCCTCGAGGGAAAGGTCGTGCGAGTGACCCTCCTATCAAGAGCAGGCCTTGTGCCAAGGCTGAAAGGGCGCCTATCACATTGCAGTGCAACGAGTTGGGTGAAGCCATTCACCCGGGGTTGGCGTAGGTGCGGCGCCGCAACGTTGCAGCCCAGCAACACCACCCTCCACCCGTCACCCTTCACCCTTCACCCTCCACCCTCCACCCTTCACCCTTCACCCTCCACCCCTCACCCCTCACCCCTCACCCTTCACTCGTCCGCGTACATCGCCTCGATCTGCGCCCGGTAGTTCTCCTCCACGTTCCGGCGCCGCACCGACAGCTTCGGCGTCAGCTCGCCGCGATCGATCGTGAAGTCGCGCGGGATCACCAGGAACTTCTTCGGCGTCTCGAACTGGGCGAGGTCGCGCAGTTCCTTCCGCGCCTCGCGCTCGAGCTTGTCGATCGCGTCGGGATGGGCCGCGAGTTCCTCGGGCGGGAGGTCCGGCAGCCCCTTGACCTTCGCCCAGTGGCGGAGCGCATCGAAGTTCGGCACCAGCAGCATCGCGGGGAACCGCCGCTTGTCGCCGATCATCACCGCGTTGGTGAAGAACTTGTTGGTCTTGAGCATCGCCTCGATCGGCTGCGGTGCGATGTTCTTCCCGCCCGCGGTGACGATGATGTCCTTCTTGCGGTCGGTGATGCGCAGGCAGCCATCCGCGTCGATCAACCCGATGTCGCCGGTGTGGAACCAGCCGTCGGCATCCAGCACCGCGGCCGTCGCCTCCGGCTGGTGCCAGTAGCCGCGCATCACGTTGGGTCCGCGACAGAGGATCTCGCCATCCTCGGCGATCCGCACCTCGACGCCGGGGATCGGGTGCCCGACGGTGCCGGGCTTGATGCTCGCCATCCGGTTCACGGTGATCACGGGCGAGGTCTCGGTGAGCCCGTACCCCTCGAGGCAGGGCAGTCCCGCACCGATGAAAAAGCGGCAGATGTCGGGATTGAGCGGTGCACCGCCCGAGACGCAGAAGCGGAGGTTGCCGCCCATGATGCCGCGCAGCTTCCGGAAGACGAGGCGATCGGCCAGGGCGCTCGCGACGCGGATCCCCGGCGGCACCGCCCGGCCGTTGAGCACGTAGTCGAGCCGTTTGTCCGAGGTCGCGCGGGCCCATTCGAAGATCGCGCGCTTGGCGCCGCCGGCGTTGAGCGCCTTCTCGGTGACGGCCGCGTAGATCTTCTCGTAGAGGCGGGGCACGCTCGCCATCACCGTGGGGCGCACCTCGCCCATCTCCTTCACGACCGTGTCGAATGCGGTCGCATAGTTGATCGACGCGCCCGCGAAGAGCATGGTGTAGTGCCCGACCATCCGCTCGAAGATGTGCGACAGCGGGAGGAACGAGAGGCAGGAGTCCCCGGCGCGCAGGTCCAGCACCTGCAGCGACGCCACCACGTTGCTGGTGATGTTGCCGTGCGTGAGCATCACGCCCTTCGGGTGCCCGGTGGTCCCCGACGTGTAGATCAGCGTCGCGAGGTCGTCGGGCATCACGGTGCGCGCCTCGCGCTCCCAGTCGGGATACTTCGCCGCCGCCGCCGCCCCCATCGCCTCGAACGACGCGAAGCCGGTCACGCCCTCGGGCAGGTCACCCGCCTCGAACAGCACCACCAGCCGCAGCTCGGGGAGCTCGGCGCGGATCTCCAGCACCTTCGCGAGCTGGGTCGCGTTCGAGACGAAGATCGCCTTCGCCCCCGCATCCTGGAGGATGTACTCGATCTGCTTCGCCGGGAGCGTCGGGTACACCGGCACGTCGGCGCAGCGTGCCGCGAGGCAGGCGTAGTCGGTGATCGCCCACTCGGGACGGTTCTCGCTCAGGATCGCGACGCGGTCGCCGGCGGCGAGGCCCGCCTCGCGCAGCGCGGCGTGCACGTGCTGCACGCGCGTCCGCAGGGTGGCGTGGTCGATGCGATGCCACTGGCCATCGGGCCCGCGGCGCGACAGGGCGTGCGACTGCGCCGCGTGGCGCGTCGTCGCCTCGAAGAACAGCTCGTTGAGCGTGGTGGGCGTCATTCGGCCGGACGCAGGGTGAGGGTGATGAAGTCGCTGCGGAGGGATCCGACGCTGGCCTGCACGCGGGCGGAGCCGCTGCCGGCGACGGCAGTGACGAGCCCGGTCGTCTCGCCGACCGTGACGCCGGCATCGGGGGTGCGCCAGACGATCTCGGCCGGGACCTCGTTGCCGCCCTTGTCGAGTGCCCGGGCCGTCAGTTGGAGCGTCGTGCCCTCCGCCAGCGTGAGCGAGGCGGGTTGCACCACCTGCAGGAGCACCACCCCGTCGCCCTCGACCGGGAGCGTGCCGCAGCCGCCCGCCACGAGGCCGAGCGCCGCGACGAGGCCGCGCATCAGGGCGTGTCGGGGAGGGCGGGATCCTCGAGTGTCGCGAGTGTCGTGCGCGCGTGGTCCACCCATCGGCTCATCTCCGTGTCGCGGGGCGGGCGGGCGAGGAAGGCCCGCAGGTGGTCGGCGGCGCGTTCCGGGTCGCCGCGCTTCAGCAGCAGGAACGCCACGCCATAGTGGGCGCCGGGCAGGTCGGGCTGGAGCTCGAGTGCCCGGCGGTAGTGCCGGATCGCCTCCTCGAGCCGACCGCACTTCGACATCGCAATGGCCACGTACTGCAGGATGCGGACATCCTGCGGACGATCCCGCAACGCCAGCTGGTACGACGTGATCGCCCCGTCCAGGTCACCCTGTCGCTCGAGCGCCAGCCCCTCGTTGAGGTAGTCGAGGCGCTGCGGCGCGGGCGCGGCATCGTCGCCGCTGAGGATGCGCTTCCACCAGCTCATCGGGAGGGAGAATCCGTCGTGACGTGCATCCGGCCAAAGGTAAGGGTCTCCACACGCGCCGGGCAACGCGATTGCCGCCACTCGGCGGCCGGCCTACCTTGCCTGACGAAGTTCCTGCGTCCCGCCTGGAGGTTCCGATGCCGCGCCCGCGTCCCACCCCGACCCGCGACACGCTCGACATCGACTGGCCGTTCTTCGGTGAACTCTGCCGGGCACTCGCGGTGAAGGTCGCGCGCACCTACGATCCGGAGGTCGTGGTCGGCGTGGCGAAGGCCGGTGCGATTCCCGCGGCCATCGTCGCCACGATCCTCCGCCGCGATCTCGTCACCGTCACCATCGCCCGCCCCGACGCCGAGGCCGCTCCCTCGCTGCTGGTGCCGCCACCCGCCTCGTTGCGCGGGCGTCGCGTGCTGGTCGTCGACGAGACCTGCGACAGCGGCGACACCCTCAAGCTCGCGCTGCAGGCGGTCCGCGATCGTGGCCCGGCGGACGTGCGCACCGCCGTCTCGTTTCGGACCGGCGAGTGGCAGCCGGATTTCTGGGCGTTCGAGACGGCGAAGGTGATCGTGCTGCCGTGGGATCGTGAAGTGATCGAGGACGGCGAGCTGGTGCCGCGCCTCGACCTCCCGGGCTAGCGCTCGGTCGGGAGCGCCGCGCGCCAGTCGCCGCCGGCCGCGATGAGGTCGTACACGGCGCCGAGCGTCTCCGCGGAGCCCGCGACGAAGCGACAGGCCTCGGCCCCCGTGCTGCGGCACTCGACCTCCAGCACGCCGATCGGCGCGCCCGCCTCGGCCGTCAGGAAGGCCGCGAGGACCCCGCTCGAGAAGTGGCAGCCCGGATGCCGCGTCGCCCCCGGCTCGGCCTCGGCCCACGCCCCGGCCTCGAGGAGCACGGCGTCATCCCCGAGCGGCACCACCGTCAGCGACCCCCAGCCGAGCTGCACGCAGAGCTCGTCGAGCAGCGGCCCGAACCATCGGGCATCGAGGGCGCCCGCGTCCAGCAGCCCGGTGCGCTCCGCGACGCGGTTGCGCCAGCGTTGCGCGAGGGCCTCGCCGGTCACGAACCCGGCGTCCTGAAGAATCTCCGCCGCGGCCCCCGGGGCCAGCGCCTCCAGGCGATGGCGGAGGCGATGGAGCGACGTCGGCGTGATGGCGAAGTTGGGCATGGCGGGGCGAACCTACGCGGCGGGACCGAGGCGCCGCAAGAGCTCGGCCTCGTCGATGACCTCCACCCCGAGCGCCTGGGCCTTCGTCAGCTTGTCCCCTGCGTCGCTCCCGGCCACCACGAAGGTCGTCTTCTTCGAGACGCTCGACTTCACCGCGCCACCCGCCGCCTCG
>DASTAN010000044.1:0-4369 GCA_035712665.1 Gemmatimonadales bacterium
AGCCCCGCGAAGACCGGCCCCACCAGCCACTCGGCCCCGACCAGCGTGCCGAGCATCAGCATCAGCGGGCCGCCCACCGGAAACTGCCCGAAGCGGCGGCCATCAAGGTCGGCAAGGTGCATGATCGCCGTGAACTCGGGCTGCTCGGGTGACGGCACCCACAGCCGCCCCTGCGCCAGCACACGCGCCTGCCACACCTGCACGATCTCGTCGATCAGCAGCGGCTTCGCCGAGAAGACTGCCTGCGCGATGATCACGTAGAGCACGGTGGCGAACACCGCGATCGCCACGTCCGCCCGCCACCCGGCGCCGACCCATCGCTCGGCGAGCCGCTGCCACGCGCCGTCGCGCCAGAGCTCGGGCCGGCGCCGCACCACGATGAACGCGATGGCGGCGACACCCAGCAGGATGCCGCCGCCACTCGTCCACATTGCCACCCGCTCGCCATACCACGGCGCCGCGTGCCCGCCCGCGATCCAGTTCGCGATCGGCAGGAGGCCGCCCACGAGGAACGCCGCGCCGAGCAGCCGCGCGAGGAGCATCACGCCGCCCCGCCGACCTCGCTCACGCCTTCGCCTCGCCACCCTCGTAGCGCGAGAGCTTGCGATAGAGCGTGCTGGGATCGATGCCGAGCACCTCGGCGGCGCGCGTCTTGTTGCCGCCCTCGGCCTGCAGCACGAACATGATGTAGGCCCGCTCGATCGTGTCGAGCGCCGGGTTCGGCTGCGCCCGCTCGGCCACGAGCGGCTCCTTCTTCTGGCGCGTGATCCGATCGGGCAGATGCTGCGGCTCGATCAGCGAGCCGCGCGAGAGGACCACCGCGTGCTCGAGTGCGTTCTGCAGCTCGCGGACGTTGCCCGGCCAATCGTACACCATCACCGCGTCCATCGCCTCGGCACTGAGCGCCTTCGGCTCCTCGCCGTCGGGGGCGAGATCCTGCAGGAAGCGATCGACCAGCAGGATCAGGTCGTCGCGCCGGTCGCGCAGCGCCGGGAGGTCGAGCGCGATCACGTTGAGGCGATAGAAGAGGTCGCTGCGGAAGTTGCCGCGGCGGCACTCCTCCTCGAGATCGCGATTGGTGGCCGCGATGATCCGCACGTCGACGGGGATCGACTCGGTCGCGCCGACCGGGATCACCTCGCGCTGCTGCAGCACGCGGAGCAGCTTCACCTGCAGCGACGCCGGCATCTCGCCGACCTCGTCCATGAAGAAGGTGCCGCCGCGCGCCGCGGCGAAGAGTCCCTGCTTGTCGCGCACCGCCCCGGTGAACGACCCCTTCACGTGGCCGAAGAGCTCGCTCTCGAGCAGCGTCTCGGGGAGCGCGCCGCAGTTGATCGACAGGAACGGCCCGTCGGCGCGCAGCGAGGCCTCGTGGATGTAGCGGGCCAGCACTTCCTTGCCGGTGCCGCTCTCGCCGCCGATCAGCACCGTCGAGTCGGTGGGTCCGACGATGTCGGCGATCTTGAGCGCGTCGAGGAAGCGCTTCGACTTGCCGATCGGGCGCGTCGGGCCACCGGACCGCGGGCCGCCCGCCCGGCGGATCTCCTGCTTCAGCTGCTTGTTCTCGACCCGGATCTGCCGGAACTCGCAGGCGCGCCGGAGAATCGCCACCAGCTCGTCGTTCGCGAACGGCTTCTGCAGGTAGTAGAACGCCCCGGCGTTCACCGCCTGGATCGCGCTCTGCAGCGACGCCTGCGCCGTCATCAGGATCACGGGCGTCATCGGATCGGCCTCCTTCGAGGCCTGCAGGATGTCGAGCCCGGTGACCTGCGGCATCCGCACGTCGGTCAGGATGATGTCCGGCGAGACGCTGCGGATCGCCTCGAGTCCCGCCTTGCCGCCCTGCGCCACCGACACCTCGAACCCCTCCTTCTTGAGCAGGATGCGGAGGGTATCGAGGATGCCGCTTTCGTCGTCGATGACGAGAAGGGAAGGTGCCTGCTGACTCACGTCGCGTCCCCTTGGTCCCAGCTGACCGGCAAGAAGATCGAGAAGGTCGTCCCCACCGTGGGCGACGAGTCCACCAGAATGATGCCGCGGTGCGCGGCGACCGCGCGCTGCACGATCGCGAGCCCGAGCCCCGTGCCGCCGCTCCGCCCGCTCACGAACGGCTCGAAGAGGCGATCGCGAATCCCGTCCGGGATCCCCGGCCCGTCGTCGCGCACCTGGATCCGGACCGGCCGGGGGATGAGCCCCGTCGGTGCCTCCCCCGGTGCGGCCCGCCCGACGCTCGCCGTGACGGTGCCGCGCCCGCCCAGCACCTGCGCCGCGTTGAGCACGAGATTCGACACGATCCGATGCAGGAGATCGGGGTCGCCCTGGAGCGTGATCGGCTCGCCCGCCACCCGCAGCGCCACGCCGCGCGTCTCGGGATGCTCGCCCAGCGTGCGCACCGCGTCCTCGACCAGGGCAAGGAGCTCGAGCTCCTCGAAGCGCGTCGCCCGCACGCGCGAGAAGTCGAGGAACTCGCTCAGCAGCCGGTTGAGCCGCGCGCTCTCGCGCATCACCAGATCGCCGAGCACCTGCTCGTCCTCGTCGGCCGTCGCCCGGCCAGCCAGCTGCTCGACCGCGCTCCGGATCGCCGCCAGCGGATTGCGGATCTCGTGCGCCAGGGAGGCCGAGAGCGCCGCGACCGCCTCGAGCCGCTCGGCCCTGAGCCGGAACTCCTGCAGCCGCTTCAGGTCGGATATGTCGGTGAAGATCGCCGTGACCGCGGGCCGATCGCTGCCGGGACGCAGAAAGGTCGTCGTGCTGAGCCCGACCGGGAAGAGCGTCCCGTCCGCCCGGCGCACCTGCGCCTCCGCCCGTGCGAGACGATGCCCCTCGCGGATCCCGCGCTCGATGGCGTCGTGCAGCTCGCGCGACCGGGCCCGCAACGGCTCGAGCACCGAATCGCCGACCGCCCACGCATCCGTCCCGAGCCCGAGAATGCGCGCCGCGCGCGGATTGAGATAGCCGAGCCGACCGTCGCCGTCGACGGTGATCACGCCGGACTGGATCGTCGCCAGGATCTCGTCGGCCTCGAGCTGGGCTTGCGCCAGCCGCTCAAGCAGGGCCCGCTGCTCGCGCGAGGCCGCGCCGAGGCGGTTGCCGAGCATCGCGAGGACCGCGCCGACGAAGCCGATCACCGCCACCTGCGTCCAGAACGCGGTGTCCGGCGGCATCGCCCCGGTGCTGAGCGTCACGGCAATGTACGCGGTCACCGCAAACAGGACGCTCACCAATCCGCGCCCGACCGGCAGCATCAGCGCATACCCCGCCACGAGCACGACATAGAGCGCGGCGAGCGGCGTGACATCGGTGCGGATCAGCCCGACCAGCGCCGTGACCAGCAGAACGTCGATCAGCGACTGCAGGAAGATGTGCGTCGCCGACGGGGTCACGCGCCCGCGAAGTCGTGCCGCCAGCATCGCCGTGCCCGCCACGGCGAGGCCCACGATGCCGTAGGCGATCACGGGGTTGAGGCGCGATGCGCCGCCGAGCGCCTGGGCCCGACCGGCCACGATCCCGATCAGCGCCAGCCGCAGGATGACGACGAGCGACAGCAGGACGCGCGGACCCGGCAGCAGGAGCCGCTCCAGCGCCCGCGCCGTGCGGGCCGGGACGGTCTCGAACTCGCCGGAGCGGGCGCCGAGGTCAGTGGAAGGGATCGGGGAGGTCACGAAGCTGGTAATATGATGGCATGCCGAACTCCTCGCCCAGATCCCCCCGCCGTGGCACCTCGCCGGCCGAGGCCCCGTTCACCGGTTTCGACCCCGCAGCGTTCCGGTTCCTGCGCGGCCTCAAGCGCCACAACACGCGCGAATGGTTCGAGTCCCACCGCCCCGAGTACGAGCAGTTCGTCCGCACACCGATGCGCGCCCTGATCGAGGAGCTCGACGTCCACCTCGCCGCGACCGTCCCGGAGCTGGTCGGCGACCCGAAGCGCTCGATCTTCCGGATCCACCGCGATGTCCGCTTCTCGACCGACAAGTCGCCCTACAAGACCCACGCGTCGGCGTGGCTCTTCCACCAGGATGCCGGGCGGGTCGTCGGCCAGCAGGCGCACGGCGGCGCCGGCGTCTACGTGCACCTCGAACCGGGTGCGTCGTTGGTGGCCGGCGGGATCTGGATGCCGCCGAAGGCCGGGCTCGACAAGCTGCGCGACCGCCTCGCCGAGGCCCACGAGGGGTTCGAGGCGATCGTGCTCGATCGCGCCTTCCGTCGGCGCTTCGGTGACCTGGATGACGAAGCGGTGCTGGTGCGGCCGCCCCGCGGCTACGACCCGCACCACCCCGCGATGCGCTGGCTCAAGTACAAGTCGTTCACGGTGTCCCGCGGACTCGAGGACGCCGAGATGACGTCGCCCCGGCTGGTGCAGACGCTCGTG
>DASTAN010000045.1:0-5372 GCA_035712665.1 Gemmatimonadales bacterium
ACGGGACCTTCCCGAACCACCATCCGGATCCCACCGTCCTCGAGAACCTCGTCGACCTGCAGCAGGCGGTGCGCACCCACGGCGCCGAGCTCGGCATCGCCTTCGACGGCGACGGCGACCGGATCGGCGCGGTCGACGAGATGGCGACGCCGATCTTCGGCGACCAGCTGCTGGTGCTCTACGGCCGCGATGCGGTGCGCCGCTTCGGCCCGGGCGTCCCGGTGATCTTCGACGTGAAGTGCTCGGACCAGCTGCCGAAGGCGCTGGCGGCGGCCGGCGCGCGCCCGATGATGTGGAAGACCGGGCACTCGCTGATCAAGGCGAAGATGAAGGCGGAGTCCGCGCCGCTCGCCGGCGAGATGAGCGGCCACATGTTCTTCGGCGGCGACTGGTTCGGCTTCGACGACGCGCTCTTCGCCGCGGCACGCCTGCTCGAGATCGTCGCGGCCGCCCCCGGCGGGCTGGCGCCGCTGCTCGCGGACCTGCCGACCACCTACGCGACCCCCGAGATCCGCTTCGACTGCGACGAGTCGCAGAAGTTCGCGATCGTCAAGGCCGCGGTCGCGCACTTCAGCGCCAGGTACCCGACCGACACGATCGACGGCGTGCGCATCTCGTGGCCCGACGGCTGGGGCCTCGTGCGTGCCTCGAACACCCAGCCGGTGCTGGTCCTTCGCTTCGAGGCGACGTCCATCGCGGCGCGCGACGCGCACCAGGCCGAAGTGATGGAGTGGCTCGCCGCGCAGGGCGCGCGGGGCTGACGTCGTGATGCCGCGAGCGCGACGGCTGCTTGCCGTCGGGGCCATCGCGGTCCTGCTCCTCCTCGCGGGCCGGCTCCTCGCCGAATCGCTCTCCGCCATCTGGTGGGCGGAGGGTGTCTCGCCTGCCGCCGGCCGCGTGATGCGTCGCTGGGTCTGGCTCGGGATCGGCCTCGATCTCCTCGCCATCGGCGTCGCCTCGGCCTGGTTCGCGCTGCACGCCGTGCTGGTGGCCCGCGCGATCGGCGTCGTGCAGGTCGAACGCCAGGTCGCCGGTGCGCGCATTCGCGAACCGATCCCGCGCCGCACGATTCTCATCGCCGCCATCGTCGCCGGGCTCCTGCTCGGGTGGATCACCGGGAGTGGCGCCCGCGACTGGCGCGCCCCGGTCGCACTCTGGTGGAGCGGCGTCGCGTGGGGCGCCACCGACCCCGTGCTCGGCGTCGACCTTGGCCGTCTCGTGGCCGACCTGCCCGTGCGCGAGCTCCTCCATCGCTACACCCTCCTCCTCGTGATCCTGGGTGGGGCGTTCGCCGCCGCGCTGTACCTGGCGATCGGCGCCTTCGCGCGTCGGGACGGCGAGCTCGAGGTGCACCCGGATGCGCGTCGCCATCTCGGCGCGCTCGCCACCGCCGCGGCCCTGGTGATCGCCGCCGGCTACCTGCTCGTTCCGTCGCAGCTCGCGGTCGGGCCGGAGCCGCCGCTCTCGCCGATGGCCGGGCAGGTCCGCGGCATTGCGGCGCAGGCGATGGTCGGGGCCGCCGTCGCGGTGGCCGCGATGAGCCTTGCGTGGATGCTGCGGGCCCGTCACTCGCTGCTGGTCTCGGCGTGGCTGGTGATGCTCTTCGGCGTCACCGTCGAGCGGCTCATCATCCCGGCCTTCCTCGGGGAGAGCGCGGTGGTGCCCGCGCGCGAACAGGAAGCGCGCCGGCTCGAGGCGCTCGCGTGGGGGATCCGCCTCACGGGGGCTGCGCCGTCCCCCGACACGCTCCCGCCTCGCACCGAGCTCTGGGATGGCGAGGCGCTCGCGGCGTGGGGCCGTGCGCGGGGCGGGCGGGTCTGGTCCGTGGCCCCGGTCGGTGCGACGGCGCAGGCGCCGGCCGGGTGGCTCGTTGCGACAACCGGGGCGGACGATACGCTCCGGACGGACGTGTTCCACGTCGAAAGCGAGGTTCTTGGCATCGGCGGGCGACCCCGGGTTTGGCCGTCCGCTGCGGCCGAGGGCGGGCCACCGCGCGCGACCGTGGCAGCGGCGCGCAGCCTGCCGCTGGCGCCGGCGTGGCGGGTGGTGCCGGGCGCGGGTGTCCGCGCCGGTGCGGTCCCGCGACGTCTGCTCCTCGCGTGGGGGCGCCAGGCGCCGGGCATGCTGACCGTGCCGTCCGACGCGATGCTCGACTGGCACCTGCCGCCGCTTCGGCGGATGGAGGCGCTGCTCCCGATGTTCTCCTGGGGCGACGCGGCCATCCACCTCGTGGACGGGCGCGTGACGTGGATCGTGCCGGGGCTGCGCGTCCTCTCGGCCTTCCCGCTCTCGACTCGACTGCGCTGGGATCGCACCGAGGCGGCCGGCGTCGCCCCCGGCGTCATCGCCCTGATCGATGTCGAGACCGGCGCCATCCGCGTCTACCGGGACCCGGCGGATGACCCGGTCGGGGCCGCGTGGGCCGCGTGGCTGACGCCGCTCGTCGAGCCGGCCGATCGGCTGCCGGGCGAGGCCCGGGCGGCGCTGCCGTACCCCGCCAGCTGGTTCGCGGCGCAGGCCGCGGTCCTCTCGCGCGAGGGCTGGGTGCCCGGGCGTCCCACGGCGCGCGGCACGGCGGACGGGCCGCCGGCAGAGGCGGTGATCACCCGTGTCGACGACGCCCCGGCCTGGCAGCTCGCGGTCGAGGATCCGGCGCGCCGCGTCATCAGCGGCCTGGTGACGGCGCAGCGCGTCGCGGGCCTTCCGGTGGTGACGCTCGATACCGTCGAGCGCGCGGCTCCCGAGAACCCGCGCGAACTCGAGCGTGTCTGGCTCCGCTCGCCGCTGGTGGCGCAGCTCCGGGACTCGGCGCGGGCCGTCGGGGACTCGATCGTGGCCGGGCCGATCCGCTGGCATCATGGGGCCGGGGCGCTGGCGGCCTGGATGCCGGTCCGCACGACCGGTCGCCAGGTCGGCGTGGCGTGGATCGCGACGGCGCGCGGCACGGCGACCGCCGGTGGCCGATCGGCAGCGCAGGCGTGGGGTGGCGTGCTCGCGCCGAGCACCGCCCCTGGGCAACCGGCGGGGGATCTCCCGGCGCGCGTCGAGGCGGCACGTGCCTGGCTGCGGCGGGCGGACAGTGCCCTCGCGCGGGGCGACCTCACGGCCTTCGGTCGCGCGTGGGAAGCGCTGCGCGGCCTGCTCGACGCCGAGGGTTCGCAGTAGCACAACCACCGCCGCCGGGGCTATTTTCGGCGGCTGTCTTCCATCCGCAACGTTTCGACGAGGTGAAGGTGAACCTGCACGAATACCAAGCCCGCGACCTGCTGAAGGCCGCCGGTGTCACGATGTTCGATGGCGACGTTGCCGCGACCCCGAGCGAGGCCGAGGCGATTGCCCGCCGGCTCGGTGGCACGGTCGTCGTCAAGGCCCAGGTCCACGCCGGGGGCCGCGGCAAGGCGGGCGGCGTCAAGCTCGCGCGCAACCCGGCCGAGGCGAACGAGTGCGCCTCGCAGATCCTCGGGATGCAGATCAAGGGGCTCACGGTCCACAAGGTGCTCGTGGTGCCGGCGGCGGACATCGCCACCGAGAGCTACGTCGGCCTGATCCTCGATCGCGCGACCCAGAAGCCGGTCTTCATGGTGTCGGACGCCGGCGGCGTCGACATCGAGGAAGTCGCCGCGAAGACGCCCGAGAAGATCACCAAGCTCCCGGTCGACCCGCGCTACGGCCTCCTCCCGCACCAGGCGCTGAAGCTGGCGCTGGCGCTCTATCGCGACTGGGAGCACGTCAAGGCCGCGATGAAGATCATGCAGCAGCTCTACAAGGTCTTCATGGCCAACGGCTGCTCGCTCGCGGAGATCAACCCGCTGGTCACCACGCCCGACGGCAAGGTGCTGGCGCTCGACGCGAAGATCTCGATCGACGACAACGAGCTCGACCGCCGGCCCGACCTCGCGGTGCTCCGCGACGAGACCGCCGAGGAGCCGAGCGAGGTGCAGGCCCGCCGCGCGAACCTCACCTTCATCAAGCTCGACGGCAACGTCGGCTGCGTGGTGAACGGCGCGGGCCTCGCGATGGCGACGATGGACCTCGTCAAGTACTACGGCGGCGAGCCGGCCAACTTCCTCGACATCGGCGGGTCGTCGAACCCGGAGAAGGTGGTCAACGCCCTCAAGATCATCACCGCCGACCCGGCCGTGAAGGTCATTCTCTTCAACATCTTCGGCGGCATCACCCGCACGGACGACGTCGCCAACGGCATCGTCCAGGCGACGCAGCAGTTCAAGGTGAACGTGCCGATCGTCATCCGCCTCACGGGGACCAACGAGGCCGAGGCCTTCCGGATCCTCGAGGGCGTCGGGATGACCGCGATGAACGACATGGACGCGGCAGTGTCGAAGGCCGTGCAGCTGGCGAAGGAGGCCGCGTGAGCATCTGGATTGGGAAGGACACCCGCCTGGTCGTGCAGGGCATCACCGGCCGCGAGGGCTCGTTCCACGCGAAGCAGATGATGGACTACGGCACGAACCTCGTCGCCGGCGTGACGCCGGGGAAGGGCGGCCAGCAGTTCGAGGGGAAGGTGCCGGTCTTCAACACCGTCGCGGAGGCCGTGGGCGAGACCGGGGCGAACGTCTCGGTGATCTACGTCCCGCCCGCGATGGCGGCCGGCGCGATCCAGGAGGCGGCCGACGCCGGGGTGCAGCTGGTCGTCTGCATCACCGAGGGCGTCCCGGTCCTCGACATGACGGTCGTGATGCCGTACCTCGCGGAGCGCGGCGTCCGGCTCATCGGCCCGAACTGCCCGGGGCTCATCACGCCGGGTGAGGCGAAGGTCGGGATCATCCCCGGCTCGATCGTCACGCCGGGTCCCGTCGGCATCGTCTCCCGCTCGGGGACGCTGACCTACGAGATCGTCCACCACTTGACCCGCGCCGGCCTCGGCCAGAGCACCTGCGTCGGCATCGGCGGCGACCCGATCGTCGGGACCAACTTCATCGACGTGCTGGCGGCCTTCAACGCCGACCCGCAGACCGAGGCCATCGTGATGATGGGCGAGATCGGCGGCACGGCGGAGCAGGAGGCAGCTGACTTCATCCGCGCCAACGTCAAGAAGCCGGTGATCGGCTTCGTGGCGGGCGCGACGGCGCCCCCGGGCCGCCGGATGGGCCATGCCGGGGCGATCATCAGCGGCGCCAGCGGCACGGCCGAGGAGAAGTTCGCGGCCTTCGAAGCGGCGGGGATGGGGATCATGCGCCGCCCGGCCGACGTGGTCGAGCTGGTCAAGGCGCGGTTGAAGTAAGTTGTGAGCCGTGAGCCATGAGCCTTGAGGAGACTTGTGTTTCCTCGAGGCTCATGGCCCATGGCTCAAGGCCTTTTTCTGACAGGACATCTCTAGAATGGCTGGACATCTCACTTTCGCCATGCTCAAG
>DASTAN010000046.1:0-7421 GCA_035712665.1 Gemmatimonadales bacterium
GTGGATGATGATCGGCAGCCCTGCGGCGACCCCCAGGGCCAGCTGCTCGCGGAAGACGGCACGCTGCACATCGCGCGGCGCATGGTCGTAGTGGTAGTCGAGCCCCATCTCGCCGGCGGCGCGGACGGACGGATCTCGCCACACGCGGGCGAGCCGGTCGGCGAGGGCGGGCGACCACCGCGAGGCATCGTGCGGATGGCACCCGGTGGCGAGCGCCAGGACCGGCGAGGCGGCGACCCACGCGAGGGTGGCGTCGAGCTGGTCGAGCGCCGACTCAATGACAAGGGCGCGACCGACCCCGGCCGCGCCCATTCGCGCCACCACGGCCTCGCGGTCGGCCGCGAAGGCCGGGTCCGCGAGGTGGCAGTGCGTGTCGATCAGCACCGTCAGACGGTGCCCGGCCGCGCCTTCACACGCGGGGCGACCTTGACGCCGCGGCCGTCGACACCGGGGTAGCGCTGCTCGATGATGTTCAGCACCGGACCGGCGATGAAGATCGACGAGAAGGTGCCGGTGAAGACGCCGAACGCCATCACCGCGGCGAACGGCCGGATCACCTCGCCGCCGAACACCAGCAGCGCGGCCAGCGCGGCGAGGGTCGTGGCGTGCGTGAGCACCGAGCGCGGCAGCGTCTCGTTGATCGAGCGGTTGATGACCGGCACCAGCTGGTCGCGGCGGTGCTTGTGCAGGTTCTCGCGCACGCGATCGAAGATGATGATCGTGTCGTTCAGCGAGTAGCCGACCATCGAGAGGATCGCCGCGATGACGACCAGCGACACCTCGAAGTGCATGATCGCGATGAAGCAGATCGTCAGCACGATGTCGTGGGCGGTCGCGACGACGGCCGCGAGGCCGAAGCGCCACTCGAAGCGGTAGGCGAGGTACGCCAGCACCGCGAAGAACGAGAGGAAGATCGCGAAGAACGCCTGGGTGCGGAGCTCGCCGCCGACCTTGGGCGACACGGCCTCGCTGTAGTTCACCGTGTAGTTCCCCGCCCCGACCACCTGGTCGAGGACGCCGACGACGGCGGCGCGGGTCTGCTCGGTGTTCTCGGCGTCAGTCCCCTCGGCCGCGGTCCGGGCGCGGATGTCGATGCCGCGGCCCTCGTCGAACGGGGTCAGTTCGGCCCCGGGCAGCCCGCCGGCGGTGAGCGCCGAGCGGATGGCGCCCACGTCGAGCTGGGCCGGCGCCTCGATCTGCACCAGCGTGCCGCCGGTGAACTCGATCGAGTAGTTGAGGCCGCGGGCAAGGAGCGCCACGACACCGATCGCGAAGAACGCGGCGGTGGCGATGACGGCCTTCCGCCAGACGCTGAAGAAGTCGTAGTTCGCGTTATTGAAGATGCGGATCATGTCGCCGTCAGATGCTCAGGGTGGTGGCCTGGGGGTCCCGGCGCTCGAGCCAGAGCGCGAAGAACGTCTTGGTCACGAAGATGGCGGTCACCATCGACGCCGCGATGCCCATGATGAGCGTCACGGCGAAGCCCTTGACGGGGCCGGTGCCGAACTGGAACAGGAAGAGCGCGGTGAGCACCGTCGACACGTTCGAGTCGATGATCGCGCTCATCGCGTGCCTGAAGCCCTCCTCCACCGAGGTCGCCACCGCCTTGCCGTGGAGCAGCTCCTCGCGGATGCGCTCGAAGATCAGCACGTTCGCGTCGACCGCGATGCCGATCGAGAGCACGAGGCCGGCGAGGCCCGGCAGGGTCAGCGTCGCGCCGAACGCCGCGAGGCCGGCCAGCGTGAAGAGGATGTAGAGCATCAGCGCGGCGACGGCGAGGACGCCCGCGAGGCGGTAGTAGCCGATCATGATGAGGATCACGAACACCGTGCCGACCACGGTGGCCGTGACGCCCGACCGGATCGCGTCGGTGCCGAGCGAGGCCTGCACCTGCCGGTCCTCGACGATCTTGAGCGGCACCGGCAGCGCGCCGGCGTTGAGCGTCAGCGCCAGGTCCTGCGCCTCCTGCAGCGTGCGGCCGCCGAGCTCGATCTGGCCCTGGCGGTCGATGCGGGAGTTGATGACCGGCGGGAAGCCCTGGACCTTGCCGTCGAGGATGATCGCCATGTAGTCGCCGACGTGCCGGCCGGTCTCGGCGCCGAAGCGGCGCGCGCCGGCGCGATCGAGCGTGAAGGCAACGATCGGGGCGTTCGACAGCGGGTCGATCTGGGCGTTGGCGCTGGTGATCGAGCGGCCGGTGACGATCGCATCGCCCGAGAGGGCGTAGAGCGGACGCACCTGCTCCGCCCCGCTCGCGAGCGGCGTGTTGCCGAAGCGCAGCTCGATGCCGCGCGGCAGCAGCCGCTTCACCTCGGGCAGCGCGAGCACCGAGTCCACGCGCGGATACGCCGCCTCGGGGATGACGTACATCCCCGGCACGGTGGCGCCGAGCTCGGTGCCCGGCCGGATCAGCGAGGCGAGGAACGATCCCGTCGCACCGGGCGCCGGGGCGGCGGCGGAGTCGGCGGTCGCCGAGTCCGGGGCGGCGGCCGAGTCGGTCCCGAGCAGCGCGGTGACCTGGTTCGCGGCGGCCGGCGCGGCGGCGCCAGCGGCCGAGGTCACGCCCATCGCCGCGAGCTGGCGATCGATCGCGGGGATGACCCCCTCGAAGGCGCCGGTCTCGTCGGTGATGCGGAACTCGAGGAAGGCCGAGCTCAGCACGATCGACTTGGCGCGTGCGAGGTCGGTCACGCCGGCAAGCTCGACGACGATGCGCTCGTCGCCGACCTTCTGGATGAGCGGCTCGGTCACGCCGAACTCGTCGATGCGCTTGCGCAGCACGGTGAGCGCGAGGTCGGTGTCGCGCTTGACGTCCGACGAGACCTGCTGCGACTGGTCAAGCTCGAGGCCGAGGTGCATCCCGCCCTGGAGGTCGAGACCGCGCTTGAGCGGCACGCGCGTGATGGTCACGTCCCGCATCACGCCATCCTCGGTGCGCTCGCGCACCGTGACGTCCCGCGGGAAGAGATAGAAGATCGACAGCCCGACCAGGGCCACGATCACGAGCAGGCGATTGCGAAGCGAGCTGAGCATCGTCACTCGGGCGCCGCGAGGCGCGCATCAGGGTCCGGGCGCCCCCGAGCCACCACGGCTCGGGCGCGTACTGCATCCTCGTCCAGCTGCTGCCGAAGCGCATCCACCCCATCGAAGCGGCGAATCGCGCGGAGCGGGGCAAGCCATTGCACCCGCACCCACTGGCCGTACAGGTCCCCTGCGAAGTCGAACAGGTGAACCTCCAGGAGACGCCGCCCGTCGTCGAACGTGGGCCGATGTCCCTGGTTCATCATCCCGCCGAACCGCCCGGCGGGGGTCTCCACCATCACCGCCCAGACGCCATCGGGCGGCAGGAGCTTCTCCGGCGCGAGCGCCAGGTTCAACGTCGGGTAGCCGATCGTCCGGCCCCGTCGCTCGCCCGTCGTGACCGATGCGAGCACGGTGTACGGACGTCCCAGCAGCCGCGCCGCGCCGTCGAGGTCACCGCCGGCGATCGCACGCCGGATCCGCGAGCTCGACACCGGCAACTCGTCGCCCGCGGGGAGCACCGGCTCGACCACGTCCACCGTGAAGCCGTGCACCTCGCCGAGCCGCTGCAGCGTGGCCACGTCGCCCTGGCGGCCCTTGCCGAAGCCGTGATCGTGCCCGATCACGAGTTCGTGCATCCCGCAGCGTCGCTGCAGCACCTCCACCACGAACGCCTCGGGCGAGAGCGCGGCCATCGCGGCATCGAAGTGCAGCACCATCACGCGATCGACTCCGGTGGTCGCCAGCGCCTCGATCCGTTCCGCCGCCGTGGTGAGTCGCGGCGGTGCCGCGCTCGGGTTCACCACCGCGAGCGGGTGCGGCTCGAACGTCACCGCGACGCTCAACCGGCCGGTCGCCCGAGCCCGCGCCACCACGTCGGCGATCACCGCACGGTGGCCAGGGTGCACCCCGTCGAACGTCCCGACGGTCACCACGCTGCCCTCGCCCGGGGCCGCCACCGGACTCACGCGGCCGGCTCCAGGACCACCACGGGCTGCCAGCGCCCGTCGGTGGCCTCGGCGATCGCCACCAGCATCCCGTCGTCGTCCATCAGTGCCACCGGCCCCGTCGCCTCGCCGTCGCGCGCCACGGCCCGCCCGAAGCCGACATCGCGCCGTCCTGCCTCGTCCAGCACGACCCGCGGCAAGTGCGACACCATCGCGGCCGGTGCTCGGACGGCCTCGGCCGTCACCGCCTGCGGGGCGATCGCCTCGGCCACGTCGTGCGGTCCGATCGCGGTCCGCCGGAGTGCCGCGCAGTGCGCTGGCAGGCCCAGCGCCGCCCCCAGATCCCGCGCGATCGCCCGCAGGTACGTGCCCTTCCCGACCTCCGCGTCGAGCTCGAGGTCGGGTGGCGCCCACGACACGACGTCCAGCCGATCGATCGTCACCGGCACCGGGGGGAGCTCCACCGCCTCGCCGCGCCGCGCCAGATCGTAGGCACGTCGCCCGTCGACGTGCTTCGCCGAGTACGCCGGCGGTCGCTGCAGGCGCGTGCCGAGCATCGCATGCGCGGCGTCGGCGATCGCGGGGCGCTCAGGCCACGCGCCGGGCGTCACGCGCGCCACCTCCGCCCCCGTGCCGTCATCCGTGTCGGTGGCGATGCCGAATCGCACCGTCGCGCGATACGTCTTCCGCTCCGACTCGACGAAGCGCGCGAGACGCGTCGCCTTGCCGACCAGCACCACCAGCAGCCCGGTCGCGAACGGGTCGAGCGTGCCGGCGTGCCCCACGGCACGGATCCCGAGCTGTCGGCGGACCACGGCCACGACATCGTGGGAGGTCCATCCTGCCGGCTTGTCAATGAGCAGCCCCCCGGTCAGGAGGCCTCCTCCTCGCGCCGCAGCTCCGCGAGCAGGTGATCGATCCGCTGCGCGTGCTCGAGACCGCGATCGAGCACGAAGCGCAGCTCCGGCACGATCCGGGTCGTGAGCGCCTGCGCCACGATCCGGCGCAGGAAGCCGGCGGCGCCCTGCAGCGCCTCGACGGCCGCCTCGCGCTCCTCGGGCTCGCCGTGCGGGAGGACCCGCACCGTCGCCTGGGACAGGTCGCGGGTCACCTGCACGTCGCTCAGCGTGACCATCCCGACGCGCGGGTCACGGACCTCGCCCCGCAGCAGGGCCTCCGCCAGCGCCGCGCGGATCGCCTCGGCCACCTGCTCGGGCCGGCGCGACGCTCCCTTGCCCGCCATCCGCTACTCCGACGCCGCGGCCGAGCCGGCGAGGGTGCGCTTGATCTCCTCGACCCGGAACGACTCGATGCGATCGCCGACCTTGAGGTCGTTGAAGTTCTCGATGCCGATGCCGCACTCCAGCCCCTCGCGGACTTCCTTCGCGTCGTCCTTGAAGCGCTTGAGCGAGCCCAGGTCGCCGGTGTACACGATCGTGCCGTCGCGGACCACGCGCGCCTTCGCGGTGCGCTGGATGATGCCGCTCCGCACGATGCAGCCGGCGATGGTGCCGACCTTCGACACCTTGAAGAGCTCGAGCACCTCGGCCTCGCCGAGAATGGTCTCCTTCTGCTCCGGCTTGAGGAGGCCCTCGAGGGCCGCCTTCACGTCGTCCACCGCCTCGTAGATGATGCGGTAGGTCCGGATGTCCACGCCCTCGCGCTCCGCGGCCGAGCGCGCGTTCGCGTCCGGTCGCACGTGGAAGCCGAGGATGATGGCGCCCGAGGCCTTCGCGAGCAGGACATCGCTCTCGGAGATCTGGCCGACGCCGCGGTGGACGATGTCCACGCGCACCTCGTCGGTGCCGAGCTGCGCGAGCGCGTCGGCGAGCGCTTCCGCCGGGCCGCCCTGGTCCGCCTTGATGATGATGCGGAGCTGCGAGACGGCGCCTTCCTTGAGCGCGCGCGAGATGTCCTCGAGCGTGCCGCCGCGGGCGCTGCGCCGGTTCTGCGCCTCGCGCTCGAGGCGCTGGCGCTTCTGGGCGATCTCGCGGGCTTCCGAGGCATCGGTGATGCCGAGGAAGGTGTCGCCGGCCGAGGGCACGCCCTCGAAGCCGAGGATCTGCACCGGGATCGACGGGCCGGCCATCTTCACGTTCTTGCCGCGCTCGTCGAAGAGCGCGCGCACGCGGCCCGAGAACTTGCCGCAGATGAAGTTCTCGCCGACGCGGAGCGTGCCCTTCTGGACCAGCACCGTCGCGAGCGGGCCCTTGCCGGCGTCGAGGGTGGCCTCGAGCACGGTGCCCTGCGGGCGCACGTCGGCGTTCGCCGTCAGCTCGAGGATCTCGGCCTGCAGCAGGATCTGCTCGAGCAGCTCCGGCACGCCCTTGCCGGTCTTCGCCGAGATCGGGGCGTGCAGCACGTTGCCGCCGAACTCCTCGAGGACGACGCTGTGCTGCAGGAGGTCCTGCTTGACCTTCGCGACGTTCGCCGCCGGGAGGTCGGTCTTGTTGATCGCCACGACCATCGGCACGCCGGCGTTCTTGGCGTGGGAGATCGCCTCGATCGTCTGCGGCATCACCTGGTCGTCCGCCGCGACGACGAGGACGACGATGTCGGTCACCTGCGCGCCGCGGGCGCGCATCGCGGTGAAGGCCTGGTGGCCCGGGGTGTCGAGGAAGGTGATCTCGCGGCCATCGGGGAGCGCCACGTGGTACGCGCCGATGTGCTGCGTGATGCCGCCGGCCTCGCCCGCGACGATGTTCGCCTTGCGGATGTAGTCGAGCAGCGAGGTCTTGCCGTGGTCGACGTGACCCATGATGGTGACCACGGGCGGGCGCGGCTTCCGCTCGCCGGCCTCTTCCTCGGTCTCCTCGATCGCCTCGGCCTGGTACTCCTCCTCGCGGAGGGCCTCGAAGCCGAACTCGGAGGCGATGAGCTCGATCTGGTCGAAGTCGAGCCGCTGGTTCACCGTCACCATCAGCCCGAGTTCCTTGAAGGCGAAGGCGACGATCTCCTTGGCGGGGATCTTCATCAGGTCGGCCAGCTCCGCGACCGAGACGAACTCGTTGACGCGGATGCGCGTCTTCTCGCGCTCCTTCTCCTCGGCCGTGCGCGACGCAATGATGTCGCGGTACGACGGCTCATCCGAGCGCGACCGCTTGCGCCCGGTGCCGCCCTTCATGCCGGCAAGGGTCTTCAGGATGTTCGCCTGCACCTGATCCTGATCGACGAACGTCTTCTTGCCTCCCTTCTTCCCCTTCTTGCGGCCGCCGCCCGGCTGGGCATCGGGGCCGAAGCGCGGCGCGCCCGGGGTGGCCGGCGTGTTGCTGCGCGGCTGCACCGGGGCACTCGACGAGAAGACCGGACGCGGGCGACCGCCGGGGCCACCCTGCTGGCCACCACGCGGGCCGCCCTGGCCGCCCGCGGCGGGGGCCGGCCGCTGCACGCGCGGCGGGATGAACGGCTGCTTCGGGGCCCCCGGCGCCGACGGACCGGCCGACGGGGCGGAGG
>DASTAN010000047.1:0-2479 GCA_035712665.1 Gemmatimonadales bacterium
GACCCCGCGGCGATTGTCGAGCAGCATCACCGCGCTGTCGGCCGCGATGAGCGTGCGGTAGGTGTCCTCCGAGAAGTCGGCGTGCCCCGGCGTGTCGAGGAGGTTCACCTGGCACCCGGCGTAGTGGAACTGCATCACCGACGACGTCACCGAGATGCCGCGCTCGCGCTCGAGCGCCATCCAGTCGGAGGTCGCGTGCCGCGCGGCACGCCGCGCCTTGACCGACCCCGCGAGATGGATCGCCCCGCCGTACAGGAGGAGCTTCTCGGTCAGGGTCGTCTTGCCGGCGTCGGGGTGCGAGATGATCGCGAAGGTGCGGCGGGTCTGGATCTGCTCGGCGATGCCGGAACTGGAGCTGGTCATTGGCAGAAACCTAAGCCCGTAGACGGCGAGATCGGAGATCGGCGATCCGAGATCCGAGGGTGCGGACTCCGATCTCCGATCACCGATCTCCCCTCTCGGCGGGGGATGGACCGTACTAAACTTGAGGCATGCCCGGCCTCACTCCCCGCCACTGGATCGCCCTCACCGCCCTGGTCTCGGGGACGGTCGCGACCTACCTCCATCTCTGGAAGCTTGGCCTCGCCGGGACCCTGGCCTGCGGCGGGGGGCACGGCTGCGAGCTGGTGCAGTTCTCGAGCTGGTCGTGGTTCCTGGGCTACGACGTCGCCTTCATCGGGGCGGTCGGCTACTCGCTGATCTTCGTCACGGCGCTGATCGGGACGATGCCGCGCTGGCAGGACGACCGCCGCAACACGCTCCTGCTCGCCTGCCTGGTCTACCCGGCGATCCTCTTCACGCTGCGGCTCAAGTACGCCGAGTTCATCATCCTGAAGACGTTCTGCCCGTGGTGCGCGGTGTCCGCGGTGACGATCACGCTGCACGGCATCCTCGTCGCCCTCGACTGGCGCCGCGTCAGTCGCCGGGCCGCGCCGGCATCCTGAGCTCGAGCCCGTCGGGCACCAGCCGCACCGTCGCCTCCGGCGGCATCGCCACCAGGAACTCCCGCCCGCCCGACGCCAGCACCGGATAGCGCCGGTCGTACTCGCGCAGCGCCGGGTCGAGCAGCAGCGCGGGAATCGCGAAATTGTTCACCGTCACGCGCACCAGGCGCCAGCGCTGGATGCCGTTCGCCGCGTTGGTCAGCGCGATCTCCGCCACGAACGGCGCCAGCGAGTCCACGAAGCGGAAGATCGGCCCGAGCTCGGCCCGCGTCTCGGCCGGAAAGTCGGCGAGACGCCCGCTGATCCGCACCAGCGCGGTGTCGCTCGTCACGACGAACGCCAGGGAATCGCCGAAGGGCGGCACCCCGAGGCGGGCGAGGAGATAGGCCGCGTAGTCGCCGACCGCGACCGTGTCGATGGGGTGGGTGCGCTGCAGGAAGACCGAATCCACCACGCCCGCCGCCCGCTGCACACCCGCATCGGTGATGCGCAGTTCCGATGGCACGCTCGCCACCACACCCGACTGGGCAGGCAGCGACACCACGAGGGTTCCGGTCACGAGCAGCAGCATCCGCATCACGTCATACGCTCCCTGGTTCAGGTCGGCGGCACCGCTCCGAGGACGACGCTCGACCATTGGAGCGCACGACCGACCGGGCTACAATCTGCCACGGCTCCCCCTGCCGCGTTGCCCGTGCCCTGGATGACCCATGCTGCTCACGGCCCTTGTTGCGTCCACGCTGCTCGCCGCCCCGGCCCCGACCCCGACCCCCGATGCGGTCTGGGGGGCGATGGGGCACCGCGTCATCGCGCGCGTCGCCACGGCCCGGCTCTCCGACCGGGCCAAGGACGAGGCCCGTCGCCTCCTCGGGGGCGAGACGCTGGCCAAGGTCGCGACCTGGGCCGACTCGATCCGGCGGGACCGCCCGACCACCGGACCGTGGCACTACGTGAACATCCCGGTCTACGACTCGATCTACCGGCCCGAGAAGGTCTGCGTCGAGGGGTGCGTGGTGTCGGCGTTCGAGGCGCAGGTGGCGATCCTCGCCGATCGCGCGCGGCCGGATGCCGAGCGGGCGGAGGCGCTCAAGTGGGTGGTGCACCTGGTCGGCGACCTCCACCAGCCGCTCCACGCCGGCGATCGCGGCGATCGCGGCGGCAACGACGTGCGCATCACCTATGACACGCTCCCGGGCAACCTGCACGGCCTGTGGGACACGGGATTGCTGCTGCGCACCGGCCTCGACGAGAACGGCTGGGTGGCGCTGGTCGAGCGAAACCTGCGGGGCCGGAGCGATCTGGACGCGCTGGCCGGCGGGACGGTCGTCGAGTGGGTGATGCAGGCGCACGACCTCTCGCGCGACGTGGTGTATGCGACGCTCCCCGCGTCGCTCGCATTGGATGACGGATATCTCGCCACCGCGCGCCCGACGATCGAGGTGCAGTTGGAACGGGCGGCGGTGCGACTCGCAACCGTGCTGGAACGGAGTCTCTAGCCGGAGGAGAGGTGCGATCGGAGATCGGAGATCGGAGGA
>DASTAN010000048.1:0-4080 GCA_035712665.1 Gemmatimonadales bacterium
GCGATGGCGAAGCCGGCTCGCTGCATCTCGCCGGTCCCCTCCCACGACAGCCCATCCAGCAGGTCGCGCAGCATCGCCTCGCTGTCCTCGCGGTCGAGATGCCGGCCGGAGGGGAGCGTCAGACGGAGCGTTCCGTCGTCACCGATGCCGATGCGCGAGAAGTCGAGCTCTTCTCGGCGGATCCACAGCCGGAGACCCGACGGGAGCCGGATGCGGCCCACAGGGAGCCAACGGTCCATCGTGGCGAAGAGGATCGCCGGGACCGCGAAGAGGCCGAGCGCCACAATTCCCCCCGTGGGCCGTTGCGCCGACAGGGTCGCGGCACCGGCGAAGCAGAGACCGGCCATCACGTAGTCGCTGCGCAGCGACGGGAAGCCCAACCGACGACGGCGTCGCGCGGCGGAGAGAGACGCGGCCGCGAAGATCAGCAGTGGGGTCGTGAGAATGTGCCACTCATCCCAGGCGTCGGCATCCGGCGACAGCCAACTGCGGACGAGGAACGCCACCGTCGCGAGGGTCAGCACTCCCATCACCAGGCCGAGCCGCGCTTGACGCTTCCGAACATGCGCCTGCCGTGCCTCGACCCCCTCATTCACTGTCTCGCCCGGGGCGAGGTCGACGCGCAGCACCGTCACGTCGCCGAGGTCGGCTTGATCGATCCCGACGTCGACGCCCCTGATGGCCACCCCGGCGAAACGGGGGGTCGCCTCGTCGATGAGGCGTGGGCCCTCCACCGGACCGAGGAGGTTCCACTCCCCACAGCGCTCGCAAATGCGCCAGGCCCGGCGATGTGTCGGATCGACGGCGAGGCGTCGCCCGAAGGGCGACGAAAGGAGAGCCGAGGCGGCGGGAAACGGGTGGTGGCACGAGAGGCAGGTCGGGGGGTATGCCATGGCGTAAGGTGGCTCGCCCCGGAACCTCCGGCAACCGGCCGTGTGGGTACCCCCCGGGGCTGGCCACCCGTAGATTGGACAGATGCCCGTGACCGACCAGACCGCGCCGCTGCTGGGGCCGCTCGAGCTCCGCACCGACCGCATCACCGACCCCGCGCTCGCGCCGATCGCCGCCAAGGTGGAGGCCGGCCTGCGCCTCGACGCCGACGACGCGCTGACGCTCTATGCCACCAGCGACCTGATCGGCGTCGGCACCCTCGCGGACTTCGCCAATCGCCGGCGCAACGGCGACCGGGTCTGGTTCTCGGCGAACCAGCACATCAACCCGACCAACGTCTGCATCCTCCGGAACACCTGCACCTTCTGCTCGTTCGCGCGGATGCCGAAGGAAGAGGGCGCCTACGCCCGCTCGCTCGACGAGGTGTACCACGAGGCGGCGCAGGCGATCGGCTCGCCGACCCGCGAGTTCCACATCGTGGGCGGGCTGCACCCCAAGCTCGGGCTCTCGTACTACGTCGAGATGATCCGCGGCCTGAAGGAGCGCCACCCCGAGGTCCACATCAAGGCGCTGACCGCGGTCGAGATCGCCCACATCGCGCGGATCGACAAGATCACCCCGCGCGACGTGCTGGTGGCGCTCAAGGAGGCCGGCCTCACCTCGATGCCGGGTGGTGGCGCCGAGGTGTTCAGCACCGCCGTGCGCGCCACGATCGCCGAGCGGAAGCTCTCCGGCGAGGAGTACCTGCAGGTGCACGGCGAGGCGCACGCCCTCGGGATCCCGACCAACTGCACCATGCTCTACGGCCACGTCGAGACGGCGGAGGACCGTGTCGCGCATCTGCAGATGCTCCGCGACCAGCAGGATCGGAGCGGCGGCTTCCTGACTTACATCCCGCTCGCCTACCACACCGAGAACAACGAGCTCGGCGAGGAGCTGGGCCGCGTCGGCACCGCCACGACCGGGTACGAGGACCTCAAGAACATCGCCATCGGGCGGCTCTTCCTCGACAACATCCCGCACGTGAAGACCCACTGGCCGATGGTGACGCCGTTCATGTCGCAGATCGCGCTCGCGTTCGGCTGCGACGATGTCGAGGGGACGGTGGTCTTCGAGCGGATCTACCACGAGGCCGGGGCGACGACCGAGATGGGGATGTCGTACGGCGCGCTCGTGGGGCTGATCCGCGATGCCGGCAAGGTGCCGATGGAGCGCAACTCGCTCTACGAGCCGGTCCGCACCGACTTCTCCGACCTCGACCTCCCGAAGGGCGGCGACGCGCGACGCGCGCTCCCGGTGGTCCACGCCGCGTGAGACTCGGCCGTATTCCCTGGATCAACGCCGCGCCGGTCTACGCGGCGATGGACCGCGGGGTCGTCCCCGCGCCGCGAACGGTCGTCTCCGCAACCGCGGCCGAACTCAACGACCTGCTCGCCGCGGGTGAGCTTGACCTCTCGGTGATCTCGGCCGTCGAGTACGCCCGCGATGCGTCGCAATACCACCTCCTGCCGGACCTTGCCATCTCGTGCGACGGGCCGGTGCACAGTGTGGCGCTCTTCAGCAAGCGACCGATCCACGAGCTCGATGGGGCCACCGTGCTCCGCACGGCCTCGAGCCGCACGTCGGTGCTCCTCCTCGAGCTCCTCTGCCGCCACGTCTGGAAGGTGCGGCCGCAGTTCGCGACGGCGCGCGCGGAGGCGACCGACCTCGCCGCGCTGCAGGCGCTGCCGCACGATGCGGTGCTCGTCATTGGCGATGCCGCGCTGCACCTGCGTGCCGCGAACCTCTATCCGGTCTTCGCCGACCTCGGGCAGGCGTGGAAGGAGTGGACCGGGCTGCCGTTCGTGTTCGCGGTCTGGGCTGCGCGACGCGATGCCGATCGTGATCGGGCGCTGGCCGTGCACGCCGACCTGCTCGCCTCGCGCGCGTGGGGCGTCGAGCATCTCGACCTGATCGCGGCCGAAGCGGCCGCCCGCACCGGGATTCCGGACACGGTGGTCCGCGCCTACCTGGGCGACCTCGACTACCGGCTGTCGTACCGCCATCTCGCCGGCCTGACCGAGTTCTTCGGCCGGCTCGCCGCCGACGGCCTCGTGCCGAACGGCTCGCTGACCTTCCTCACCGCCGCGTGAGTGCCGTCATGATCGATCGTTCCTCCGCCGAATTCCGTGCCTGGCTCGACCTCTACGAGCGCGCCCCGCTCCTCGAGCTCGGGGCGCTGGCCGATGCCGAGCGTCGTCGTCACCATCCCGACCCGACGGTGACGTACATCATCGACCGCAACATCAACTACACCAACGTCTGCGTGGCTGACTGCGCCTTCTGCGCCTTCTATCGGCGCCCGAAGGACCGCGAGGGGTACGTCCTCTCGTTCGAGCAGATCGGCGCGAAGATCGATGAGTGCAAGGCGATCGGCGGCGCGCAGATCCTGCTGCAGGGCGGGCACAACCCGTACATCCCGTTCGACTGGTACCTCGAGCTGATGCGCTACATCAAGCGCCATCACCCGATCCACATCCACGGCTTCTCGCCGTCGGAGGTGGTCTTCTTCAGCGAGCGGTTCAAGATCGCGATGCCCGAGGTGGTGCGGCAGCTCCGCGAGGCGGGGCTCGACTCGATCCCCGGCGGCGGCGGCGAGATCCTCGTCGACGCGATCCGCGAGCGCGTGGCGAAGAAGAAGGCGCAGACCGACGAGTGGCTTGGCGTGCAGGAAGAGGCGCACCGCCAGGGGATGAAGACCTCGGTCACGATGATGTACGGCATGGGCGAGACCAACGCCGACCGGATCGAGCACCTGCTCCGGATCCGTGAGGTGCAGGCGCGCACCGGCGGCTTCACCGCGTTCATCTGCTGGCCGCTGCAGCCCGAGGGGACGGCGATGGCCGACCGCGTGAAGACCGACGCGGTGACCTATCTCCGCACGCTGGCGATGGGCCGGATCATCCTCGACAACATCCCCAACCTCCAGTCGAGCTGGGTCACGATGGGGCTCAAGGTGGGGCAGGTGGCGCTCCGCTTCGGTGCCAACGACTTCGGCTCGCTGATGATGGAGGAGAACGTCGTCTCGGCCGCGGGCACGACGTACCGCGCGACGATCGACGAGATGGAGCGGTCGATCCGTGACGCCGGCTACGCCCCGAAGCGCCGCCGGCAGGACTACTCGCTGATCGAGCCGGTGGCGGCGGCCGC
>DASTAN010000049.1:0-5780 GCA_035712665.1 Gemmatimonadales bacterium
GGCGGGGGTGCCACGGCATCGATCGTCGCCTGCGGCAGGAAGACGTCGACCGCCATGCCTTCGCCGACCGCGCTGCTCGCGCGGATCACGCCGCCGGCCTGGCGCGCGATGGCGTAGACCAGCGACAGCCCGAGCCCCGCACCTTCGCCGATCCGCTTCGTGGTGAAGAACGGTTCGAAGACGTGCTGCAGCGTCTCGTCGGCCATCCCGATGCCGGTGTCGGCGATGCGCAGGTGCACGAACCGCCCGGGATGCGCGCCAACCTCGCCCACGAGCAGCGACTCGTCCAGCGTCTCGACCGTCGTCGTGATCGACAGCGTCCCGCCGTTGGGCATCGCCTCGATGCTGTTCCGCGTCACCGCCCCGAGAATCTCGTCGAGCTGGAGCCGGTCGATGATCGCGAAGCCGGTGTCGGGGGCGAGGCCCACCCTGACCTCGATCGTCATCGGCAGCGTGGACCGCATCCCGGCGACGAACTCGGCAATCGCCGCCGCGAGCGCAACGCGCCTGGCCTGGAGCGCCTGCGGCTTCGCGAAGGCGAGGAGGCGGTTGGTGAGGGCGGCCGCGCGCCGCACCCCCTCCCGTGCCGCTTCCGCATCGGGTCGCGCCGTGTGCCCCTCCGGCAGCGCCGAGAGGATGAAGTCCGCGTGCCCGCCGATCACGGTGAGGAGGTTGTTGAGCTCGTGGGCGAGGCCGCCGGCCATCCGGCTGATCGCCTCCATCTTGTGCGCGTGGTGGAGCGCAAGGTCGGCCGCGCGCCGCTGGGTCTCGTCGATCACGGCGACGCGCCGCGTGCTCCCGTCGGCCATCGCGGTCGTGGTGAGGGCGGCCCAGCGCTGCGTGCCGGCGGCCGTGACCATCTCGCACGGCAGCGTCTCCGCGGGTTCCTCGCTCCCGGCGCGGGTCAGGTGATGCAGCACGGTGCGGCGCCACGCGGGGGCGACCCAGTGCGTGAACGGACGCCCGGTCAGCTCGGCACGATCGACGCCGAGCAGCGCGGCGAGCGAGAGATTGGCGGCGATGATGTTGCCGTTGGTGCCGACCGTGGCGTAGCCAACCGGCGCGAACTCGTAGAGATGCTCATAGTTGGCGCGCGCGGCCTCGGCGGCGTCACGCGCGGTCCGGAGTGCCTCGTTCTGGGTCTCGAGCTCGGCCTGATGTACCCGGAGTTCGGCGAGCAGCCGGGGGGCGTCGAGTGGGTCCTGATTCCTGCCCTCGGTCACGCGACCTCCTACTGCGTCGGCAGGATCTCCTGCCCCATCAGCACCACCCCGCTCGCGGACGATCCCGTCCCCTGGAGCGGTCCCATCACCCACCGGACCAGCTTGCCGCTGCGGTCCGGCGTCCCGAAGCGCACCTCGAACGGCGGCATCTTCGTCCCGCGCTCGATGGCGTCGATCGCCTCCTGCAGTCGTGCGCGGAACTCGGGCGGCATCGTCAGATCGCGGCTCGGCTGCCCGACGGCCAGCTCACGCGTGGCGCCGAACAGTCGGGCCCCCTCGCTGTTGAGCTCCACCACCTCGCCCGCCAGGTCCACGCAGACGATCGCGCTCGGCGCGTGCTCGACGAGCGAGAGCAGCCGCTGTTCGCGATCGCGCAGCTCGGCCTCGAGCCGCTTCGCGTTGGTGATGTCGGTGAAGGTCACCACCACGCCGTCGATCACATCGTCGAGGGTGCGGTACGGCAGTACCCGTGCGCGGAACCAGCGGCCGTCGCGCGCCTGCAGCTCGCGGTCGCGCGGGACCATCGTCCGCAATACCTCGATCGCGTCGTCGGCCAGCTCGGCGTACGGCAGGTCCGAGACGATGTCGGTCAGCGGCCGCCCGATGTCGCTCGGCAGCAGTCGATAGAGCCCGCCGGTGCCCGCGGTGAAGCGCCGCAGGACGAGGCCGGGGCCGAGGAAGAGCGTCACGATCTCGGTGCTGTTGAGTAGGTTCGTCATGTCGCTCTGTGCCTGCGTCAGCGTCTCCATCCGCGACACCTGCTCGGCGTTGATCGTCTGCAGCTCCTCGTTCATCGACTGGAGCTCTTCCTTCGAGGTGGTCAGC
The DNA here is from genome assembly GCA_035712665.1 of Gemmatimonadales bacterium. Taxonomy (GTDB): domain Bacteria; phylum Gemmatimonadota; class Gemmatimonadetes; order Gemmatimonadales; family GWC2-71-9; genus Palsa-1233. The sequence goes on from DASTAN010000049.1 coordinate 2,049, forward strand.
TCCTCGTTGGTGGGCTGCAGCTCCTCGTTGGTGGACTGCGCCTCCTCGAGCGTCGAGCCGAGCTCCTCGCGCAGCTGCTGCAGGGCGGCGTTGGCCTGGCGGGCCTCGTGCCGGGCCTGCTGCAGCTGGGCCCGGAGCGCGCTCCCCGCCCCCCGCGGTGCGGCGTCGGGCTCGTCCGGAACGGCCGAGGCCGGCAGCTCGGTGAAGAGCACGAGGACCAGCCCCGCGAGGGCCGGTGGCGACTCGAGCCGCTCGAGCGAGACATCCACCCGGGTCGTCCCGGCATCGTCGACGGCAAGGCCGCGCCGCTCGAGGCGGCGACCGGTCGTGTGCGCCTCGCGGTGAGCGGCGAGCACCTCGTGCCGCAGCGGCTCGCGCAGCATCGCGCCGAGGCTCCACGTTGCCTGCCCGGTCGCGGGCTCGAGCACCCGCCGGCTCGGTCCGTTCAGCCAGACGATCTCGCCGTGCGCATCCACGAGCAGCGCCGCCGGGCCGTGCGTGTTGAGCAGCAGGTCGCTCGCCGCCGTATGCAGCGACGGCGACCGGGCGCCCCCACCAACCGGCCGGCTCGCGGCGTGCGCGAGATGCAGGTGCCCGAAGTCGCGCACCGGCAGGGCGTGGCCGATGTCGAGGCGCCGGTAGAGACGCGCCTTCCCGGGGAGCGACGCGAAGATCGCGTTGGCCTCGCCGGCCGACTCGGAGGTGCCGAGCATCAGCACGCCGCCCGGGTTCAGGGCGTAGTGGAAGATCGGCAGCAGCCGGCGCTGCACCTCGGCCTTGAGGTAGATCATCAGGTTGCGGCAGCTGATGAGGTCGAGCCGCGTGAACGGCGGGTCAGTCACCACGTTGTGCTGCGCGAAGGTGATCATCTCGCGCACGTCCTTGGTGACCCGGTAGCCATTGCGGTCGCGGACGAAGAAGCGCTGGAGCCGCGCGGGCGACACCGTCGTCTCGATGTTGCCGCTGAAGACTCCCTGCCGGGCGAACCCCACCGACTCGCCGTTGAGGTCGGTGGCGAAGACCTGCAGGCGCACCGGGTGCACCGGTTGGACGGCGTCGAGCGCCTCGCGGAAGACGATCGCCAGCGAGTACGCCTCCTCGCCGGTCGAGCAGGCCGCGACCCACGCGCGCAGCGTGCCGCCCTCGGGGTGTGCGCGAATCAGCGCCGGGAAGATCTCGTCGCGCAGCACCACCCACGGCTCCTCGTCGCGGAAGAACGAGGTCACGCCGATCAGCAGCTCCTTGAACAGGAGCGCCACTTCAGCCGGGTTCTCCGCAAGGAAGCGGGAATAGCCGTCGAGCGTGGTGATCTGGTGGATCGCCATCCGCCGCTCGATGCGGCGCAGCAGCGTGGTCCGCTTGTAGAGCGCGAAGTCGTTGCCGGTGCGCTGCCGGAGCAGCTGGGTGATCCGGTCGATCACCGTGTCGTGCTCGTCATCGGTCGGCGCGCGCTCGCCCGGGATCCCGCTCGTCGCCTGCGCGAGGTAGGCGAGGATCCGCTTAGGGAGCTCCGCGACCGGACCCACGACGTCGGCAGCCCCGGCGTCGATGGCGGTGCGCGGCATGCTGTCGAAGCCGGCCGTCGACGGCTCCTGCACCGCCGCGAGCCCGCCGTGCTCGCGCAGCGCCTCGAGTCCGAGGAGGCCGTCGCTGCCCATCCCCGAGAGGAGGACGCCGACGGCGCGTTCGCCGCGCTCGTTGGCGAGCGACTCGAAGAAGGTGTTGATGCCGAGGCGCTGGCCGCGCGGCGCGGTCGGGTTCACGAGGCGGAAGATGCCGCGCTCGATGGTCAGCTCGACGCCGGGCGGGACGACATAGACGTGGTCCGGCTTGGGGCGGGAGCGGTCGCGCACCTCGGCCACCGGCATCTCGGTCGCCTTGGCGAGCAGGGCGACGAGGCCGGTCGGCTGGGTCGGATCCATGTGCTGGACGATGACGAACGCCGCGCCGCTGTTCGTGGGGGTGCTGGCCAGGAACTGGGTGAGCGGTTCGAGGCCCCCCGCGGAGGCGCCGATGCCAATGATCGGAAAGCGCTTGGCGGGCGCGCGCGTCGCAGACACGTCACCCTCCTTCGCGTCGAACGGTGGTTGGACCAGCGAACCCCAAATAGAGCCGTCAGGCCGCCATTATGCCATCCCTCCTAAGGTTGATTTCAGCGTGCCCTCGGTCCGACGTACATTGCAACCGTCTCCTGCCCGAGGTTTCCGTGGACTTTTCGCTCTCCCCCGATCAGGTCGCCGTCCGCGACATGGTCCGCGACTTTGCCGCCACCCAGATCAAGCCCCACATCCTCGCGTGGGACGAGGCGCAGCACTTCCCGCACGACGTGGTGCGCGGGCTCGCCGAGCAGGGGCTGCTCGGGATCGTCTTCCCCGAGCAGTACGGCGCGGCGGGGCTCTCGTACATCGACTACGTCAACATCCTGGAAGAGCTCGCCGCCGTCGAGAGCGGCATCGCCCTCATCGTTGCGGCGCACAACTCGCTCGCGATCGGGCACATCCACGTCGCGGGCACCGAGCTGCAGAAGCAGCAGTGGATCCCGAAGCTCGCAAGCGGCGAGTGGCTCGGCTGCTGGGCGCTCACCGAACCGGGCAGCGGCAGCGACGCATCGGGGATGCGCACCATCGCGCGGCGTGACGGCGATGACTGGGTGATCTCGGGGTCGAAGAACTTCATCACCAACGCGACGCACGCGAACATCGCGGTGGTGCTCGCGGTGACCGACCCGGCCGACCAGAAGCACGGGATCACCGCGTTCGCGATCGAGATGGATCGTCCCGGGATCCGGGCGGGGAAGAAGGAGAACAAGCTCGGGATGCGGATCTCGGACACCGCCGAGCTGATCCTCGAGGAGTGCCGCGTCCCCGCCGCGAACGTCCTCGGCACGCTGGGGCACGGCTTCAAGGATGCGATGAAGGTGCTCGACGGCGGGCGAATCTCGATCGCGGCCATTGCGCTCGGCATCGCGCGCGGCGCGTACGATGCGGCGCGCGAGTACGCCAAGACGCGGCTCGCCTTCGGGAAGCCGATCGCGGAGTTCCAGGCGATCCAGTTCATGTTGGCCGACATGGCGACCGAGATCGAGGCGGCGCGGCTCCTCTGCTACAAGGCGGCGACGATGAAGGATGCCGGCGAGCGGGTGACGACCGCGTCGGCGATGGCGAAGCTCTACGCGTCGGAGGTGGCGGTGCGCGCGACCGAGAAGTGCGTGCAGATCCACGGCGGGTACGGCTTCATCAAGGAGTATCCGGCCGAGAAGTTCTATCGCGACGTGAAGCTGACGACGATCGGCGAGGGGACGTCGGAGGTGCAGCGACTCGTCATTGCCAGAGCGCTGCTCGCCCTATGATGCGACTGCTTCCCGCTTTCTCCCTGTTGTTGGGTTCCTGTTCCGTCGCCGTCTCCGGCGGCGCGCCGACCGATGCGCTGGTGATCACCGGCGAGCTGGCCTATCGCCAGCGGATCGCGCTGCCGCCGAGCGGCGAGGTCGTGGTGATGCTCCAGGAAGTGGCGGCGAAGGACCCGGCCAACGACATCGTCGGCTCGCAGCACATCGCGCTCACGGGGCAGCAGGTGCCGATCCCGTTCAAGCTGACCATCCCGCGCGACGCGCTGGACCCGAGCCGGCGCTATGTGGTGCGCGCCACGATTCGCGACGCCGAGCAGCGGCTGCTCTGGATCACCGAGCGGGAGTACGCCGTGGATCCGGCGGTGCGGGGGGTGAACCTGAAC
>DASTAN010000050.1:0-2266 GCA_035712665.1 Gemmatimonadales bacterium
AAGGATCTCGTCTCGCGGAAGGTCGGTGACAAGGAGAAGACCGGCGTCTTCACCGGCGGCGTCGCGATCAATCCGGCCACTGGTGCGGAGATCCCGGTGTGGGTCGCCGACTACGTGCTGATGGAGTACGGCACCGGTGCGATCATGGCGGTGCCGGGACACGACGAGCGCGACTTCGAGTTCGCGACCCGCTTCGCGCTGCCGATCGTGCGCGTGGTGGCCGGCACCGACGAGGATGCGGCCACTCCGCTCGCCGAGGCGTTCACCGACGTGGACGGCGGCCGGATGGTGAACTCCGGGCCGTTCGACGGCCAGAAGCCGCTCGAGGCCAAGGCGCAGATCACCGCGTGGCTCGCCGAGCGCGGCTCGGCGCGCGCCACCGAGCAGTTCCGGCTCTACGACTGGTGCATCTCGCGCCAGCGCTACTGGGGCCCACCGATCCCGATCGTGTACTGTGATGCGTGCGGCGCGGTGCCGGTGCCCGAGGAGCAGCTCCCGGTCGTGCTGCCGAACATCGACGACTTCCGTCCCGACGACTCGGGCATCTCGCCGCTGGCGCGCCACGCCGAGTGGTACTTCACGCCGTGCCCGCAGTGCGGCGCCACCGCGCGGCGCGAGACCGACGTCTCGGACACCTTCCTCGACTCGGCGTGGTACTTCCTCCGCTACCCGGCGACCGACTTCGACGACAAGCCGTTCGACGCCGCGCGGACGAAGCGGTGGCTCCCGGTGTCGAGCTACATCGGCGGCAACGAGCACGCCGTGCTGCACCTGCTGTATTCGCGCTTCATCACGATGGTGCTGCACGACGCCGGGCTGCTCGATTTCGAGGAGCCATTCCGGAAGTTCCGCGCGCACGGGCTGATCGTGAAGGACGGCGCGAAGATGTCGAAGTCGCGCGGCAATGTCGTCGTCCCCGACCAGTACATTGACCAGTGGGGCGCCGACACCTTTCGGATGTACCTGATGTTCCTGGGGCCGTTCCAGGAGGGCGGCGACTTCCGCGATGCCGGCATCAGCGGACCGCGGCGCTTCCTCGACAAGGTCTGGGATCTCGTCACGCAGGCCGCGCAACCCGACGCGAAGGGCGGCGAGATCCGGCGCGAGGTGCTGGTGAAGTGGCACCAGACCAAGCAGCGCGCCACCGACGCGATCGAGGCGCTGCACTACAACACCGCGATCGCGGCACTGATGGAGCTCGTCAACGTGCTCCGGGAGCAGAACTGCGCCGAGCCGACCGTGGTCGGCGAGCTGGTGCAGATGACGGCGCCCTTCGCGCCGCACTTCGCGGAGGAGTGCTGGGAGCGGCTCGGCCACACCACGACGATCTTCGACAGCGCGTGGCCGGTGGCCGATCCGGCGCTGACGATCGAGGACACGATCACCGTCGCCGTGCAGGTCAACGGCAAGACCCGTGGCACCATCACCCTGCCGCGCGGGGCCGACCAGACCGCGGCCGAGGCCGCCGCGCGCGCCGACGAGGCGATCGCGAAGCACCTCGCCGGGATGACGGTGCGCAAGGTGATCTGGGTGCCGGGGCGGTTGCTCAACGTGGTCGTGGGATGAGGGCCTCGGGCCTTGGGCCTTGGGCCTCGAGAAGTGAGCACTGATCGATGACTGACCAGAACTCTCCTCAGGGCCCGAGGCTCACGGCCCACGGCTTCGATGCCGTCGACATCCGCGTCGGCCGCATCCTCACGGCCGAGCCGAACCCGAAGGCGATCAAGCCAGCCTACGTCCTGACCGTGGACTTCGGCCCCGAGCTCGGCGTCAAGACCTCGAGCGCGCAGCTCACCGTGCACTACACCCCCGAGCAGCTGGTCGGGATGCAGGTGGTCGCGGTGGTGAACTTCGAGCCGAAGCGGGTGGCCGGGGTGAAGAGCGAGGTGCTCGTCCTCGGGGTCCCCGACGACCACGGGGCGGTCGTCCTGCTCCGCCCCGCGCACGATGTCCCGCTCGGCGGGAGGATGTTCTAGCTCAGGGCGTCGCCGGCGCCCCCGGGGCAGGCCGCCCCTCGAGCCGCGCCTTCAGCAGGTCGAGTCGGGCCTGCTCCATCAGCCGGATCGCCCCGATCATCAGCGTGCCCCCGGGGACCTTCGTCGTGTCATTCGTCGCGGCGAAGGAAATGCGCGAGGTGATCGCGAGCGAATCACCGGTCCCGGGGATGATCGCCGCCTCGCGCTCGAGCCGGAGGTCGGTCCCCATCGTGGTGAAGGTGATCCGGCGCGGGGCCTCCACCGCCGACACGATCCAGGTGTAGCCATCC
>DASTAN010000051.1:0-3585 GCA_035712665.1 Gemmatimonadales bacterium
TTCGCCGGCTTGATGTCGCGATGGATCACCCCGCGCCCGTGCGCATACGCCAGCGCCTCGACGACATCGCGGAGGTACTGCACCACCTCGCGCACCGGGATCGATCCGTCGCGCTCGAGGCGCGCCCGGAGCGACTCGCCGGGGATGTAGGGCATCGTGAACCAGAGCAGCTCGCCCGCCTCGCCGGCGTGCAGCAGCGGCACGATGTACGGATGGGAGAGCCGTGCGGCCAGCTGCACCTCGCGACGGAACCGCTCGCGGTTGATCCCGGCCGCCAGCTCGGGCGGCAGCACCTTGATCACCACCTCGCGCCCGAGGGCGTGCTCGCGGGCGACGAAGACGCGGCTCATCCCGCCACCGGTGAGCTCCCGCTCGATGGTGTAGGCCTCGCCGAGGGCGCGGGTCAGGTTGTCGAGCAGCGCATCGGTCACAAGAAATCCGGCCGAAACAGGAACGGTCTGGAACGCGTCACCAAAAGTATACGGCTCGCCCTGCCCGGACGCTGACGGCGCCCCGGGGCGTGCGGTAGATTCCCCGCGACCCCACCACCGGAGATCCTCGATGCGCGCCGCCATCCGTGCCCTGTTCCTCCTTGCCCTCCCGGGCGTCCTGGTCGCCCAGGCCCCGGCCACGCCCGATGCCCGCACCCTCGGCTGGCAGGTCCGCCCCGATCGCGACAACGGCTCGCTCGCCACGCTCTCGTTCGTCGAGATGAAGCCCGGCTTCCACGTCACGACCAACCGCTTCAGCGGGATCATGTACCACCCCGCCACGACCGCGAACGGCAACTACACCGCGTCGATGACGGTCCACTTCTTCAAGCCGCTGTCCGATCACCAGGAGGCCTACGGCCTCTTCGTCGGCGGGAGCAACCTCGCCTCGGCCGAGCAGGGCTACACCTACTTCGTGATCCGGAACAGCGGCGAATTCCTGATCCGCCGCCGCACCGGCACCACCACCGTCGACATCCTGCCGTGGACCAAGGCCGCGGCGATCCTCGTTCGCCCAGCCGATGCCGACGAATCGACGACCGCGAAGAACGTCCTCGCCGTCACCACGACCCGCGACAGCGTGCAGTTCCTGGTCAACGGCACCGTCGTCGCGACCCGCCCGCGCAGCGAGATCGCCGCGGACGGCGTCGTCGGGATGCGCATCAACCACATGCTGAACCTTCACATCACCGAGATCGCGGTGAAGGCCGGGACGTGAGCCGTACGCTGGAGATGCACCACGCCGTCGTTCTGTCGCTGGCGCTCGCGCTGGCCGGGTGCGGCGGCGGGACGGAGAGTTCCGGCACCGGCACCGTCTCGATCTTCGACGCGGACTTCGCGCTGATCGTTGGCGAGACCCGGCAGCTCACCGCCACCGTATCGGGAGGGAGCGGGAACGTCGCGTGGCGCAGCACCGCGCCGGCCGTCGCCACCGTCTCCGCGAGCGGGCTCGCGACCGGCGTGAGTGTCGGCGATGCTCGGCTGATCGCGTCGGTCGGGCGGAGTGCCGACACGGTGAACGTGCGGATCCTCCCCGGCGGCGTGGTGTCGGTGCGCCTCACCGCACCGAAGACGCTGCTCAAGGTCGGCGACACCGTGCGCGTCCGGGCCGAGGCACTGGATGGCCAGGGGCGGGTGATCGCGGCGCCTGAGCCGATCTGGGCCTCATCGGACTCGACCCGCGCCCGCGTGACGCCGTTCGGCCTCGCCCTTGGTGTCGGTGCGCCCGGCCAGGTCAGCATCACGGCCACGATCAGCGGCATCACCGGCACCCTCGCCTTCACCACCGCGGAGGCCGCGATCGGGCGCATCGAGGTCACGCCCGACAGCGCGCTGCTCGCGCCGGGAAGCACCGTGGCGTTCCAGGCTGCGGTCTTCGATGAGTTCGGTGGCCGCGACACGACACGGACCGTGACCTGGTCGCTGTTCCCGGAGGCGCCGACCGGCTCCATCGATGCCACCGGACGGTTCACCGCGCTGGTCGACGGGCGGGTGACGGTGCGCGCGACGACGGGTGGTGTCACCGGCACGGCCGAGGTCGAGGTCAACCAGGTCGCCGCGGCGCGATTCCGCATCGAGGTCACCAACTACCTCTACTACCCGGTGGAGGTGATCCAGAACGGCGTCAGTGTCGGTGCCATCCCCGGACAGTCGGTCGGGATCATCGAACGTCCCCTGACCCCTTCCCTCACGTTGGGGTGGGCCTTGATCCGGCCGAGCGGGCTCGGCGAATCCGTGAGCGAGACGCGCGCCACCATCGCCAACCCGACGGGCACCGTCCGGATGATCGTCGACAACGTGCTCGACGACGGTCGTGTCCTGTTCACGCCGGTGATCCGGAACTTCTCGGGGAAGAAGCCGGTCCTGGACGTGCAGCCACGCACCACCGGCGCCTGTCGCTGCACGATCACCCCCGAGGTGCCGGTGAACGATCGTTTCGGCTACTGGATTCTCTCGCCGAGTTCGCAGCTGCTGATCTTCGCGCCCGATGACTTCAGCGGGCTGAACCCGCCGCGCACGACGATCCCCGTGCCGGCTTCGGGAGTGGAAGCCAACACGGGGATTGCAGCCTTCGACCTGCTCTCGGTGCCGTGACGGCACCGAGCCGGGCTCACTCGGTGTAGCCGGCCCCGCGCGCGCTCAGGTGCCCCAGCAGGAACACGCTGAGAAAGGTGCCGAGCAGCATCATGATGTAGGCGAGCTCGGGAAGGGTCTTCGGCATCGTCAGGCTCCGGAAAGCGGGTCGGCGAGCAATCTACAACCGGGCACGGCACTGCTCCAGCCGCCCGCGGTCGAGCACCGACCAGCAGCAGAGCGTCGCCAGCGTCTCGTACCCCGCCACCAGCTTCCGGTGTCCCGGGGCCTTCATCCGCGGGACGAGGGTCCTCATCACCCGCTGCACCCCGGCATCCCCTTCGGGCCAGATGTTGGGGTGCGCGAAGCCGAAGATCGCCAGCATCTCCGCACTCCAGCGCCCGAAGCCCCGCAGCTTCGTGATCTCCCGCTGGAGCCCCTCGGCATCGAGCCCGGCCCAGCGGGGTCGCGGGTCGCCCTCGGCTGCCACCATCCGCCCCCACGCCGCGAGTGCCTGCCGCTTCGCCCGCGAGAGCCCCTGCGACGGCGGGGCGTCGACCGGCTCCGCCATCGCCCACGCGACGATCGCCTCGTACGAGCCGTGGGTGTCCAGAAGGCGAGTGGTGATCGTTTCGGCGGCGGCCGTCGAGACCAGCTGGGCCACGACGGTCCGGACCGCGAGGTGGGTCAGGGGCCGAGGATCGGGGAGGGTACGCGGGATCGGGTGCGCGGCGTCGACGAGAATCGCCATCGCCGGGTGGCGCTCGGCGAGGGCACGCCGCGCGGCTGGCGAGGCGAGGGCGACCTGCGAGGTCCGGCCGCCGAGTCGGGTGGTTGCCATCCGGGAAGCCTAGAGCCGCGGGAACCTTCGCGGGAGGGGACGGCTACCAGAAGGGTCTCCCACCCTGCGAGCCCGACCGATGACCACCGCCGCCCCCACCCTTGCTGCCCGCTGGGCCGCCGTCCTCGACTGCGCCCTCGTCACGATCGATCGCTTTGATCGGGTCACCCGTGAGATCCG
>DASTAN010000052.1:0-5438 GCA_035712665.1 Gemmatimonadales bacterium
CGGCGCCTCGAAGGCGGTCGCCTCCAGCCCATCCAGCGCACCCGGCTCCGCGGAGAGCCCGGGCTCGGCGAGGGCCACGCCCTCCAGGCCATCGAGGGTCACGGTCGGCCCGACGGCATCGGCAGTGTGTTCGATGTCGACCAGGTCGGACAGCGCCGGCGTCGCGGGCGGCGCCCCATCCGGGACGATGGAGATCGTCGGCTCAAGCCCGTCCATCGGCGAGGCCGCGGACGGCTCCGGCGGGGCGATGTCGGACAGCGAGGTGTGCTCGATGACGAGGGGGGTGCTCCCACCCGCGACCGAGGGCGGGATCGCGATCTTCCCCGGCTCGATGTCGAGGAAGACGAGTCCGCTCCCGCCCTCGCCGCTGCGTTCGTCGCTGGCGTCGGCGTCGCCGCCGCCCTCCCGCCCGAGGAGTTCGTCGAGGAGGACCTGCAGCTCCCGCCACGAGGCGAACTCCGCCCCGAAGCCGTGGAGGGCCACACCGGCATCGGCCTCGGCGCCGCGCCGCGCCATCTGGTCGCGGTACGCCGTCAGGTGCTGCCGCACGTCGTAGATCACGCGCTTCTTGGCGTGGAATCGGGCCAGCGAGAGATGCGTCGCGACCCGGGCGGCATCGACCCGCAGGATCTTGCCGCACAGCGCGATCGCGTTGTTGAAGAATCCCTGCTCGCCGTAGCGGACCGCGGCCTGCTCCCACGCCTCGCAGGCCGTCGCGTCCTGCCCGGCCTTGTGGGCCAGGTCGCCGATCCGGTTGTAGAGCGCCGGATCGGCCCCTTCGCCGGCCGCCTCGGCCGCGCGAATGGCCTGACGGTAGAGCTCGATCGCCGCCCCCCACTCCTCGCGCTGCTCGTGCTGGCGCGCGGCGACCTTGAGCTTGTCGAGCGTCATGGGCATCCGGAGGTGCAGGGCGAAACGGGACTGCGGGAACCCTGAAGAGTAGGGCCCACGGCGGCCAGCGGCAAGCGATTCACGGCGATCACTGATCCTGCAAGGTCGTCTGGTTGTAGTCGAACTTGATGTCCGGCAGGTTCAGCAGATACACGCTGAAGAACAGCGCAAAGTTGCCGTTCGGGTTGCGGACGAAGTTGAACGAGGCGCGCCAGTCGTGGAGATCCCGCTGGAGCTGGACCTGGTGCGATTCGAAGCGCCCCTGCGTCACGTTGTACTGCGTCTGCCACGAGACGGTCCAGAATGGCGTCGGCGAGAATGCGGCATTCAGGCCGAGGTTGCTCTGTGCCCCCGTGGTGCCCGGCAGCGGGATCGGGAGGCCGCCGAGCGGGTCCTCCGGGAAGCCGCCAGGCTGGGTGGGGAGCGGAGCCACCGCGCCGCCGCCATTGCGCTGCCGCGAGAGCGAGTAGGTCACGCTGGTCCGGAACTCGCCACCCCCACCCAGCCCCATCCCCTGGTTCATCGCGCCGAACGAGCCGGGCCGGAACCGCGCATTGCTGGCGGAGGCGTAGGTCGGCAGCATCGTGTCGGCAGCGCTGCGCCGTGCGCCGCCCTTGGCGTCCTCGGCTCCCACCAGCCCGAGGAGCCGACCGATCCCGCGGAACGTCCCGCCGGTGAGCGAGAAGTTGGCCTGGACGTTCGCCAGGAAGGGCGAGAAGCGGGCAGTGTCGGTGCCGACCTGGCCTTCCCAGAGATCGTGCGTGAGCGACAGCTGCAGGCCGCGGATGAGGTCGCTCTGGACTGAGTTGGTGATCGCGGGCGTGACCCAGCCGGTGCGGCCCTCGCGCTTCGCCTGCTCGAAGTCGTAGACGATCGGCGACGTGGTGAGCGCCAGGAGCTTGATCGCGGGCCGGTCGGTCGCGGTGGCACCGGTGTCCCCGGCCGCGCGCCGCGGCTTCCCCTCGAACGTCTGCTGGAGCCCGATCGAGAAGGTCATCCGCTGCGGCACCGTCAGCTGCTCCGGGGTCGGCTCGCGCCCGCCGTTCGCCGCGCGCGCGTACGCCGCCGACACCTCGGCCTCCGGCGACCACGCGAAGTTCAGCAGCGGGTTCAGCGCGTGGCGGAACCGCTGGATCGGCCCGATCGGGCGGTTGAGGAAGCCGAAGATCGCCGGCGTCGCCGTGAAGCCGAACTCGAGGCGCTTCGACTGCGCGATCCACTCGCCGTTGGTGTAGGCGTTGCGCAGCAGGAACGCCCCGCTGCTGGCGTTCCGGATGTTCACCGTCGGCTGCAGCTTGAGCGAGCCCCGAAAGAGCTGCGGCAGGTTGAACCCGGTCTCCCAGTCGAGGCCCGAGGCGAAATCGCCGCCCCGCACCTCCGTCACGGTGAGCGAGTCGGTCGGATCGGGCGTCGCCTCGTTGGGGATCTTCCGCGTCACCACCTGGCGCGCATCGACCTGGCGGTCGGTCAGGCGCACCGCATTCCGCCAGTTGAAGCCCCAGAGGCGGAGCGGGGTCTGGAGGTCGATCGACGTCGAGCGCGAGCCGCCCGTGACCGCGAGCGTGTCGAGCCCGCCGTCGGGCCGCACCACGACCTGCGTCGGGAGCGGCGTCTTGAACTGCGTCTCGTTGTTGAGCGTGAACGACGGCGACCAGGTGACGTTGGTGCCGAAGTCGATCGGGTTCGGGGCGATGGCGAGGGTCGGGAATCCCTGCGTCCCCGAGCCGTCCGTCACGCTCTGGCGGCGGAGGCCGCCGAGCGTCACCTGGCCCCACCGGAACCGGCGGGTGAGGTTGAGCGAGCTGAGGATCTGCTGCGTGGTCTGCAGCGGGTCCACGGCGTTGCCCGCGACGATGCGCGAATCGCTGACGTAGTTGAGCGAGAGGTTCAGCGTCGTCGCCGCGGAGAAGCGCTGGGCGTGCTGCCAGCGGAACTGGAACGACGAGCCGCCCTCGGTCTCGACCTGGCGGCTCGCGCCGAGCCCGCCGCTGATCTGCCGGTCGAGCCAGTCATAGCGCAGCTCGCCGCCGTACTGGATGTAGCGATTGCTGAACCAGTCGAAGCGCGCGGTGAGGTCGACGTAGTCGTTCGGCGCCCAGTAGTAGCCGATGTTGGTGACCTGGCGGTTGTAGCCGCGGGTCGGGCGCACGATGTCGTTGAAGCCGAACTGCGGGATCAGGATCCCCGAGCGTCGCCCGGGCTTGGTGTCCTGGAAGAGGAACGGCAGCCACGCGATCGGGACGTCGCGGATGTAGAGCACCGCGGGGCGCGCGACGAGCACCGACTGCGACACCCACTTCACCTGCCCCGCGACGAACGAGTAGTGCGGCACCGGGAGGTCGCACGAGGTGAACTCGCTGCCCGCCGCGTAGAGCCGCGACGCCGACGAGTCCACGGCGAGGTTGCCGCGCACGAACCAGTTGCCGCCGAGCTCGTCGAAGGTGGTGAGGGCGTCGCCGAAGATGCCGCGCTCCTGGCAGGTGTCGAAGCGGAGGGTCCGACCCACCGCGATCTTCCCTTCCTCGAAGAGTCTCGGCTCGCCGCTCGCGATCACGGAGCAGTTGGGGTCGTCGTACACGATCCGCCCGGCCTCGAGGATCGCCCCCTCGCGGTCGGTCGCCGCCTTCCCGGTCAGCACGATGCGCGAGGAGTCCGCCAGCAGGATCGCCGTGTCGCCGAGGAACCGGGTGATCGCGAAGCCGGTCCGCTCGAGGAGCGCCCGCATCACCGAATCGGGCTCCGGAAAGCGACGCTCGGGCCCCGACGGGAGCCCGAGTCGCTTGGCCGTGCTGCTGTCGATCCTCCGGGCCTCCCCCGGTCGGCGCAGCGTGTCGCCGGCGGACCGCTCGGCCTGGCTCCCCCGCGGTCGTCCCCCGCCGAGGGGCGTCACGACCTGCGCCTCGACCGGTGGCGCGGCCAGCAGCAGGAGGAGCACGCCGGCGGCGATCGTCGGCGCGCGCCGCCGCACGAGGCGACTCCCCAGCACGCCGAGCTCGTACAGCGCGAGCAGCGGCCCGGTGTAGATCAGCATCGTGACCAGGTCGCCGCCGGGCGACAGGAGTGCCCCGGCGATGAAGCAGCCGAGCACCGCGAACCGACGGAACTGCCCGTACCGACGCGCATCGAAGATGCCCAGCCAGGCCAGCACGATCATCACCAGCGGGAGCTCGAACGCGAGGCCGAGCCCGAGCAGCATCGACGTCACGAACGAGAAGTACTCCTTGTAGGAGATCATCGCGTTGAAGACGTCGGGCTGGAAGCCGAGCAGGAACTTGAGCGCCAGCGGCATCGCCACCAGCCAGCCGAAGACGCCGCCGGCGAGGAAGAGCAGCAGGCCGAACGCCAGCGCGGGGATCATCGCCTTCTTCTCGCGCTCGTAGAGCGCCGGCGACAGGAAGGCCCAGACCTGGTAGAGGATGACCGGCGACGCGAGCACGGCCCCGGCGAGGAGCCCGAGCTTCATCGTGATCATGAACGGTTCGGTCGGCGCGAAGACGGCCAGCCGACCGCCGGGGAGGAACGGCGCGATCGGCGTCTTGAGCGCGCGCACCACGTCGAAGCGCAGCACGGCCCAGAAGCCGACCCCGACCCCGACCACGAGGGCGAGGATGGAGCGGAGCAGGCGCGACCGCAGTTCCTCGAGATGCTCGAGGAACGGCATCTCGCCGCGCGGATTGGTCATCGGATGTGGCTAGCGCAGCCGGCGGAGGCGTTCCTCCGCGAGGCTGTAATCATCGGTCCCGCGCCAGCGGTCGGTGACCACGCGCTGGTACCAGCTCCGCGCCTCGGCCACGTCGCCGCGGGCCTCGGCCATCACGCCAAGCTTGTACATCGCGCGCGGTGCCCGGGGCGAGTCGGCGAAGTTGGTCGCGACCTCGCGGAAGTAGACCGCTGCCGAGTCGGCCTGCTCGCCCTCGAACGTCTGGGCCAGACCGAAGAACGCGTCGGGCACGCGCGAGGACGTCGGGTGGAGGCGGAGCAGGTCACGGTACGCCGTGCGGGCGGCGCCACGCGCGCCCTGCTGCAGCTGGCCCTGCGCGGTCACGTAGAGCTGCTCGGCCGACGGCACGCCCGCGGAGGGCGTCGTGGCGGGCGGCGTGGGGCGGCCGGTGCCGGGCGTGGCCGGCCCGGCGGGCGCGGTGTCGACCGGCGCGGCGTCCTGGCGCGCCTCGATCTCGGCCCTGAGGCGCGAGAGCTGCGCCTGGCTCTGCCCGAGCAGCTGCTGCACCTGCAGGAAGTTGCGGCGCACCTCGACGAACTCGCTCGACATCTCGCCCTTCACGCTGGCGAGCTGGCGACCGGTGCGATCGAGCGAATCGAGCACGACGCGCTGCAGCTGGATGATCGCGGCGAGCTCGGCGGCGCGCACCGAGTCGCGGCGCTCCTGCTCGCGCTGCATCATCGCGAGCTGGGTCTCGACGCGCCGGACCTGCCCCGGCGTCGCGCACGCCGAGGCGAGCCCGAGCACGAAGACCAGCAGGGCGGTCCGGCGCGTCGCCATCGTCAGCGGCCCGGGGCGACGAGCGACTGGGCTCCGGCGACGATCT
>DASTAN010000053.1:0-14384 GCA_035712665.1 Gemmatimonadales bacterium
GGCGTCGCGCGTCACGAACCCGGGCCAGGGGCAGCAACGAGACGGCAGGACTCTGGACGCCGCGGGCGACCGGCGATCGCCTGCGTGCCGCGGGGATCCCCACGGAGAAGGCGCGCCTGCTCGACGCGGTGGTGGCGACGGCGGTCGAGGAGATGGGCCAGCCATATGTCTGGGGCGGCACCGGCGACGGCTCGGGTGGCTTCGACTGCTCGGGGCTGATCTGGTACGCCTACGGGCAGCAGGGGATTCGCCTGCCGCGCACCTCGCTGTCGCAGGCGGAGGCGGGGATCGCGATCCGTCGCGAGATGGACGCGCTCCTGCCGGGCGACATCCTCACCTTCAGCGAGCAGGGCCAGCGCGTCACGCATGTCGGGCTCTACGTGGGCGACGGCCGCTTCATCCATTCCGCATCGCGCGGCGTGCGCCTGAGCCGCCTCGCCGAGGACGATCCTGACGGCCGCTGGTGGCTGCGCCGCTGGGTCGGGGTGCGGCGCATCGTCGAGTAGGGCGACCTACTTCCCGCGCCCCCTGAGCCACGCCACGTCGCGCGCGTAACGCGCATCGCCGGGATCCACGGCGGGCCAGTCATCCATCCGCTCGGGGGCGACGAGCATCACCAGGTGCACCATCGCGCCCTTCGCGATGGTGCGACCGGTCGGGTTGTCGTAGCGTCCGGTGACGCGGTACGTCGTGCCCGCCTCGAGCTTGATCCCGCGCCCGCGCACCCCCGGCAGCTGCCGCTCCACTCCCAGCACGCGACCGCCCGCATCCCGACGCGTTGCCACCCGCAGCACGCGCGACGGATTCGTGCCGCGGAGCGCATCGAGCGTGATGTCGAGGCCGTAGTCGTGCACGTGGCCGCTGACGCCGATGATGCGCGCGGGAATCGGCATCGCGTGGTCCGCGGCGAAGCGCTGCGGCCCCGCCGGGAGGTCGAAGTCCACCGGCGACGCGACCGGGTCCACGACATCGAGGTACGCGGGGAGCACCGAGACGGGGCGGGGGACCTGGTTGGTCGGCGTCCACGTCAGGCGCAGCCGCACCGTCACGCCAGTGACTGCCATCGTGTCGGGGTTGTGCCAGGCGAGGATGAGCCCCATCGGCATCCCCCGCGACACCGGGACGCCCACGGTCTTCGGCAGCGTGATGTCCTCGGTCTCCTGACCCAGCGCCAGGGTGCGCTCAACGGCCGGGTAGAAAAGCTGTCGCCGGCCGAAGTTGACCACGTTGATGTGGTGCACGAGCCGTCGCGGGAGCGGACGCCCCGCGGCGTCGGTGAGCTCGAGCGCCACGCCGCGCAGCCAGCCGTCGAGCGGCCAGGCGAAATCGAGCACTGGCAGCTCGTCGGCGTGCCCGTGGCCGTGACCGCCGCCGTGATGGGCAGCGTGCGGGTCGGCCCCGGCAATCGTGAAGGGCCCCGCCGTGAGGAGGACGGTGTGGCGGGCCGAGTCCACGGCGACCCGCACTGGCAGCGAGTCCGGCGCGGCGGTGGCGAGAAGGAACAGCAGGGACAGCATCGCATTCTCCCGGGGTGGGCAGACAGCGAGCGCTGGGTGCACTCAATGATCTACAGGTCGAACCGCATTCTGACAACGCGGCGGTGTCGCGCCCGGTTCCGATCCCCCTATCTTGGAAGCGTGCCCCGGCTCCCGACCCGCCTCCTCCTGGCCCTCGCCGTGACGTTCCCGGCCCCGGCCTCCGCCCAGCGGTTCCTCCCCGAGAATGTCCCCGCGTTCGAGCTGCCCTACGCCGCGCCGCTGGCGTCGGGATTCGCCGGCCGGATCATCGCGGTGACCCGCGGCGACTCGCGCTTCGGCTCCGGGACCGAGGCCGACGTCGTGCTGGCCGAGGCGCTCCCGGTCGTGACGCTGAGCGGCGGCCGGCGGCCGTGGGCGCTCGACTTCCTGGTCGGGACGCAGGCCCGGTTCTCGTTGAGCGACCCCAAGAGCGGGCTGATCTCGAACGACTGGACCGTCGGCTTCACCGCCCACGGTCCGGCGCACAAGAAGGTCGAGCTCGCGGTCCAGCTCTACCACGAGTCATCGCATCTGGGCGATGAGTACAGCGAACGCTTCAACGTCCGCCGGCTCGACTGGACCCGCGAGATCGCCCTCGGCTGGGTTGGGATCCGGATGGGGCAGGCCCGGCTGCGCCTCGCCGCCGGCAGTGCCTACGCCGACCAGCTCGACCTCCCCGGCGGGCTGGCGGTGGTGGCGATCGACTACCGCGGCAAGGACGGCTTCCTCGGCCGCTCCCCCGGCCGCCTGATCGCCGGGGTGCACATGGAGTTCTCCGAGGCGGTGAACTGGCGTTCCAGCACGACGGCCCGCGTCGCCATCGAGCTCGGCCGCGACGCCCGCCACCGCGTCGCCCTGGGGCTCATCGCCCACGACGGCCTCTCGACCCAGCGGCAGTTCTACCGCGAGTCGAGCCGGTATGTCGGGGGGGAGATCAGGTTTGATCTGTAGGCCATGAGCCGTGAGCCATGAGCCATGAGGCAGCATCCTCACGGCCCAAGGCCCACGGCCCACGGCCCTTCCGACAGACCCCGCCAAAACGACCAGCCAAACTGACCTAGCACTCCGGCACGCCGATTGCCAACGCGCTGTCGCGTCGGCACTTGGGGCGCCTCGGCTCGGCTTGACTTCGCCTCGTCCGCCCCTAGGTTTGTCCGCGGTTGGCACTCGGCCGGTGTGAGTGCCAGAGTTCCAGGACCATCAACAACCACTCACTGCAGTGTTGGAGGCAGGCGATGGCTGCGAAGACGAAGATCAAGGTCACCCCGCTCGAGGATCGCGTGGTGCTCCTGCCGAGCGAAGAGGGCGAGTCGATGCGGGGCGGGCTGTACATCCCCGACACCGCCAAGGAGAAGCCGACCCAGGGCGAGGTGATCGCCGTCGGGCCGGGGCGTTTCGAGAAGGGCGAGCGGGTGCCGGTCGACCTCAAGGTCGGCGACACCGTGCTCTACGGGAAGTACAGCGGCACGCCGTTCACGATCGACGGCACCGAGGTGATCATCATCAAGGCCTCGGACGTTCTCGCGAAGATCGGCTGAACCGAACCTCTCTGAATTGGAGTCAGCGCAATGGCTGCGAAGGATCTGCTGTTTGATGTCGAGGCCCGTGCCAAGCTGAAGAAGGGCGTGGACGCCCTGGCCGAGGCCGTGAAGGTCACGCTGGGCCCCAAGGGCCGGAACGTGGTCATCGACAAGAAGTTCGGCTCGCCGACCGTCACCAAGGACGGCGTGTCGGTCGCCAAGGAAGTCGAGCTCTCGGACGCCGTCGAGAACATGGGCGCCCAGATGGTGAAGGAGGTCGCCACCAAGACCTCCGACCTCGCCGGCGACGGCACCACCACCGCGACCGTGCTCGCCCAGGCGATCTTCCGCGAGGGGCTCAAGAACGTCACCGCCGGCTCGAACCCGATGGAGCTGAAGCGCGGCATCGACAAGGCCGTCGAGGCCCTCGTCGGCGAGCTCAAGGCCCTCTCGGTCCCGACCAACGGCAAGAAGGACATCGCCCAGGTCGGCACCATCTCGGCGAACAACGATTCCGAGATCGGCAAGCTCATCGCCGAGGCGATGGAGAAGGTCGGCAAGGAAGGCGTGATCACGGTCGAGGAGGCGAAGGGCCTCGAGACCACGCTGGAGACCGTGGACGGCATGCAGTTCGACCGCGGCTACCTCTCGCCGTACTTCGTCACCGATCCGGAGGCGATGGAGGCCGTCCTCGACGCGCCGTACCTCCTCATCCACGACAAGAAGATCTCGGCGATGAAGGAGCTGCTCCCGGTCCTCGAGAAGGTGGCGCAGTCGGGCAAGCCGCTGCTCATCATCGCCGAGGACATCGAGGGCGAGGCGCTGGCGACGCTGGTCGTCAACAAGCTCCGTGGCACGCTCAAGGTCGCGGCCGTGAAGGCCCCGGGCTTCGGCGACCGCCGCAAGGAGATGCTGCGTGACATCGCCATCCTGACCAACGGCAACGTCATCAGCGAGGAAGTCGGCTTCAAGCTCGAGAACGCGACCCTCGCCGACCTCGGCCAGGCCAAGCGCGTCGTGATCGACAAGGACAACACCACGATCGTCGACGGCAAGGGCAAGGACGACGCGATCCAGGGCCGCATCGCCGAGATCCGCGCGGCGATCGACAAGAGCACCTCGGACTACGACCGCGAGAAGCTGCAGGAGCGCCTCGCGAAGCTCGCGGGCGGCGTGGCGGTGATCCACGTCGGCGCGGCGACCGAGACCGAGATGAAGGAGAAGAAGGCCCGCGTCGAGGACGCGCTCCACGCGACCCGCGCGGCCGTCGAGGAGGGGATCGTCCCGGGCGGCGGCGTGGCGCTGATCCGCGTCCAGCACGTGCTCGACAAGGTGAAGGGGACCGGCGACGAGAAGATCGGCGTCGACATCATCCGTCGCGCCATCGAGGCGCCGATCCGTGCGATCGCGTCGAACGCCGGCGTCGAGGGCTCGATCGTCGTGGCGAAGGTGAAGGAGTCGAAGGAGAAGGGCTTCGGCTACAACGCCGCGACGGACGAGTACGAGGACCTGGTCAAGGCCGGCGTCATCGACCCGACGAAGGTCACCCGCACCGCGCTGCAGAACGCCGCGTCGATCGCGGGGCTCCTCCTGACCACCGAGTGCGTGGTCGTGGAGAAGAAGGAGGACAAGCCCGCTGCCCCGGCCGCGCCGGGCGGCATGGGCGGGATGTACTGATCGGCTCGCCCGATCGCGCAGTGCGACGGCCACCCCTCGGGGTGGCCGTTTGCGTTTTCGGCCGAGTGGGTGATGTTGAGGTATGCGAATCGTCCTCGCCGCGCTGTCGTTTTTGGTCTGCGGCCTGCCCTGGGTGACCTCAAGTCAGGCTGCGACCCGCTCGATGGCCGTCACGGCCGCCGTCGGCGTGTTCGCCCCGACGGCATATCACGCTCCGATTTCGACGTTCGATCGGCAGCCGGGTCCCGCCGCAAGCATCGGAGTCGCGGTCCCTCCCGGCGTCCGATGGTTCGCGCCGCGTGTCGGCGTCGCGGTGCACTCCGCGTCGGCCGATGCCAGTCGCATCACCACCTTCCGACTTGATGGCGGCGTCGTCATCGGCCCACCTCGCCCGCTCGGATCGGTGGTGCCGTTCCTCGCGGCGGACGTAGGAGGCTACCTCGGCGACTACGATCGGTGCGGCGTGCCGGTCCTCGTCGACGATGGCGATCTCGAGACATCCCGATGCCGCGGCCGTCGAACGGGGTTGGGCTGGCAGGCAGGTGTTGGGGCGGTGCTCCGAACGCGGAACGGCCCGGCACCGCTCCTGGAAGTACGCTATGTCCAATCTCAACGCGCTGCCGATGGCGTGGCGGTCTTGGTCGGCGTGCTTTGGTGACGGCTAGTTCCCCCAATCGTTGGAGTTCCCCCTCATGCCCGACCTCCTGCTCCAACTCTCTGTCGCGCTCGCGATCGGCATCGCCGCGTTCGCCTTCCGGAAACGCTCTCGCTCGTATGGCATGCTCACGCTGCTGCTCGGCGGCGTGACCGTGATGCTCGTCTCGGCTGTCACCGACCCGTCTGTGCGCTACCCGAGTCTGCTCTTCGCACTGCTCGGCATGGTGGCGAGCGCCCGACTCGTGCAGCGACTGACTGCCGGGGAGCGCGCGTAGGCCTCACCGCGACCCGATCGCGCAACGCGACGGCCACCCCTCGGGGTGGCCGTTTGCGTCGCACCGATTGCCCGCACCCCCACGTCCGCGATATCCTGAGGGCATCCCCCACACCTCCTGCCACCACGGACCCGCCCGGATGGCCCTCGCCCGCGTTGCCTGCTGCGCCGCCCTTGTCGTGTTCGCCGCCTGCGAGCCGCTGGCCGACGCCGCACCCGATCTCTCCGCCGACCGCCTCCTCGCCGACATCCAGGTCCTCGCCGCCGACTCGCTCGAGGGGCGTGCGCCCGGCACCCCCGGCGAGGAGAAGACAGTGCGCTACCTCGAGGCGCAGTTCCGCGCGGCGGGCCTCGCCCCCGGCAATCCGGACGGCACCTTCACGCAGGCCGTCGAGATGGTCGGCATCACCGGCACTGCCGCCGCGAACGTCGCCATCGGCACGACGCCGATCCCGCTGGTCTTCGGCGATGACTACGTCCTCTCGTCGCGGCGCACCGTCCCCGAGGTCGTCGTGCCGCCGAGCGAGATCGTCTTCGTCGGCTA
Source organism: Gemmatimonadales bacterium (assembly GCA_035712665.1). Lineage (GTDB taxonomy): Bacteria > Gemmatimonadota > Gemmatimonadetes > Gemmatimonadales > GWC2-71-9 > Palsa-1233. The sequence continues at coordinate 6,190 of DASTAN010000053.1, forward strand.
CGGCGTCGAGGCCCCCGAGTACAGCTGGAACGACTTCAAGGACGTGGACGTCCGCGGCAAGGTGATCCTGATGCTGGTCGGCGACCCCGCCGTCCCGAGCGCCGCGAATCCGGCCGTGCTCGACACCGCGATGTTCCGCGGCCCGGCGATGACCTACTACGGCCGCTGGACCTACAAGTACGAGATCGCGTCGGCCAAGGGCGCGGCCGGCGCGATCATCATCCACGATGATGCCGCGGCCGGCTACGGCTGGGGCGTGGTGAAGGGGAGCTGGAGCGGCCGAGAGCTGATCGATCTCCGGAGCGCCGACAACAATGCCGGCCGCGTCGCGGTCGAGGGATGGATGACCTCGCCGAAGGCGAGCGAGCTCTTCCGCACGGCAGGGCTCGACCTCGATTCGCTGCGCCGCGTCGCGGTGACGCCGGCGTTCCGCCCCGTGTCGCTCAGCGGCACGGCAGCCTTCCGCATCACGCAGCAGGTGCGCGACATCCGTTCGCGCAACGTCGTCGCGCGCCTCCCCGGCAGCGACCCGGCGCTCGCCGACGAGCACGTGATCTTCACCGCGCACTGGGACCACCTCGGCATCGTGACGCCGGTCAACGGCGACTCGATCGCCAACGGCGCCCGCGACAACGCCTCGGGCACCGCGGGCATCGTGGAGCTGGCGCGCGCCTTCGCCACGGCCGGCGCGCCGAAGCGCTCCCTCCTCTTCCTCGCCGTCACCGCTGAAGAGAGCGGCCTCCTCGGGGCGAAGTGGTACGCCGAGCATCCGCTCTATCCGCTCGAGCGCACGGTGGCCAACATCAACGTCGACGTGCTCAACGCCTGGGGCCCGACCAGCGACATCACCGTCGTCGGTCTCGGCAACACCACGCTCGAGGATGTGCTCCGCGAGGTCGCACAGGTCGAGGGACGCACGGTGCTTGGCGACAGCGAGCCGGAGAAGGGGTTCTTCTACCGGAGCGACCACTTCGAGTTCGCGAAGAAGGGCGTCCCGGCGCTCTACGTGGACGAGGGGAAGAGCTATCTCGATCGGCCGCCCGAGTACGGCGAGCAGCACAACCGCCGCTGGCTCGACTCGCTCTATCACCAGCCGGCCGACAGCGTCGAGCCGGGGTGGGACCTGCGCGGGGCGATCAACGACCTCACGCTGCTCTATCGCGTGGGGCGCAAGGTCGCCGATGCCGAGGTCTGGCCGGCCTGGAAGCCGGGGACCGAGTTCAAGGCGATCCGGGAACAGATGCTTGGGGCAGGGAACCGGTGAGTGTGCGCCCGAGTATCTTTGGCGCGTCCCTTGGTCGTCCTTGAACCGGAGTGAAGTGCCGTGGTCCGTCGTCTTGCCGCCGTCCTCGCCCTTGCTGCGCTCGCCGCGGCACCGCTCGCCGCGCAGGCGAAGGGGCCCGATCTCACCGGCACCTGGCGGGTCGACGCCGGCACCGACACCAGGAACGGCCCGCGCGAGGTCATCATCCGGGCGGACTCGAGCGCCAGCTGGGGCAAGGAAATCGTCCGCTGGCGCGTCAAGGCGAACAAGATCTGGATCGCCCTCGGCGGCGAGTGGGAGATCTACGACCTCAAGGCGCGGAAGGAGGCGATCACCCTGAGCGGTGGCGGCCTCCAGAAGGCGGTGACGCTGAAGCGCGTCGGCCCGCCGTCGCCGCGCCCGACGAACGTGAAGGTTCCCGAAGACCCGGATCTCGCGACCTGACGACGGCCTGACGAGGTGACCTGATGCGGCGCCGCACCTTCCTCGCTTCGTCCTCCGCCGCACTGCTTGGGGCACGCCACCTGTCGTCTCAGGGGCGTGCCCGTCCGCGTCCGACCCCCGCGCAACTGACGTGGCAGCGCGACGAGCTCGCCCTCTTCGCCCATTTCGGCGTCAACACCTTCACCGACCGCGAGTGGGGCGACGGCACCGAGTCGCCGGCGATCTTCGATCCCAGCGCCTTCGACGCGCGCCAGTGGACCCGCGCCGCGAAGGTCGCCGGCTTCCGGGCGCTGGTGCTGACCGCGAAGCATCACGATGGCTTCTGCCTCTGGCCCACCGCGACGACGCAGCACTCGGTCGCCGCATCGCCGGTCCGGGGTGACGTGGTGCAGGCGGTAGCCGATGCCTGCCGCGCCGATGGCCTCCGACTCGGACTCTACCTCTCGCCCTGGGATCGCAACGCCGCCGTGTACGGCAGCGACCGCTACTCCGACTTCTACTGCGACCAGCTCACCGAGCTGCTGACGCGGTACGGGCCGGTGCACGAGGTCTGGTTCGACGGCGCCAACGGCGAGGGGCCGAGCGGCAAGCGGCAGGTGTACGACTGGCCGCGCTTTTGGGGGCTGGTGAAGCGGCTGCAGCCGGATGCCGTGATCTTCTCGGATGCCGGGCCCGACGTGCGCTGGATCGGCAACGAGCGCGGCGTCGCGGGCGAGACGAACTGGTCGACGGTCGACCCCGACGTCGTGCCGGTCCCGGGGATGAGTGGCGATGCGGTGATGCGGATGCTGCAGGAGGGCGATCCCGACGGGAGCGTCTGGCGTCCGGGCGAGACCGATACCTCGATCCGGCCGGGCTGGTTCTACCACGCGGCCGAAGATGATCGGGTGCGCAGCGTGGACGATCTCGTGCGGCTGTACGACACGTCGGTGGGGCGGAACAGCAAGCTGCTGCTCAACGTCCCGCCCACGCGGGCTGGTCGCCTCCACGAGACCGATGTCGCTCGGCTCGCCGGGATGCGTGCCGCGCTCGACGCCCGCGATGCCGATCCCTTGGTGGCGGGCACCGTGCGCGCGGACGGCGACGGCACGCAGGTCACGCTGCGCCCCGGCAGTCGGGTCGGCCGCGTGGTGCTGCGCGAGCCGATCGAACAGGGACAGCACGTCGCGGGCTGGCGACTCCTCGGGCGCACCAACGGTGCGTGGCAGCCGCTCGCCCGCGGCACCACCATCGGGTACCAGCGCGCCATCGCCATCGACCCATGCACCGTTGATGCGCTCCGTCTCGACATCGTGGAGCGATTCGGCGGCCACGCAGCGGTCAGCATCGCCGCGTTCGCCAGCTGACCGCCTTCCGCCCTCCGCTTTCCGCCCTTCACTCTTCGCCCTCCACCCTCCACCCTCCACCCTTCACCCTCCACCCTTCACCCTTCACCCCTCACTCTATGCCCATCGACCCCACCCCCTACCGCCTCGCTGCCCCGGCGGCGCTCGACCTCGCCGATCGCCCGACCCGCGTCGCCCCGCTGGCCGACGACAAGGCCGACTACAAGAAGCGGCTCAAGAAGCGGATCAAGCGGATGCGCGAGCTGCAGGACCTGCTCTACGCCGACGACCGCTGGTCGCTGCTGGTGATCTTCCAGGCGATGGATGCGGCGGGGAAGGACGGGTGCATCAAGGCGGTGATGTCGGGGGTCAATCCGCAGGGATGCCAGGTCACGTCGTTCAAGCACCCCAGCGCGGAGGAACTCGATCACGACTTCCTCTGGCGCACGACGCGCGCGCTGCCCGAGCGCGGGCGGATCGGGATCTTCAACCGCTCGTACTACGAGGAGGTGCTCGTCGTGCGCGTGCATCGGCGCATCCTCGAGTCGCAGCGCGTGCCGCCGACGCTCCGCGACAATGGCGATGTCTGGGCCGAGCGCTTCACGTCGATCCGCGACCACGAGGCGCACCTTGCCCGGAACGGCACGCGGATCGTGAAGATCTTCCTCCACCTCTCGCCCGAGGAGCAGCGACAGCGTTTCCTCGCGCGGCTCGATGACCCGACCAAGAACTGGAAGTTCTCGGCCGGCGACCTGACGGAGCGCGGGCACTGGGCGGCGTACCAGGCCGCGTATGCCGAGGCGATCGGGGCGACCGCAGCGGAGCACGCGCCGTGGTACTGCATCCCGGCCGATGACAAGGAGACCGGGCGGTTGCTGGTGGCGGAAGCCCTGGTGCGCGAACTCTCGGCGCTGCCCCTCGCCTATCCGCCGGCGAGCGAGTCACCCGAGCGGCTGGCCGAATTGCGGGCGCAGCTGGTGGCCGAGGCGTCCTAGAAGAGGGTGCGCTGGGCGGGGCCGCGCACCGCGATCGGGGCCATCGGCCCCTCCTGCTCGGCCAGCACCAGCTCGCCCGCGAACCCCTTCGTGCGAAGGGCGCCGTCCACGATCGTCCGCGCGGCATCGGGGGTGTTGCAGCGCTGCGAGAGATGCGCCAGCACCACCGTCGTGAGGTGCTCGTGATGCACCTCCTCGAGCAGCCGCGCGCAGTCGTGGTTCGAGAGATGGCCGCCGTGGCCCGCGATGCGGTCCTGCACGCTCGCCGGGTAGCCGCTGGTGCGCAGCAGCGCCTCGTCGTGGTTCGACTCGAGGACGAGGCAGTGCCGCTCGCGCAGGAACCAGCGCACCGCCTGCGTCGGCCGGCCGAGGTCGGTGGCCATCCCGAGCGACGTGCCATCGGGCAGCCGAACGCCGAGCGCCACCGGCTCCGCGGCATCGTGCGAGGTCGGGCACGACTCGACAAGGAACGGCCCCACCTCGGCCGGTCCGCGGGATCCCGTCGGGAGCCAGTCGCACGGCTCGCCGCCCTTCGCGAGGGCACGCCACGTCCCCATCGACGAGACGAGCGGAATGTCGTGGCGCTTTGCGAGCTTCACGGCGCCGCTCGCGTGATCGCCGTGCTCGTGGGTCACGGCGACGGCGACGAGCATCGCCGGGTCGAGGCCGGCGAGGGCGAGGCGGCGGTCGAGTTCGCGGAGGGAAAAGCCGGCGTCGAGCAGCAGCAGGGCATCCTCGTGGAGCAGCGCGAAGGCGTTCCCCTTCGAGCCGCTCCCGAGGACGACGAGCCGCGTCGTCAGCCGACCAGCCGCGCGTGGAGCGCGGCGAGGTGGTCGCGCATCGCGCTGTCCACCGTGACGTCGCGGCGCGGGAGGATCCGCTCCGCCATGTCGAGGAAGCGCTCGACATCGAGGCGCTCGTCGGTGTCGCCGCCCCACGCGAACGGGGCGACGTGCTTCGGCGCGCGCGGCGGGCCGAACACCGACGCGCCCGTGCCGACCACGGCACCGGTCGGGAGCAGGGTGCCGATGGCGGTCTTGGCATGATCGCCGATCAGCGAGCCGAGGTTGCTGCGGCCGGTCTCGACCCGGTCGGCGCCGATGTCGAGACGCACCGGCCCATAGGTGTTCTTGAGGTTCGAGGTGATCGTCCCGGCGCCGAGGTTGGCCCACTCGCCGACGACCGAGTGGCCGAGGAAGCCGTCGTGGCTCTTGTTGGCATAGCCGGTGAACACGGTCGTGCTGATCTCGCCGTGAAGGCGGCAGTGCGGCCCGGCGCTCACCGAGCGCAGCACGCCGCCCTGGACGATCGTCCCCTCGCGGAGCCAGAGCGGCCCCTCGAGCCGCGTCCCCGAGCGGACCACGACGCCGGCTTCAAGGATGATCGCACCCTTCCGCACGTCGAGCACGACAGCGGGCTCGACCTCGGCCCCGGCACGCAGCTGGATCGCCGCGGCGTTGCCGAGCACGTGGACGTGCGCCGGGAGCGTGACCGATGCCGCCTCCTCGAGCGCGGCGAGCGTATCGGTGAAGAGGAACTGCTCAAGCGCGGTCACCAGGTCGAACGCGCCGCGCAGCGCGAGCCCTTCGATCACGATGCCGTCGCCGCTGTTGTGCGGGCCGGTCCACGCCTCGCCCGGATCGAGGCGCCACGCCACGGCACGACCGCCGACCAGCAGGCGCTTGGCGCTGCCCACGGCGCGCATCGGGAGCTTCGGGGCGAAGGTCGCATCGACGACCCACGCCGGGCCGCTGATGGTGGCGGCGGGCACGATCGGCGCGGCACCGGTCGGGCGCGGTCCGTCGGCGTGCGGCGCGAGGTGGCCGGCGAGCTTCGCGCCGAGCGCGCGGCTCCAGCGCTCGTGCAGGCGCCAGCCGCCGGCGCGCAGTTCGCCAAGCGGCGTCGCGCCGGCGAACGGTGCCCAGGCGGCGCCGGGGGTCTCGGGATCCATCAGGTACAGCGGGGTCACATCGGCTCCAGGTCACGCACCGCCTCGGGCAGTGCGTCGAGTGTCTGCTTGAGATGCGGGGCGCGGCTCCGGTCGAGCACGAGCGTCCGCCGATTGGCGTGAACGATCACGAGATCACGGACACCGCTTACCACGATCGGCGGGCCGTCGTTCCAGACGATGCAGTCGGCACTGTCCACCAGCGTGACGGGGCCGATCGTCACGTTGCCCTTCGCGTCCCTGGGGCGCACGCGCGCGAGCGCTTCCCACGTCCCGATGTCGTCCCACGGGAAATCGCCGGGGACGACGGCCACGGCATCGCTGCGCTCGAACACGCCGACATCGATCGACACCGAGCGCACGCCCTCGAAGAACGCCGGCACGTCGCCACGATCGAGGTGGGCGAGGTGCGGGGCGATCTCGGGGGTGTGCCGCTCGATCTCGCGGCGAAGGTCGGCGGCCCGCCACGCGAAGAGGCCGCTGTTCCAGAGGGCCCCGTCAGCCATCAGGTCGAGGGCGCGGGCCGCGTCGGGCTTCTCGACGAAGCGATCGACCGCCCGGGCCGCAGTGTCGAGCGACGCCCCCGGCACGATGTAGCCGAAGCCGGTGTCCGGTCGTGACGGGACGATCCCCACGGTCACCAGACGCGCGTGCCGCGCGGCCGCGGCCAGGGCGGTGGCGGCGGTCGCGACGAACGCGCCCGGGTCGCGCACGTGCCAGTCAGCGTGCATCGAGAGGACCGCCGCGTCCGGGTCGCGGGCGGCGATCGCGAGCGTGGCCCAGACCAGCGCCGGCCCCGTGGAGGCGGCGCGCGGCTCGATCAGGTAGTTCGCGGCCGGGATCGGCAGCGAGGCCTGCAGCGGACCGGCGAGGGCCGCTCCGGTCACCACCACGATCCGCTCGGGTGGGATGAACCCGGCCAGCCGATCGACGGCCTCTTCGGCACTCGACCGTTCGCCGGCGAGCGGCAGGAGCTGCTTCGGACGGGTCGGCGACGAGAGCGGCCAGAAACGCGTCCCGGATCCGCCGGCGAGGAGGATGCCCCACTCCATCAGACCACCTCGATCAGGGCCGGGGCGTGGCGGCGGAGCTCGTGCAGCAGCTGGCCGAGGGAGCCGTCGATCGTGGCCAGCACCACCAGCGTGGCGCCGGTGGGGAGGCGGTGGAGGATCGTGGCGCCGCCGGCCGACTCGAGGACGACCTGGCGCGGGGCCCCCCGACCGGTGGCCTCGCCCAGCGCGTCGAGGCCGCGCAACGCGGTCGCCGCGAGTGCCGCGATGGCGTCGCGATCGGCCGCGGGGTCGAGCTGTGCCTCGATGATCAGCCCCTCATCGGACACGACGGCGACCCCGGCCACCTCCGGACGGTCCACGAGGGCGGCAAGGACGGCGGCGAGGGGCGTCATGAACGGGGCTCCGGGACAGGGGCAGGATCAGCGCCCAAGTAAGCGGCCGCACGGCAGGGAAGTCAAGCAATCACCGCGGGTTGCCGCGCGTTGCCGCACCGCGCTACTCTTGGGGATGCGGAATGCCGTGCGCCTCTCGTTCGCTTGCCTCGCCATCGCCCTCGCGGCGTGCGATGACAACATCCTCCCGCCGGCCGCCTTCGAGAACCAGGTGGACACGGTGACGCTCGCCTCGCTGGTCGGCACCCCGGTCGGTGCGCCGTCGGCGTTCTCGATCCCGGACGGGCAGCCGGTCCGCACCGACATCTCGGCAGCCTTCGACTTCGCCTACCTCGCCACCGATGGGCGTCGCCTGGTGCTGCCGATCGACGCCACGGGGCTCCGCTCGGGGGGCACCTCCGCGGGGGTCCAGAAGTCGACCCAGGCGTTCGAGGCGATCGGCAACCCGCCGACCCAGGGCTACCTGACCACCGACTCGATCGGCGTGGCCGTCGGCGACGTCCTGATCGGACGCTCGCGCGTGGCCTGCTTCCTCGGCGTGCCGCAGTACGCGCGGCTTCGGGTCCTCTCGTTCGACGATGCGGCGCGGACGATGACGTTCGAGGTCGTGGCCAACATCAATTGCGGCTATCGCTCGCTCGCGCTCGGCCTCCCGGAAGAGTAGGACGACCCGATGATTGATATCCGTCGCCTCCGGCAGGATCCCGAGGCCGCGCGTGCGGCGCTCGCGCGACGCCTCGATGACGGCGCCCTCGAGCAGGTCGATCGCGTGCTCGAGCTCGATGCCCGGCGGCGCGAGGTGCTGGCCGAGGTC
>DASTAN010000054.1:0-8246 GCA_035712665.1 Gemmatimonadales bacterium
TTCAACCGTCTGGTCGACCGCGACTACGATGCCGCGAACCCGCGCACCGCGGCGCGCGAGATCCCGCGCGGGGCGATCGGCGTCGGGGCCGCCCGCGTGGCGGTGGTGCTGGCGTCGCTGCTCTTCGTGTTCGCCAGCGCGCAGCTCAACCGGCTCTGCCTGCTCCTCTCGCCAATCGCCCTCGCGTGGGTGCTCGGCTACTCGTACGCCAAGCGCTTCACCTCGTGGCCGCACCTCTGGCTCGGCATGTCGCTCGCGATCGCCCCGGTCGGCGGCTACCTCGCGGTGACCGGGGCGTGGAGCGAGCCGTGGTGGCTGCTGGTGGCGATCACGCTCGCGGTGGCGACGTGGGTTGCCGGGTTCGACATCTTCTACGCGCTCCCCGACGAGGGCTTCGACCGCGATGCGGGGTTGCGCAGTGCCGTCGTGCGGCTCGGCCAGGCACGGGCGATCCTCGCGGGCAAGCTGCTGCACGGCGTCACCGTGCCGATGCTGGCGCTGTTCGGCTGGGGCGCGGGGTTCGGGATGATCTACTTCGCGGGCTGCGCGGTGGCCGCGCTGATCCTGGCCTACGAGCACCAGCTGGTGAAGCCCGGCGACCTCTCGCGCCTCGACGCGGCATTCTTCACGATGAACGGCGTGATGAGCGTGACGGTGTTTGGCTTCGCGTTGGTGGATCGGCTGGTGTAGCAGGAGAGGGGAGATCGGAGATCGGTGATCGGAGACCGCCCCCCGCCCTCCGCCTTCCGCCCCCTCACCCCTCACCCCTTACCCCTTACCTTCGACGCATGACTCTCCCTGTCGTGGTGGCCATCACCGGCGCCTCCGGTGCCCCCTACGCGGTGCGCCTCCTCGAGGTGCTCGCGCGGAATCGGGTGCCGACCGACCTGATCATCTCGTCGCACGGCTGGCGCCTGCTCGCGACCGAGTCGGGCGTCACCGACGACCGCCAGCTCCGCGAGGCGACCGGCGGCGATTGGTCGAGCATCACCGTCTACCCAGACGATGACCGCGGTGCACGCCCGGCCTCGGGGTCGTATCGCACGCGCGGGATGGTGATCTGTCCCTGCTCGATGGGAACCGTCGCGGCGATCGCGCAGGGGAGCTCGCGGTCGCTGGTCGAGCGCGCGGCCGACGTGATGCTCAAGGAACGGCGCCGTCTCCTTCTCGTGCCGCGCGAGACGCCGCTCTCGCTGGTGCACCTCCGGAACCTCACGGCGGTGACCGAGGCCGGGGCGACGGTGATTCCCGCGGCGCCGGGCTTCTACCATCGGCCGACGCGGATCGAGGAACTGGTCGACTTCGTGGTGCAGCGGGTGCTCGATCACCTCGACCTCGAGCTCACGATCGCGCCGCGCTGGGGAGGCGAGTGATGCGCCTCGGTGTCATTGCGGACACCCACGGGATGCTCCGGCCGGATGTCTTCGACGTCTTCAGCCAGGTCGACCACATCCTCCACGCCGGCGACCTCGGGCCGCTCGAGCTGCTGGCGGAGCTCGAGGCGATCGCCCCGGTCACGGCCGTCTACGGCAACACCGACGACTGGGAGGTCCGCGCCAAGCTCCCGCAGGTGGTCCGCCTCGAGCTCGACGGCTTCGACATCGTGGTCACCCACGGCGACCAGTTCGGGCGCGGGGTGCCCAACGAGAGGCTCCACGCGGCGTTTCCCGGGGCCGACATCATCATTCACGGCCACACCCACCTACCGAAGCTCGAGGTCTATGACGTCGTGCAGACGATCATGAACCCCGGCGGGGCAGGGCCGCAGCGATTCGATATCCCGCCGTCGGTGGGGATCCTCGAGCTTGAGGCGGGGATCCCGCCGCGCGGACGGTTGGTGCCGCTCGAGGAGTCGTGAGTCGGGGATCGTGAGTCGTGGGCCATGAGCCTTGAGGCTCGCGGCCCAAGGCCCAAGGCCCAAGACACCTGCGCGACACTCTGTCGTACGCGCCCGACAGTCAGCGCGATCCGGGGCGTCAATCCAGCGTGAATCACTGGGGTTGCGGGAGAGGGCCGGTGGTACGTCGCCTGCTCGTGAAGGGGTTGTTGCCGGAGTGTCACACCGCCTCGGCACCTTTCCGCTTCACTTCTCCCCAAGGGTGGTTCCCCTGATGCAGCGTCTCCTTTCGTTCGCCGTGGTCGCGGCCCTCGCCGCGCCGCTCTCGGCGCAGACCGTCGTCACGTCGCCAGGCGTGCTGACTAACGATGCCAGCGATGGCGTTGGCAATACCCTCAATGACCCGATCGTCGCGTCCGAGACCTGGTACCGCCGTACCGTTCGCGAGGGCTCGTCGCTCGGCATAAACGACACCTACGCCCGCAACGGCAATGGCTCGCTCTACATGGCCGGCACCAACGGGACGTCGAAGGGTGATTTCGAGTACTACTTCGCCGCGCCCCAGTCGCTGCTCAATTTCGGCGGTGCCTCGTTCGACTGGTATCGCGCCGGGTCGTCCGACGTCGGCGGGCAGTTCACGCCGGTGTTTCGCTTCATCATGGACTTCAACGGTGCCGCGGCCGGTGGCTTCGGCTACCTGATCTGGGAGCCGATCTACGATCAGGCCGGCTTCGTGGCGACCGAGGATGTCTGGCAGTCGGTCGATCTGACGAACGCTGGCTTCTGGGCGCGCGCCAACAGCACCAACTGCTTCTATGGGGCCTCGGGTCCCAATACCATCGGGGAGTGGGTCGGCGGAGCCTCCGCGACCTGCGAGGTCGGCGGCCCCTTCTCCTTCGACGCCTCGGTGGCGTTCGTGACCGGCGTCAACGTTGGCTTCGGCAGCGGCTGGAACGGCAACTTCGAGGGTGCGGTCGACAACGTCAGCTGGGCCTTCGGTGACGATGCTCGTGCATTCAACTTTGAGGTGGCTTCCGCCGAGGTCGTCCCCGAGCCCGCCACGATGACGCTGCTGGCCACCGGCCTCGCCGGGATGGCGGCGGCGCGTCGTCGCCGGAAGGCGATCGAGTCGTAAGTCGTGAGCCCTGAGCCTTGAGCCTTGAGCCTTGAGCCTTGAGGAACTCGGCTCAAGGCCCGAGGCCCGAGGCCCAAGGCCCTACGAATCCTTCCTCGCCGTACCCTTCGGCCCCATCCCCACGCCGGTGATCCGGCCGTCCGTGTCCAGGACCCAGCGGACCACCATCAGGTCGTTCGTGATCTGGCTGAATCGGGCCTCATACCAGAACTGCGGTTCGCCACCGCGGCGTGTGAGGGCCATCGTCACCTCGCCGACCGGGGCGCCAGCTGGGTCAATGAAGCGCTCCCAATGCGAGTGCAGCCATTCAATGCCGCCCATCTGCTGCTGGGTCTCGGCGCTGGCCGCGGCATAGACCGAGTCCAGCATCCCGGCCAGGAACCAGTCGTTGATCTGCTTGCCGCGCGCGAAGAGGCGGGTCGAATCGGCCGGACTCAGCGGCACCGGCACGGGTGCGGTCGTCGGAGCGGCGGCGGTCTGGGCCGCCAGCGGGGCGGCGCAGGCCAAGGAAAGACAGAGCAGTCGGGTGATCATCGGGGCCTCGGTCGAAAGGGGTTTGCTCCTTCCCCTGACGATCTCGGCCCCTGAAGGTTTCATTTTGCAACGGAATGCCGTGGGGCGGAACGGCGGGGTCGTGAGTACTGAGCCATGGGCCTTGAGCCTTGAGCCCTGAGGAACGGAGCCCACGGCCCACGGCCCAAGGCCCACGGCCCAAGGCCCCTACGGATCCTTCCGCGCCCCACCCTTCGGCCCCATCCCGGCACCGGTGATCTGGCCTTCGGTGTTCAGGACCCACCGGAGCACCAGCAGATCCTGCTGGAATTCGCTGAACCGCGCCTCGTACCAGAACTGCGGCTGACCCTCGCGACGGGTCATCATCATCGCCACCTCGCCGATGGGGGCCCCGGCGCGGTCAATGAAGCGCTCGTACTGCGCCTGAACCCCCTCGGGACCGCCCATTTTCTGCTGCGCGTCCGGGGTCGCCGCGGCGTAGACCGAGTCGACCATCCCGGCCAGGAACCAGTCATTGATCTGCTTGCCTCGCGCGAAGAGACGGGCCGAGTCGGCCGGACTCAGGACGATCGGCGCAGGCGGCGTGGTCGGCGGAGCCGCGGGAGTCGTCTGGGCCGCGAGCGGGGCGGCACACGCCAGGGAGACCAGCATCAGTCGGGTCAGCATCAGGTCCTCGGTCGAATGGGGGAAGAGTCCTCCCGGACGATCAAGGAGCCAAGACGGTTTCAGGTTGCAACGATGAAACGTGCACTGCTCAGGTCGCCCACGCCTCCAGCGGCTCCACCCGCCGCCACGCCTCGGGCCGGGTCCGGAACCACGACAGCACCAGCGCCCGCTGGAGGAGCCGCTCCGGCGCGACCCGCCCCGGCGGCTCCTCCGGCTTCGCGCGCTCGGCCTGCACCACCGCGGCGAACGCCTCGCGCTCGAGCGGACTCACCGGATCGGGATAGGTCGCCCGCACCTCGCCCCGGACGATCAGGTGCGCCCGCGCGTCGCCCCGCGCCCCGGGATCCCGGTACACGAAGCTCAACGAGTCCAGCGCGCTCCGCACCCGCGACGTCGTCGCCAGCAGCCACTCCAGCGCCTCGAACTTTTCGCGCCAGTGGAGCGCGCGCTCGAAGTCGTCGTCGGCCGCGCGCGCGCTCATCTCGCCAATGACCCGCGCGAACGGCTGCACGCTTCGTCCCTCGAGGAACGCCGCCGCGAGCTCGGCCCGCTCGCGATACCCGGCCTCGCTCACCAGCCCCGCGCACGGCCCGAGACAGGTGCCGAAGTCCACGCGCGGGCACGCCGCGCGCATCGGCGCGCTGAAGAGGTCGCCCTGCTCCGCGTAGTGCATCCTGAGGTCGGCGCGACAGTCGCGCAGGCCAAGAAGATCGGTCAGCACCCGCACCGCGCCGCTGCTCCGCCCCGGCGAGGGGAACGGGCCATAGACGCGCCCGCGGTGTCGCTCGGGGCTCCCCGTCACCACCAGGCGCGGCGCGGGCTCGTCGGTCACCACCAGGAAGGCGAAGCGGCGCGAGCGGTTCATCGCGACGTTGAACGGCGGTCGGTGCTTCCGGATCAGCGTCAGCTCCTGCAGTGCCGCCTGGAACTCGCTCGGCGTCGGGTCGAAGCGGATGTCGCTCGCGGCGTGCAGGATCCGCGCGGCCTTGTCCTCGGGATACTTCGCGCGGAAGTACGAGAGCAGCCGCGTACGCAGCGCCTTGGCCTTCCCGACATACAGCACGCGACCGTCCGCGCCGAGCATCCGGTAGGTGCCGGGGCGGTCATCGGCGAGGCGACGGATCCGGAAGCGGAGCGCCTCGAGGTCGGTCGCGGGGAGGGCCAGCGCGAGGGTGCGCATCCCTACAAGCTATGCCTGACAGCGCCAGCAGAACACCGTGCTGCGGGCGTCGATGGCGTGGGTCTCGGCCAGGCGGGTCCCGCACTGGCGGCACGGCTCGCCGCCCCGGCCGTACACGTAGAGCAGCAGCTGGAAGTTGCCGGGGGTGCCGGTGCTGGTGACGTAGTCGCGGAAGGTCGTCCCCTCGCTCCGGATCGCGGCATCGAGGATCCGGGCCACGTGGCCGTGCAGGGCGAGGAGCTGGGCCCGCGGGACGCGGTCGGCCGGCTTCGACGGATCGATCCCCGCCGCGAAGAGCGCCTCCGTCGCGTAGATGTTGCCGACCCCCACCACGAAGCGCTGGTCCATCAGCACCTTCTTGATCGGGCTCCGCGAGCGGCCGAGCCGGTCGGCGAACGCCTCGGCGGTGAAGGCCGGATCGAGCGGCTCCGGGCCGAGGCGCGCGGCGTAGGTTGCCCAGGCATCGTCGTCGAGCCAGCGGAGCGTCCCGATGCGGCGCACGTCGCGATAGACCAGCTCGCTGCCGTCGTCGAGCGGGCAGCGGAGCACGGCGTACTTCGCCTCGTCGGCGGTGAGCGGGCGGTCGTAGACCAGGAGCGAGCCGGTCATCCCCGGCTGCACGTCGAGGCGGCGGGTGTCGGTGTGGAGCAGGGCGTGCTTCGCGCGGCGCGTCACGTCGCGCAGCTCGCGGCCCCGCAGCTCGGCGAGCAGCTGGTCCGCCGAGATGCCGTCGAGGAGATTGTCGTGCGAGAGGGTGGCGGCGGTGATGCGACGCCCGATCAGGCGGGCGCGGAGCTGGCGAACAAGCGTCTCGACTTCAGGGAGTTCGGGCATCGCATCCGGCGTGAAGGTCAGCGCAGCAGCAGTCGGCTCGAGCGACGCACCGTCAGGTCCTCGCGGCGATCGTGCACCGTCAGCTCGAGACGGTAGGTACCTGCATCGAGGCGTGAGACATCGAGCTCGCGGGTAGCCTCGACGATTCCCGCGCTCGTGCGTCCGACGAAGGATACCTGCAGGGCGGTCTCGTCGCCCCGGGCGGTGGTTCGGATGAACGCGACGGTCGTGCGGAGCGAGTCACGCGCGCTCCGGCTCCGCACCTGCCAGAACAGTGAGACCGGCTCACGACGGTCCAGCGCGCCCAGCGGCGCGAGCGGGATGGTCTCGCCCCCCGGAGATTGCCAGGACTGTCCCTGGGAGGCGGCACCGATCACCACGTCGGAGATCGCCAGCGGTGCGTCAGCGAGCGGCGGGAGAAAGTCCGCGGCCGCCCGGCCCCACACCGAATCGCCCTGGGTGGCGATCACGCTCCACGTCGGCGCCGATGGCGCGCCGTCCACCACGAGTACCCCGGTCAGGTAGCTGTCGGCTTCGCGTGCGGCGGGCAGTCGGACATTCCGCGAGGTCCGGTGCGTGCCGCTGGTTGCCGTCTCCGGATCCCAGTGGTGCACTTCGAGCTCAATGGTGGTCGTGGACGCTCCGGAGGACGCGATGTCCTTCATGCGCAGCGCATACGGCACGATCACGACAACGTCGCCCGCCTGGCTACGCCAGACGCGGTGGACCTGCGACACCATCGCGATGCTGCGCCGTGCGCGCACGCTGAAGTCGTCGCGCGTGGTGGCCTCCCGCAGGGCATCCGTATCGGCCGTGCGCAGCGCGGCGATCTGTTCGGGGGTGACCGGCGCCCCCTCGCCGGCGTTGCCTCGGAACACCGCATCGAATGCTGCCTGCGAGCGGGCAGAGAGCGCGCAACGTACCGCGTCGACGTCGCAGAGATAGTGGCCGAGCACCCCGGTCACGAGTCGCGTGGCGTCGGTCGTCCCGGAGAAGCGCTCCGATTCGAAGTGGAGGAGCAGCGTCCGACCATCGAGATCGTAGCGCCACGCCTCGCGCGTGTTGGTGGCGTTCGGGTATCGCAGTGGGATCGGATTGCGGCGCCCAAGGGCACGCGTCGAGTCGCGACCGACCCATCGGATGCGGGCGGTCGGTTCGCCGAGCCGCACGTAGGGGACGGCACGATCATCGTATCGCGGATCGTAGCGTTGGTACTCGCGAAACGGGGCGGCAGCGACCAGCGCCGGGTCGTACCACGCTTCGGTCGTGCGAAGGCTGCTGACCGGGGCGGATCGGCCACGACTGAACTGGGGCGGCTCGGGTGGCGTCTCGGGTGCCGCCGCGAGGCGGAAGCGGCCGAGGTCACGCGTCGGGATCGGGGAGCGGAAGGCGGAGTCGGCAACCGTCAGTCGTCGGAAGTGCTCGAGGATCCGCGAGCCAAGCGGACGTCCGTCACGGATGTCGCGTGCGGCAAGGCGCTCGCGTACCCAGGTACGCCGCGTCGAGTCAGGTCGCCCTGCCCACTGCTCACGCTCTTCGTCGGTGAGGAACCACCCGAGGTGCCAGCCGACGGATTCCCAGTCGTCTGGGCGATGCGCGGCGTCCAGTGCGAGATCGACGTATCGCGCCGCGTCCGATGCCTCGCCCTGCGCCGCAGCTGACCAGGCGAGCTCGAGCAACAGCCATGTCGAGTCCTGCCCGCGGTGGAGCTGGCTGCCCGCGCACTCCTCCGCGAGGTCGAGTCGTGCCAGGCGACGAGCCTCGCGCACGCAGCCACGGACGGCTGACACCGGCAGGGCACTGCCAGTGCGCGCCAGTCGTGCAAGGGCCGTGACCGCGACCTGAGGTGAATCGACACTCGGTTCGGCAAGGAGCAGGGCGCCCAGCAGTTCCGCGATCGTCCCGCGGTCCGTTCCTGCATCAAGCGCGTGCGTCGCGGTCCGGACGGCCCCCTCGTGCCAGCCCTCGCCCTCGGGTTGGTTCCAGCTGGAGCGGGCGATGGTCCCCGTACGGTAGAGATGCGCACGCACGCAGGCGAGGGGAGCGAGCGAATCGGTGTGACGCTCCGTTGCGTACCTCGC
>DASTAN010000055.1:0-3173 GCA_035712665.1 Gemmatimonadales bacterium
TGGATCTCTGCCTCGACCGTGGCGCCGACCCGTTCGACCCGCAGCTCCTCTACAACGCGTCGCTTGGCCCTGATGAGACGCAGTGGCTCGAACGCCTCTGGACCGCGAGCAAGGCGCGCGGGCGCCTCGAGGCCTGGCGGCGCGATGACGGGCGGCCGATCGGCGGGCGCGTGCCGTGCTCGGCGCTCGATTTTCTGCTCGGTGCCGCTGTGCAACGCAACCACCTGCAACGCGCCGCGTGGCTCCTCGCCCACGGGGCGCGCGCCTCGACGCTGCACGCCTACACCGCGCAGCCGGTGCACACCGAGGCTCGGCTCGCCGGATTCGCGGAGATGATGGCGCTGCTCGAGGCGCACGGTGCGACACCTGAACCCTTGACCGGCGAGCGCGCGCTCCGTGCCGCCGTGATGCGGGGTGACGAAGCCGAGGCTCGCAGGGAGGTCGCCGCAGATCCGTCGCTGGTGCGGCACCCGGCGGTGCTCATCGGTGTCGCATCGCACGGCAGCGCGGAAGGGCTCGCGTTCCTGCTCTCGCTCGGGGCGGACATCACCGTGCGCGACCATCAGGGCGCGACCGCGCTGCATCGCGCGGTGCAGTCGGGGTCGCTCGATGCGGTCACGACGTTGCTCGCGGCGGGTGACGACCCCGACGTGCGCGACGGGACGTGGCGGGGCACGCCGTTCGGATGGGCCTGCCATTTCGGGCAGGACGCGGTCGCGGCGCATCTGGCCACGATCACGCGCGACGTCCGGACGCTGGCGCGCGAGGCAGCCCTCGATCGGCTGGCCGAGGTGCTCGCCGAGGCACCGGCGCTGGTGAACGTCCGCCTGGCCGGCGATCCGGCTCCGACACCGGTCTTCTGCCTGCCGGACGATGAAGCCCTCGCCGAGGAGGTCGCCGCGCTCCTGCGCGCGCGGGGAGCGGACCTCCGCATTCGCGACGGGGCGGGCCGAACCCCAGCCGAGGCGGCCCGGGCCCGGGGGCTCGAAGGGGCGGCGACCGTGCTGGCCTAGCTCGGTCACGTCTCGGCCTGAAACCTCGGGGTGCGGCGGCCCGTACTTTGCCCCGCAAAGTGATGTCCCCGTGCCCCGAGGAACTGATGGCCGAACCACCCACCCTCGCTGACCGCGCCGCCGCCGATCTGACCTTCATCCGGCGGACGATGGCCGATGCCGCGACCTTCACCGATGTCCCGGGGTGGGGACTGGTGGGGATGGGCGTCATCGGCCTTGGCACCGCACCGATCGCGGCCCTCCAGCCGACCCCCGACCGCTGGCTCGGTGCCTGGCTCGCGGCCGCCGCCGTCGCGCTGGGGCTCGGGTCGGCGGCGACACTGCGCAAGATCCGTCGTCGCCTGGGTACGGTCGCAGTCCCGGCGCCGGCACGGAGTTTCTTTCTCGCCCTCGCTCCCGCCCTCGTCGCCGCGGCCGTGATGACCGTCGCGCTGGTGCGCTCCGCCAACGACGCGATCCTCCCCGGCAGCTGGCTCCTGCTCTACGGGGCCGGCGTCACCACGGCGGGTGCCCGATCGGTGCGTGCGGTCCCGCTGATGGGCGCGGCCTTTCTCCTCCTCGGCACGCTGGCGCTGCTCATCCCGTCGCTGCCGGGCGATGCGATGATGGCCACCGGCTTCGGTGGCGTGCACGTCGTCGCCGGCCTGGCGATCGCGAGGCGTCACGATGGGTAAGCGCGCATCGAAGGTCGAGGTCACGCTGCCGACGCGTCCCGCGCTGCGGGTGGATGACGGTGACCTCACGGCACCGCTCGCGCTCGATCGAGTGATCCACGAGCGGCTGCGCCTCGCCATCGTGAGCGCGCTCGCCGTGCACGACACGCTGACCTTCACCGAGCTGAAGGCGATGCTCGACCTCACCGACGGCAACCTGGCCGTGCACGCCCGGAAGCTCGAGGAGGCCGGGTACCTCGTCGCCCGCAAGCACGGCGAGGGCCGCGGCGCGCGCACCGACTTCCGACTCACCGCCGACGGGCGTCGTGCCCTCGAGCAGTACCTCAGCCACATGGACGCGCTGATCCGGCGCGTGGGAGGATCGTGATGCCGCACGCCGTGCCGGGACACCTGGCCGTCATCATGGACGGCAATGGCCGCTGGGCCACGCAGCGCGGCCGGCCGCGATGGATGGGCCACGCGCGCGGTGCGCGGACCGCCCGCGAGGTGGTGGCCCATTGCGCGCGCCTCGGCGTGAAGGACCTCACGCTGTATGCCTTCTCGAGCGACAACTGGAAGCGCCCGCGCGAGGAGGTCGGTTTTCTCCTCGACCTCTTCGCCTCGCATCTCGAGTCGGAGCTTGCCGCCCTCGTGCGCCACGGCATCCGCCTCTCGATCATCGGACGACGGGATCGGCTGCCGGCGGCGCTCGTCGCCGCGATGGCCGACGCGGAGGCACGTACGGCGCACGGGACGCGGATGCACTTGCACGTGGCGATCGACTACTCGAGTCGTGCCGCGATCGCCGAGGCATTTGCGACGAGCGGGAGTCGCGAAGCCGCCGAGGCGATGCTCCTGCGGCAGGTGGATCTCGTGCTCCGGACCGGCGGCGAGCGGCGGCTGTCGGACTTCCTGCTGTGGGAGGCAGCGTACGCCGAACTCGCCTTCCTCGACGTCTGCTTCCCGGATCTCACCACGGAGCACCTCGATCAGGTGTTCGCGGACTTCGGCCGCCGCGAGCGGCGCTTCGGTGCGGTGCCGGTCGCGACAGGGGAGGGAGCACGATGAGCCGACGGCTTCGCGCAATCCTCGGCAACGCCGTTGCCTGGGGCGGGATCTGGTTCGTGGCGGGGTGCGTCTGGTACTGGGGACTCCGGCTGACCGGCCTCGTGACCGAGAACACCTCGCTCGTCAACATGGTCGGCGTGGCGCTCCGGATCGGGATCGCTGGTGCGGTGGCGAGCACCGTCTTCTCGCTGCTGATCGGCGTCCTCTACCGAGGACGTGCCCTTCGCGAGATCAACGGGATCCGCTTCGCCCTCGGCGGGGGTGCGATCTCCGCGCTCTTCATCCTCGGGATGATGTTCGTTCCCAGGCTCCTGGCGGGCGAACCGATGCTGCCGGCCTCGGACTGGCTGATGGATCTCGTGATCGCCGGCGGCTTCGGGGCCGTGGCTGCGGGAACGACGATCACGGTGGCGCAGCGAGCCCTGCCGGAGGAGAGGGG
>DASTAN010000056.1:0-6870 GCA_035712665.1 Gemmatimonadales bacterium
CCGGCCGAACGGTATGCGGTGGATGTCACGCCGACCGGCACCAGCCCGGTGGTGCTGGTGAACCGCGTGCGCGCCCTGGACCATTTGTACGGAAAGTTTGTCCAGCAGGAGGACACGCTGGGGGTGCTGGCAGTGGCTGCGACCCCCTCACCCCTCACCCCTCACCAGGCACCGGGGCTGATCTCCGCACCCGAAGCACCCCGTGACGCGGAGGTGAGGGGTGAGGGGGAGCTGGTTCCCGCGCTCACGCTCGAATTCGGCCTCCGCACCGCCAACCTCCCCTTCGTCACCGAACGGATGATGGTCCTCGACTCGGCCTACTTCCATCCGGTCGAGTGGAGCGGGACGATGCCGATGATGAACTGGGCCACCAGCGTCCGGCAGGCGCAGTGGTTCGTGCGCGATGTCGCGACGGGCCGGGAGAACGACGCCGCCGGCTTCACCGTCCGCCGCGGCGATACCCGCGTGCTGCGCCTTGTGAACACCCGCAACACGATTCACGCGATGCAGCACCCGATCCACCTGCATGGGCAGCGCTTCGTGGTGCTCGCGGTCAATGGGCGCGCCGTGGAACCGGCCAATCGGGCCTGGAAGGACACCGTCCTCTTGCCAGCGGGCGGGACGGTGGACATTCTCGTGGAGTTCGCCAATCCCGGGCGGTGGATGCTCCACTGCCATATCGCCGAGCACGTCGAGAGCGGGATGATGACCACCTTTGTCGTGGAGGACTGAATGCGTCGTGCCCTGTTGGCTCCGCTGTCAGTGCTGGTTGCCGCTCCCCTCGTCGCGCAGGCGCCCTCGGCGCTCGGACCGATCACGCGGAACTTCCTTGCCTCGACCGACTCGGTCGTCGTGCTGGCGAATGTGACGCTCTACGATGGCACCGGGGGCGCGCCGCGCACCGGGCAGTCGGTGGTGCTCCGCGGCAACCGGATCCACGCGGTCGGACCGACGGGGCGCGTGGATGTTCCTGCGGGGGCGAAGGTGCACGACCTCAAGGGCCACACGGTGCTTCCCGGCATCATCGGCGTGCACAATCACCTCTTCTACACGGCGGCGGGCGGCCGGCGCGTCGAGGCGGCGACGACCTCCACGCGCCTCTATCTCGCCTCGGGCGTCACCACGGTGCGCACCACCGGATCGAACGCGCCGTACAACGACATCAACATCAAGGGCCGGATCGATCGTGGCGAGGTGCCGGGGCCGCGCATCCACATCACCGCGCCGTACTTCACCGGGGCCGGCACCGGCGGCTACATGGCCGAGGTCGCGAGCCCGGAGCAGGCGCGCCGCTTCGTGAACTACTGGGGCGATGAGGGCGCAACCTGGCTCAAGGCGTACACCGACATCCGGAGCGAGGACCTCAAGGCGGCGATCGACGAGGCGCACAAGCGCGGGATGAAGGTCACCGGTCACCTGTGCTCGGTGTCGTTCCGCGAGGCGGTCGAGCTCGGCATCGACAACCTCGAGCACGGGCTCCCGACGGCGAGCGACTTCGCGAGCGGGAAGCAGAAGGACAGCTGCCCGTCGGGGCTCCTCGCCACCGCGACGCGGCCCGACAACGCGAACCCGACCACGGCCGCGTGGCGCGAGACGATCGACCTGATGGTGTCGCGCAAGGTGCCGATGACCAGCACGCTCGCGGTGTACGAGCCGATCTTCCCGAACCGCCCGCCGCGCGACGAGCGCGCCTTCGCGGCGATGGCACCGGAGGTGCGCGAGGCGTACCTCGCGCAGCGCAAGGTGATCGACGAGAACCCGAACCCGGTGCTCACCGAGCCGATGCTCAAGAACGCGATGGCGTTCGAGCGCGCGTTCGCGGCGGCGGGCGGCCTCCTGGCCGCCGGCGTGGACCCGACCGGCATCGGCGGCGCGCTCCCGGGCTTCGGCGACCAGCGCAACTACGAGCTGCTGATCGAGGCCGGCTTCACGCCGAGCGAGGTCGTGCGGATCATGACGCTCAATGGTGCCAAGGTGCTCGGCGTGGACCGCGACCTCGGCACCGTCGAGGCAGGAAAGCTCGCCGACCTCGTGGTCCTCCGCGGCGACCTCGGCAGCGCGCCGGGCGTGATCCGCGAGACCGCGATGGTGTTCAAGGACGGCGTGGGCTACGACCCCGCCAAGCTGATCGCCTCGGTGAAGGGGCGCGTGGGGATCAACTGACCGCGACCCCGATCTGGGATGATGCGCCGTGGGCTCCGCCGCCACCGCTCGAGGATGCGGTGGCGGCGGATGTCTGCGTCGTGGGACTCGGCGGCAGCGGCCTCAGCGCGATCGAGGAGCTGCTGCGTCTCAAGCTCCGCGTCGTCGGCGTGGATGCGCGCGATGTCGGCGGCGGCGCGGCGGGACGGAACGGCGGCTTCCTGCTGGCAGGGGCCGCCGATTTCCATCATGATGCCGTCGCGGCGTGGGGGCGCGAGCGGGCCGTCGCGATCCACGCGCGCACCAGCGCGCTGCTTGCCGAGGCCTACGCGGACACGACGTGGGGCGCGCGGTGCACCGGTTCGCTCCGCATCGCCAGCGATGCGGCGGAGCGCGACGATTGCCGCGCACAGTTCGAGGCGATGCGCGCGGATGGCCTTCCCGTCGAGCGCTATGTCGGCCCGGAGGGGAGCGGGCTCCTCTTTCCCGAGGACGGCGTGTTCCAGCCGCTGGCCCGGTGCCGCGCGATGGCGGCACGCGCGATGATGCGCGGTGCGGTGCTGCACGCCGGGACGCCGGTGGTCGGCTTCGAGCCCGGGCGGGTCGTCACGGCGCGCGGCGAGGTGCGCGCGCCGATCACGATCGTCGCGGTGGATGGCGGGCTCGCGCGGCTCGTGCCGGCGCTTGCCGGACGCGTGTCCACCGCGCGGCTGCAGATGCTCGCGACCGCACCGGCCCACGACGTGACGTTCCCGCGGCCGGTCTACTACCGCTACGGCTACGAGTACTGGCAGCAGCTCGACGACGGCCGGATCGCGCTGGGCGGGATGCGCGATCGCGGCGGCGAGGCGGAGTGGACCGAGTCGGCCGAGCCCTCCGAGGCGGTGCAGTCGCTGATCGAGGGGTGCCTTCGTGAGGTCGTCGGGACCACCGCGCCGGTGACGCACCGCTGGGCGGCATCGGTCGGCTATACCGAGGATGGGCTCCCCGTGGCCGAGGAGGTGCGGTCGGACCTCTGGGCGCTGGGCGGCTATTCCGGCACCGGGAACCTGGTCGGGGCACTCCTCGGGCGGGCGGTCGCGCGGGCCGCGACTGGGCACGACGCGCCCGACCTCGCGATATTCACCTGATGCGTCGACGCACCGGGGGCCTCGTCTACTCGACCGATACCGGTCGCACCTGTCCGACCTGTCGGCGCTCGGTGGCCGACTGCCGCTGTCGCGAGGCGGGCAGCGCCCCGAAGGGATCGGGACAGGTGCGCGTCGGTCGCGAGACCGCCGGGCGGAAGGGTGGCGGCGTCACCGTCGTCACCGGGCTGGCGATGAGCGCCGACGAGATCGCGGCGCTCGCGAAGACCCTCAAGCAGCGCTGCGGTTCGGGCGGCACCGTGAAGGACGGCGTCATCGAGCTGCAGGGCGACCACCGCGACGTCGTCGTGGCCGAACTGGCGAAGCACGGCATCACGGCGAAGCGGGCGGGGGGATAGGGCGCCGTAGGCCATAGGCCGCAAGCCTTGAGGCCTGAGGCCTGAGGCCATGACACCATTCTTCACTCCACACCGGAGCTTTCTCATGTACCGTGCAGTTGCAGTTCTCGCCCTCGCCGCCGCCCCGCTCGCGGCGCAGGACCACGCCGAACACAAGATGGCGAAGCACGTCGACCCGGTCACCTCGATCAAGCCGCTGCAGGACCAGTTCCTGGGCTTCATCACGAAGGCAGCGGAGCAGATGCCGGAGGCCGATTTCGCCTACGCGCCGACGACGGGGGTGCGCACCTTCGGCCAGCTCCTCGGGCACGTCGCCAACGCGAACTTCATGTTCTGCGCGACGGTGAAGGGCGAGAAGTCGCCGGCCACCGTGAACTACGAGTCGCTCGCCACCAACAAGGCGGCGCTGATCGAGGGGCTCAAGGCGGCCGCGGCGTACTGCGGCACGACCTGGGAAGCCGGGGCGAAGAAGCATCACGACCCGGTCGACCTCTTCGGGATGAAGGGCGACGTGACCTGGGCCCTCGCCTTCAACGTGGCGCACAACGCCGAGCACTACGGCAACCTCGTCACGTACATCCGGATGAAGGGGATGGTCCCGCCCTCCAGCCAGCAGAACTGAGCGGCCGGTGCGCCTCCGCCTCCCGCATCCGCTCGTGCTGCTGCTGGGAGGCGTGGCGCTTGCCGCGCTGCTGACCTGGATCATTCCGCCCGGCGAGTACGCGCGGGCTCTCGATGTGGCGACGGGGCGCGAGCTCGCGGTCGCCGGCAGCTACCGCGCGGTCGAGGCGGCACCGGTCGGGCCGTTCGGCGCGCTGCTCGCGGTGCCGCGTGGCCTCGGTGCCGGCGTCGAGGTGATCATCTCGATCCTGCTCGTCGGTGGCGCGTGGGTGGTGGTCGACCGCCTCGGCGTGCTGGGTCGCGCCGTCGGCACGATCGCCGGTCGCGGGGAAGGGCGCCTCCCGCTCGTGGTGCTGGCGCTCTTCTTCGTCACGATGGGCGCCCTCGGCAACATGCAGGACGAGATCATCCCGATGGTCCCGGCGCTGCTGGTGCTCGGCCGACGCGTCGGCGTGGATGCCCTCACGATGGTGGCGATCAGCGCCGGCAGTGCGATGATCGGCAGCGCCTTCGGGCCGAGCAATCCGTACCAGGCCGGGATCGCGCTCACCATCGCCCAGCTGCCGCTCCTCGAGGGCGCCGCCCTCCGGCTCGCGATGCTCGCCGCCGGCACCGTGCTCTGGCTGTGGTGGACATTGCGCCACGCGGCGCGGCATCCGGTGCCGCGCGAGATCTCCGCCGACGCCACGGCCGCGATGTCGGGACGCGACCTGCTGATCCTCGCCTGTGTCGTCGTGCCGATGCTCGCGTATGTCGTCGGCGTGCTGCGCCTCGGCTGGGGCTTCAACGAGCTCTCGGCGGTCTTCTTCCTCGGAGCGATGCTCGCGGGGCTGTTCGGCCGGCTTGGGCTGCAGGGCACGGTCACAACCTACCTCGAGGGGATGCAGCTGATGCTCCCCGCCTCGCTGCTTGTGGGCGTGGCGCGCTCGATCTCGGTGGTGCTCGAGGATGGTCGCGTGATCGACACCATCCTGCATGGCCTCGCCACGCCGCTCGCCACGCTGCCGCCCTCGGCCTCGGCCCTGCTGATGATCCCGACCCACGCACTGGTGCACATCCCGGTGCCGAGCGTGAGCGGGCAGGCGGCGCTCACGATGCCGATCTTCGCGCCGCTCGCCGACCTGATCGGCCTCACCCGCAATGCCGCGGTGCTCGCCTACCAGACCGGGGCGGGGCTCGCGGAGCTCTGGATCCCGACCAACGGAGTGCTGCTCGCGATCCTCCTCGCGGCCGGCGTCAGCTATGCGAAATGGCTGCGATTTGTCCTCGGCGCGTACGCGATGCTGACGGTGATCGGGGCGATCGGCGTGATCGTGGCCTGAACGAGATCTGAGATCAGAGATCAGCGATCGGAGACAAGGGACAAGGGACACGGGACACGGGACCGCCTTCCGCCCTCCACCCTCCACCCTTCACCCTTCACATTCCTCACATGCCCCAGATCTTCTCCTTCAACCCAGACATCACCAAGGCCGAGACGATCCCGGCGCGGTGCTACACCGACCCGGTCTTCTTCGCACTCGAGCAGGAGAAGATCTTCGGGCGCCACTGGCAGCCGGTGGGGCGGGTGGCCGATCTCGCGGACAGCGGCGCGTTCCTCACGGCCGACGTGGCGGGCGAGTCGGTGGTGGTGGTGCGCGACGGCGAGACGCTGCGCGGCTTCCACAACATCTGCCTGCATCGCGCGGGGGCGGTCGCGGCGGGGTGCGGCAAGCGACAGACGCTGCAGTGCCGCTACCACGGCTGGACCTATCGGCTCGATGGCTCGCTGCTGCGCGCCCCGGAGATGGAGGGGACGGCGGGATTCGACCCGGACGCGATGCGCCTGATGCCGGTGCAGGTCGCGACCTGGGGGCCGCTGGTCTTCGTGAACCTCGACCTCAAGGCGCCGCCGCTGGCGCACTTCCTCGAGGGGATCCCGGAGCGCACCGCGCGCTTCCGCCCCGAGGCGATGCGCTACGTGATGCGGAAGTCGTGGACGGTGGCGTGCAACTGGAAGGTGTACGTCGACAACTACCTCGAGGGGTACCATCTCCCGGCGGTGCACCCGGGGCTCTACAAGGAGCTCGACTACGACGCCTATCGCGTGGAGCCGCACCGGTGGTGGTCGCTGCAGCACGCGCCGCTCCGTGCGGCACACGGGCCGGAACGGGTCTACGTCCCGCAGGGCGAGGGCGACGACGCGCAGTACTACTGGCTCTTCCCCAACGTGATGCTGAACATCTACCAGGGGCAGATGCAGACCAACCTGGTGATCCCGCGCGGGGTGGAGGCGTGCGAGGTGGTGTTCGAGTGGTATGCGGTCGCCCCGCCGACCGATGCGGCGACCGACCCGACCTGGACCCGGCTCGTCGCGTTCAGCGACGAGATCCAGGACGAGGACATCGCGGTCTGCGCGACGGTGCAGAAGAACCTGCGGTCACGCGCGTATGATCGGGGACGCTACTCGCCGCTGCGCGAGAATGGGGTGCACCATTTTCATGGGTTGGTGCATGAAGCGATTTCGTGAGGGGTAAGGGGTGAGGGGGGTGGTCGGGGTGAGGGGTGGTCGGGGTGGTCGGGGTGGTCGCGAGGACCGAGATCCTTCGCTGCGCTCAGGATGACGATCCCCCTCCCCCCTT
>DASTAN010000057.1:0-5356 GCA_035712665.1 Gemmatimonadales bacterium
CAGACGGCGATGGCGTACCACGACGAGACGCTGCCGGCCGAGGGGGCGAAGATCGCCCACTTCTGCTCGATGTGCGGGCCGAAGTTCTGCTCGATGCGGATCTCGCAGGACATCCGCGACGCGGCCAAGGCGGGGATGGCGGAGAAGGCGGCCGAGTTCCGCGCCAAGGGCGGGGAGATCTATCTGTAAGGAGAGGGGAGATCGGAGATCGGCGATCGGAGTCGACCGGCAGTCATCCTGAGCGCAGCGAAGGATCTCGGCCTCCTCTGACCTCCGATCTCCGATCTCCCTTCTCTGTGTTGACAATATCCGCGTATGCTCATATGTTTGTGTTATGACACCTCCACTCCGTTTCCTGCTCGCGGTCCTGGTGCCGATCGGACTTGGCGCCCAGGCTCCGCTGTCCCTCGGCGAGGCGCTCCGCCGGGCCGAATCCAGCGCCTACGTCAACCGGGTGGCCGAGGCCAAGGTCCGGGCCGCTGACGCCCGCGCGGCCTCGGCTCGCCAGGGTTTCCTCCCCGCTGTCCGAGCCGAAGCTGGGGCGATCCGGACCAACGACCCGCTGGCCGGGTTCGGCTTCCTCCTCCGGCAGCGGGCCGTGACGCCGCAGGCCTTCGATCCGGCCGGGCTGAACAACCCCGCGCCGCGGACCGACATGAACGCGGCGCTCGTGGCCGAGGTCCCGCTGGTGAACCTCGATGCTTGGGCAGGGAAGCGCGCGGCCGACCGGATGGCCGACGCCGAAGCGTTCAGCCGCGACTGGTCGACGACCGGCGTGCAGCTCGACGTAATGCGGAGCTACTTCGGCGCCGTGCTCGCGGCCGAGAAGGTGCGCGTGCTCGCCGCGGCAGAAGCTGCCGGTCTGGCCCACAAGCGGCGCGCCGAGACGGCGCTCAAGAACGGGCTCGTGACCCGCTCCGACGTCCTGCTGGCCGAGGTGCGTGTTGGTGAGCTCACGACGCAGCGGATTGCCGCGACGGCCGACGCGGAGATCGCGCGCCGGATGCTCGCGCTCGTCCTCGGCACGCCGAGCGACACCGCGTTCGCGCTGCCGACGACGATTCCGGTCGCCGGCGCCGATGCGGCCCTCGGCGAGTCGGTCGGCACGCGCGCGGACGTGGCGATGGTGGCGGCGCAGGCCGAGGCCGCGGCCGCGAATGCCGATCGCCGCACGCGCGCGCTGCTGCCGCGGATCAACGGCTTCGGCCGGTACGAATGGCACGATCGCTCGGCGCTCTTCAGCGGCAAGCCGATGTGGACGGTCGGCGTGATGGCCTCGTGGTCGCCGTTCAGCGGCGGTGCCGAGCTGGCGGCGCGACAGGAAGCCCTGGCCAACGCGGACGCCGCGCGGGCGGGTCGCGAGGCGACCGAGGCGATGGCGGCGCTCGAGCTGGCATCGGCCGAGAGTGCGGTGCGCGTGGCGACCGAAGCGCTGACGATTGCGCAGCGCGGCGCCGTGCAGGCGGCCGAGGCCCATCGCATCGTGGAGCGGAAGTACGAGGGCGGCCTCGCGACGGTTGCGGAACTGCTCGAGGCGCAGGCCACCGAACTCGGCGCGCAGCTCGCCGAGGCGAAGGCGCGCTACGACCTCATTGTGGCACGCGGCACCCTGGCGCGCGTGCGTGCGAACGACCTTGCCACGCTGGCCGCGGCGCTCGATGCCGCGACCGCGATCCGGGAGTGATGACGATGCAGCGGACGACAATGCTGGTGATGGGGCTGGGGGTGCTGGCGGCCGCGTGCGGCGGCGAGGCGCCCAAGGCAGCGCCTACGGCGGTACCGACGGGCGGCACGGTGGTGGCCGTGCGCGACACGACCGTCGCGGCGACGACCGACGCCACGGGGATCGCCGCACCGCTCGAGAGCGCCACGCTCTCGACCAAGCTGATGGCAAGCGTCGAGCAGGTGCTCGTGCTCGAGGGCGCGCGCGTCGCGAAGGGACAGCTGCTGGTGCGGCTCGACCTGCGCGACCTCGCGGCGAAGCGCCAGCAGGCCGAGGCGGCGCTCGCCGATGTCGAGGCGCAGCGCGATCTCGCGCTGGTGCACGCGACCCGGATGCGTGCGCTCCACGCCGACAGCGCCGCGCCGACGGCGATGCTGGACGCCGCCGAGTCCGGGCTGCGCCGGGCCGAGGCGGGCGTGCGTGCGGCGAAGGCGGGACTCGTCGAGCTGGCGGCGGTGACCTCCTATGGCGAGGTCGTCGCGCCGTTCGATGGCGTGGTGGCGCGGCGCTTCGTCGATCCGGGCGCGTTCGTGGCGCCGGGCGCGCCGCTCGTGACCGTGGACAACGTCGGCTCGCTGCGCGTGACGGCGACGGTGCCGGCCGCCACGGCGGCAGGCCTGAAGGCGGGCGCGACGGTGGAGGCCGTGCTCGATGGCACCACCTACCCGGCTCGTGTCGAAGGCACGGCGCGCGCGGGGGCCGGCACGTACACGGTGAATGCGCTGGTCACCAACCGGCACGCGACGATCCTCGGCGGCACGGCCGCGACGCTGCGCCTGCCGACCGGCGAGCGGAAGGCGCTGCTGATCCCGACCGCGGCCATCGCGCGCCAGGGCGACCTCGCCACCGTGCGGCGCCGCACGGCGGAGGGCGATCTCCTGACCGTGGTGCGCATCGGCGTGACAGTTGGTGACCTGACCGAAGTGCTTGGCGGGCTCACCGCCAGCGACAGCGTCGTGGTGGCCGCGGCCGCCGGGGGGCAGTGATGGGCATCGCCGGACGCGTTGCCAAGGCGTGGCTGACGTCGAAGCTCACGCCGCTGGTCACGCTCGCCTCGCTGGCGGTCGGCGCGATTGCGATGATCGCGACACCGCGCGAGGAGGAGCCCCAGATCTCGGTGCCGATGATCGACGTGATGGCCCAGCTCCCCGGCGCCGGGCCCGAGGAGGTCGAGCAGGCACTGCTGCGTCCGATCGAGCGGCGGATGCGCGAGATCGCCGGCGTCGAGCACGTCTACGGCATCGCCGGCGACGGCTACGCCCTGGCGACGGTGCGCTTCGAGGTCGGCCAGCCGCAGGATCTCAGCGTGGCGAAGGTGCACGCCAAGCTGATGGCGGCAATGGACCAGATGCCAGCCGGGATGATGCCGCCGCTGGTGAAGCCGTACGCGATCGACGACGTCCCGGTGCTGGCACTCACGCTGCACGGCGGCGGGCTCGATGCCGACGCGCTGCGCCAGATCGCGACGCATCTCGAGGACGAGCTCCGCACGCTCCCGGATGTGGCGCGCACCTTCACCGTGGGCGGCGCACCGCGTCAGCTCAAGGTGCAGCTCGATCCGGCGCGCCTTGCCGCGGCCGGCGTCTCGCCGGGCGAGGTCGTGCAGGCGCTGCAGCGGGCGAGTGCGCGCACCCAGGCCGGGGAGCTCACCTCGGCCAATGGCGTGCTGCTGGTCGAGGTCGGCGCCCCGATCGCCACGCCCGAGGATGCCGCGCAGGTCATCGTCGCGAGCCGTGGCGGCCGCCCGATTCCCCTCGGTGCAGTCGCGACCATCACCGAAGGCGCGCCCGAGGCCGCCCAGCTGGTGACCCACAACAGCCGCGAGGGGAGTGCCCCTGCGGTGACGATCGCGCTGGCGAAGCGGGCCGGTGCGAACGCGACGGTGGTGACTCACGCCGCGCTGGCACGCGTCGAAGAAGCGAAGGGGCGGATCGTCCCGGCGAACGTCACCGTCGAGGTGACGCGCGACTACGGCGAGACCGCCGGTGAGAAGGCGTCGGAGCTGATCCTGCACCTCATCATCGCGACCGTGTCGGTCACGGTGCTGATCTGGCTCTTCCTCGGCTGGCGCGAGGCGCTGGTGGTGCTGGTGGCGGTGCCGGTGACGCTCGCGCTGACGCTCTTCGTGTACTACCTGCTCGGCTACACGCTCAACCGCATCACGCTCTTCGCGCTGATCTTCTCGATCGGCATCCTCGTGGACGACGCGATCGTCGTGGTCGAGAACATCTACCGCCACCTCGCGATGGGCGGCAAGGACGCGGCAGAGGCGGCGGTCGAGGGGGTGGACGAGGTCGGCAACCCGACGATCCTCGCCACGTTCACGGTGATCGCGGCGATCCTGCCGATGGCGTTCGTGTCGGGGATGATGGGGCCGTACATGCGCCCGATCCCGATCGGTGCCTCGGCGGCGATGCTCGCCTCGCTGGCGGTCGCCTTCATGGTGACGCCCTGGCTCGCGCTCAAGCTGCTGAAGGGGCACGTCCCGGTCACGGGGCATGGCGAGGCGCACGGGGCCCTGGTGCCCGACGGCCGCTACGCGCGGCTGATGCGCGAGCTGATCGCCAATGCCGGCCGCCGGAAGCTCGTGTACCTCGGCACGGTCGGCCTGCTGCTCGCGTCGATGGGGCTGCTGGCAGTGCGCCTGGTGCAGGTGAAGATGCTCCCCTTCGACAACAAGTCGGAGTTTCAGGTGGTGCTCGACTTCCCCGAGGGGACGCCGCTCGAGACGACCAAGGCGGTCGCCGACGAGGTCGCGGCGGTGCTGCAGCAGGTCCCCGAGGTGACGAGCACGCAGACGTACGCGGGGACGGCGGCGCCGTTCAACTTCAACGGGCTGGTGCGCCACTACTTCCTGCGTCGCGGCACGAACGTGGCCGACGTGCAGGTGAACCTCGCGCCGAAGCACGAGCGCGACCGCCAGAGCCACGAGATCGCCGTGGCCGTGCGCCCGCTCGTCGAGGCGGTGGTGGCGCCGCACGGGGCGCGCGCCAAGATCGCGGAGATCCCCCCGGGGCCGCCGGTGATGAGCACGCTGGTCGCCGAGGTGTACGGGCCGGATGATGCCACGCGCCTCAAGGCGGCCGAGGCGGTGCGCACGGTGATGGAGCAGACGCCGGGCGTGGTGGACGTGGACTGGACGGTCGAGGCACCGCAGCAGCGGCTGTCGCTGCGGGTCGATCGCGCGCGGGCCGGGGCCGCGGGGGTCCCGGTGATGCAGATCACCCAGGTCGTGGCGCTGGCGCTCCAGGGGATGCCGGTGGCGATGGCCTCGCAGCCCACGGCGCGCGAGCCGGTGGCAATCGTGCCGCGCCTCGGCACCGCCTCGCGGCAGGACCTCGCCGCGGTGCTCGCGCTGCCGGTGGCGACGCCCGCGGGGCCGCTGCCGCTCGGGCAGTTCGTGACGATCGACACGCTGGTGCGCGCGTCGGCGCGCCATGCCCGCAACCTGCGCCCGCTGGTGTACGTGACGGCCGACGTGGCCGACACGATCGAGTCGCCCGTCTATGCGATCCTCGCGATGAACGCGGCACTCGACAGCGTGCGGATCAACGGCGAGAGGATCGCGATCTACAACGCCGTGCAGCCCGACCGACTCGACGAGCTTGCCATCAAGTGGGACGGCGAGTGGCA
>DASTAN010000058.1:0-6816 GCA_035712665.1 Gemmatimonadales bacterium
CAGCTGCGCAGCTCCTCGCCGTCGGCGTGCCCGCTGAAGGCGGGCATCGACACGACCTGCGCGCGCACCGGCACCGTCGCGTCGCCGATGACCAGCTCGGTCTCGCCGCGCTGCAGCCGGTCGCCGACCGAGTCCTCCTCCTGGAAGGCGAGCAGCAGCACGGTGTGGCGCGCGTCGGGGAGGCAGCGCGCGAGGTGGTGCGCCGCGCGCCCGGTGTCGCCCATCTCGCTCGGCGCCACGATGATCGCCGGGCCGTCGAGCGCATCGAGCCGCTCGCGGCCGTGCTCCTGGGCGCCAAGGCGGATGAGGGCGTTGTCGAACGCGCCGCCGTTGCCGCGATAGGCGCGCTCGAGCCGGACGATCGCCTCGGGGTGCATCCGCATGATGGTGCCGAGGCAGACCGGCGTCGGCGTGTCGAGCCAGACGGGGAGCTCGGGGATCTGCCCGCGGCGCCACAGCTTCTGCACCGCGCGGATGAACTCGTGCGACGGCCCGAGGGTCGCGGCCGGCACGATGATCTGGCCGCCGCGCGCCACCGTCTCGGTGATGACCGCCGTGAGTCGGGCATACGCATCAGTGAACATCGGATGCTGCGCGTGCGCGAACGGACCGCCGATGATCAGCGTGTCGACCTCGCCCGGCAACGACTCGGCGTTGCGCAGGATCGGGGACCCGGGGCGCCCGAGCGAGCCCGAGTAGAGCAGCCGGTGCGAGCCGCCCTCGCCGGTGCGCAGCTCGATCGACGACGACCCGAGAATGTGTCCCGCGTCGGCGAACTCGAAGACGAGATTGCGGCGCAGGTGCACCGGACGATGGTACGGCTGGCCGACCATCTGCTCCTGGGTGCGCACCACGTCGGCGAGCCCGAAGAGCGGGTCGGGATCGCCGCTCTCGGCGAACGCCATCGCCGCCTCGGCGAGCGTCACGGCCGCGAGGTTGCGCGTCGCGGGCGTGGCGTAGATCGGACCGGTGAAGCCGTGGCGCACCAGCTGCGGCGTGCGCCCGGCCGAGGTGATCCCCGCCTGCGAGAGCAGGACCGCATCGACCCGCGTCGGGTCGAGCGGCAGGTCGCGGTTCTTGATCTCGGTCGGGCCGACCGCGCCCTCGAAGAGGCCGGCGTCGAGCAGCACGCGCGCGCCGGCGGCCTCGAGGAGGATCATCGACCCGGTGGCCGTGGCGGCCCCGCCGAAGAAGGTGAGGGTGCGCGGCGCGCTCATCGGGTCCCGAAGAGGCGGTCGCCGGCGTCGCCGAGACCGGGGAGGATGTAGCCGTTCGCGTTGAGCTCGCGATCGAGTGCCGCCGCGAAGACGGGGACATCGGGGTGGCGCGCGGTGAACGTCTGCACGCCCTCCGGGGCCGCAACCAGGCAGAGCAGCGAGATGTGCCTCGCGCCCGCCTTCTTGAGCTCGTCGATCGCCTCGGCCGCCGAGCCGCCGGTTGCGAGCATCGGGTCGAGCACCAGCACGCGATGGTCGCCGATCGGTTCGGGCACCTTGAAGTAGTACGAGACCGGCTTCAGCGAATCGTGATCGCGATAGAGCCCGATGTGGCCGACGCGCGCATTCGGGATCAGCGCGGTGATGCCGTCGACCATCCCGAGCCCGGCCCGGAGGATCGGGATCAGGGCGATCTTCTGCGCGATCCGATGGCCCTCGGTCGTCTCCAGCGGCGTGTGCACGGCCACCGGCTCGGTGGGAAGGTCGCGGGTGACCTCATAGGTCATCAGGCCGGCGATCTCGCCCACGAGCTGCTTGAAGTCCCGCAGTGGGGTCGCCGTGTCGCGAAGCAGGGCGACCTTGTGCCGGATGAGCGGATGGTCAAGGACCGTGAAGCCGCCTGAAGGTGAGCCGGTCATCTCGTAATGATCTCGTGACGTGGCGCGCTTGGCAACACGGAAGGCAGATTTGACGGTGAATGGTGAACCGTGAACAGGGGGGTGAGGGGTGAGGGGGATCGCGCTGGTGGTCGGGTTGGGCATGCTGTCGGGTTGCGCGGCGGCCAATTCCGGGATCGACTCGGCCCTCGGCCAGGTGGTCGGTGCCAACTGGGGTCCGTGCGGCGGCCCGCGCGACCGGACCCTCGAGAAGTACGGCGAGCCGGCCCGGCGGATCTACGGCGACGAGTCGGACCTCTCCGAGGACACCAAGGCCTTCGAGCAGGAGTGGGTCTGGCGTGTCCCGCCCGATTCGGCGCGGGTCGTCACCTTTCGCTGGGGCAACAGCACCCAGGGGTGCCAGGTCAGCGAGGAGAAGATGACCTGGAAGGCCTGGGAGCAGCGGATCTGAGCACCGGTCGCCGCGCCCTGGTGATCGGCGCGACCGGCCTTGTCGGTCGGGAGATCGTGCGCCAGCTCGCAGCCCGCGCCGACATCGCCGAGGTGGTGGCGCTGGTGCGCCGCGACCCCGGCCCGCGTCCCAGCCCGAAGGTCAGCTACCGCGTGGTGGACTTCACGCGGCTCGACGATGTGGCCGAGGTGTTCGCCGTGCGCGAGGTCTATTCGGCGCTCGGCACCACACGGCGACGCACCCCGGATCCCGCGGCGTATCGCGCCATCGAGGTGGAGCTCCCGCTCGACGTGCTCCGGCGCGCCCGAGCGGCAGGGGCCACGACGTGCGGCCTGGTCTCCTCCGTCGGGGCCGATCCTCGCGCCCGCACCAGCTATCTCCGACAGAAGGGCGAGCTCGAGGCCGCGGTCACCGCCCTCGGCTTCCCCACCCTGCGCATCGTGCGGCCGAGCTTCCTGGTCGGCGTGCGCGACGAGTTCCGACTCGGCGAGCGGATCGGCCTCGCGGTCGCGCGCATCGCCGCGCCCCTCCTGCCGCGCGCGTATCGTCCCATCGCCGCGAGCGAGGTGGCGCGTCAGGTGATCGGGCGCGGGCTCGACTGATGCGCGTCATCGGCATCGACTGCGCGGTGCAGCGCGAGAAGACCGGCCTCGTCCTCGCCGATGTCGAGGGCCCGCTGGTTGCGGTCCGCGTGGTGCGCACCGGGAAGGGCGCCGATGTCGCGGCGCTCGTCGCCGAGTGGCTGGGCGAGGTCGACGCAGCACTGCTGGCCCTCGATGCACCGCTCGGTTGGCCCGCGCCGCTCGGGGCGTGGCTCGCGACCCACACGGCGGGGGCCGCGGCCTCCGGGATGCCGGCGAACGAGCTCTTCCGCCGCGTCACCGACCGTCATATCCACGCCACCCTCGGGAAGCTGCCGCTCGAGGTCGGTGCGGATCGCATCGCGCGGACCGCGCACGCGGCGCTGACGCTGCTCGACGAGGTGCGCGGGCGCACTGGACGGCCGATTCCCCTCGGGTGGACGCCAGGGACGATCGATGGGGTGCAGGCGATCGAGGTCTATCCCGCTGCCACGCGCCGCGCCTATGGGGCGGACCGCGAGCGCGGCTCGCTGGCGGGGTTCGAGGCGCGGCTCCGCTTCGTGAGCCCCGCCGCTGAACCGGCGGGGGATGAGACCGACCAGCGCGATGCGCTCCTCTGTGCCGTCGCGGCCGCCGACTTCGTGCGCGGGGTGGCGGTGCCGCCGCTCGATGTCGCCACGGCCCGGCGTGAGGGATGGATCTGGGCCCCGCCGCCCGGGACCACCTGAGCGGACCGTCTCCGGTTAGCTTCCTGCCGTGCCACGCGGATTGCGCCGTGCCATCCTGACCGGGCTCGGGCTCGCTCTTGCCGGAATCCTCGGCCTCGCCGTGACGGTCGGGCAGGGTGCCGAGGCCGTGGTGCCCCCCGTGTGGTTCGTGCCGCTCTACGCGGCCGGCTCGCTCCTGCTGATCGGCAGCGGGATCTGGTGGCTCGTCGTCTGGACGCGCCGTCGCCCGAGCGAGCCTCGCCCTGCTCCACCCCCGACGACGGACGCCTGATGGCCAGCACCGACGACCAGAAGCCGCAGATCCCCAACTCGATCGCCGAGCGCCTCTTCCAGGCCCGGCAGATCATCATCAGCAGCGACATCTCGCAGAAGCTGGCCGAGCGGGTCACGGCGCAGCTGCTGGCGATGGCGACGGCCGATGCGGACAAGCCGATCACCCTCTTCCTCAATTCGCAGGGCGGGCACGTCGAGGCGGGCGACACGATCCACGACATGATCCGCTTCGTGAAGCCGCCGGTGCGGATCGTGGGGACGGGATGGGTCGCGAGCGCCGGGGCGCTGATCTACGTCTCGGTGCCGCTGGCCCAGCGCTACTGCCTGCCGAACACGCGCTTCCTGCTGCACCAGCCGGCGGGCGGGGCGGGGGGAACGGCGGCGGACATCGCGATCGAGGCCCGCGAGATCGTGAAGATGCGCGAGCGCCTCAACGCGATCTTCGCCCGCGAGACCGGCCAGACGATCGCGCAGATCGAGGAGGACACCCATCGCAACTTCTGGCTCGGCGCGGAGGAGGCGAAGGCCTATGGACTCGTCGGGTCGATCATCGCGAGCCAGGGCGACCTGCCGGCCTGATCGAGCCGATCCGAGGCAGCGATCGGGAGGGGGGCCATCACGGCCCCCCTAAACTTTTTTAGGGGTTTTCCCAGTAGCGGTTGTCACGGGGAATCGGTACTGTAGAGGGGTCCGCACCACGAGGCTGTTCCGATGTCGACGTCCCCTTGGTCGTCCCCGCAGGATCCCGCATCGCGTGCCCCGACGGCGCGCGTGGCGGGCGTGGTTCGCAATGTCGCCGGCCACCCGATCGTCGGCGCCGAAGTCACCGTGCTCCCGCAGGATGTCACCACGCTGACCGGCACCCAGGGGGAGTTCGCCCTGATGCTCCCGGCCGGTCGCGTGACGCTGCACATCCGTGCCGACGGCTTCACCGACGCCGTGGTCGAATCGCTCGATCTCGT
Source organism: Gemmatimonadales bacterium (assembly GCA_035712665.1). Lineage (GTDB taxonomy): Bacteria > Gemmatimonadota > Gemmatimonadetes > Gemmatimonadales > GWC2-71-9 > Palsa-1233. The sequence continues at coordinate 4,830 of DASTAN010000058.1, forward strand.
CCCCGGGGCGACGTGGCGTCGCGAGGTGCGTCTCGCCTCGGCGCCGCGCTCCGCGGGTGGGTGGGGCGCGTCGCTCACCGGCCATCGCGCCTCGCTGGCCTGAGGTGCTGCCGTGTCCGCGATTCACCTGCCGCCCGACGAAAGCGATGCGATGACCTCCCGTGCGCCGATCCCTTCGGTGGTGCCCCGCCTGATGGTGGTGGTCGGCGGGACGATGGTCCTCGTCGGTGCCTGGCTGCTCGGGTCGGGCACGCAGACCGTCCTCGGCACCGCGCTGGTCGTCGCCGGGGCGCTCGACGCCCTGGTCGCGCTCATCCTCGCGCGTCGGGGGTAGTCGCGACGCGCGACCCGAGTAGCTTTCGGCGTCCCCTTCGCGGAGTGCGCCCGTGGTCACCGCCGTCGTGCTGCTCACCGTGCAGCGCCAGCACATCAAGGCCGTCGCCGAAAAGCTTGCCGAGATGCCCGAGGTCCGCGAGGTCTACTCGGTCGCGGGCAAGTTCGATCTCGTCGCGATCGTGCGGGTGCGCGCGAACGAGGATCTCGCCGATCTCGTCACCGACCGGATGGTCACGCTCGAGGGGATCCTCGACACCGAGACGCTGATCGCGTTCCGCGCCTACTCGCGGCGCGACATCGACGCCGGCTTCTCGCTCTAGCGCCGTGAGCAACCTCCGCAGCCGGCACAGCTCGGGCGCGCCGTGGGAGCCGCTGGTCGGCTACTCGCGCGCGGTGCGCGTCGGCAACATCGTCAGCGTCTCCGGGAGCACCGCGGCGCAGCCCGACGGCAGCGTCGCCTGCGTGGGCGATGCCTACGGCCAGGCGAAGGTGACGCTGCAGGTGATCCTCGACGCGCTGCACGCGCTCGACGCGCGCGCGGAGGACGTGATCCGGACGCGGATCTACGTCACCGACATCAGCCAGTGGGAGGCGATCGGGCGCGCGCACGGCGAGGTGTTCGGCGCGATCCGCCCGGCCACGACGATGGTCGAGGTCGCGAAGCTGATCCATCCCGACATGCTGGTGGAGATCGAGGCCGACGCCGTGACGCTGGACCGCCGGTGACGCGCGCGCTGCTGGCGGCGGCCCTCGTGCTCGGCGTCGAGGGGCTCGCCGCGCAGGCGGCGGCGTGCACACCGGAGGCGCTCTCGCGCGACACGGTGCGGTACGCGATCGCCGTGGAGGTGCGGCTGGGTCGGGACTCGCTGCCCGACTCCACCGCGAGCGTGATCGCCGGCGAGGCGATCCTTGGCGCGGGCTTCCGCGTGCCGGCAACCATCGCCAGCGTCTTTCCCGCCGGCGCGCAGCCGCGCGAGTTCGCCCCGCGCGACGAGATCACCCTGTCGCGCGTGATGGCGTATCCCTCCACTGGCGCGGGGATCGCGACGGTGCGTGCGGTCGAAGGACTGCGCACCGACCCGGCAACCGATGCTGCGTTCCGTCGCGCGGTGGAGCAGGCCGACGTGTACCCGATCCTGCCGCATCGTCAGGGGTCCGACACGCTGCCCGTGACGCTCAGGCTGGTGGCCTCGCGCGGCACGGCCGCCGGCTTCGCGCTCGCGCGTCTGGCCCTGCCGCGGGTGCTGTACGACAGCCCGCCCACGGTGAAGCGGGTCGCCACCCGGTTCGAGATCCCCGAGTCGCAGCGGCGTGCCCCGTCGGCCGGTGGGGTGCGCTTCCGCTTCATCGTGCGCACCGACGGGTCGGTGGACTCGAGCTCGGTCACGGTGCTGGACACCAGCCACCCCGACCTGGTCGGGCCGGCCACCGCGTCGCTCCTCTCGATCCAGTTCGACCCGGCGAGGTCTGGCCGCTGCCCGGTGGAGGTGCTGGTGGAGCAAACGCTGGGCTACTCAGCCTTGCCGCAGCGCGTCGTCGAACGCCGCACCGTCACCGGCACCACCAGGATCATCCGCCCATGACCGGCTGGGAAACCCGCGCCGTCAGCCCGGCCGATGTCGTCGCGCACCTGCGCAGCGACACCAATGCC
>DASTAN010000059.1:0-4273 GCA_035712665.1 Gemmatimonadales bacterium
CGCTCGCCGGCTGCCACGTCCACCCGGAGCAGCAGCACGAAGCCCACCACGAAGAAGATGATCAGCCCCAGCACGCCATCGCGGCTCGACCCCGTGAGCGCCACCGACGCCGCGAAGGTGAGCGGCCCGAAGATCCCCGCGAACTTCTCGAAGACCGAGTAGAGCCCGAAGAACTCGCCGCTCCGTTCGGGCGGGATCATGCGCGCGAAGAGCGAGCGCGACAGCGCCTGCGTCCCGCCCTGCACGACGGCGACGAGCCCGGCGAGGATCAGGAAGTCGCGCCCGCTCTGCATGTTGCGGCCGATGACGGCGATCACGGCGTACATCGCGACGCCGAGGAGCACGCCGCGCTTGGCGCCGATCTTCGTGGCGAGCCAGCCGAAGAGGAACGCGAACGGCACCCCGACGAACTGGACCATCACGATCGCGGCAATCAGCGTCCCCTGCGCGATGCCGATCTCCGACCCGACCGCCGTGGCGAGCTTGATGATCGTCTGGATGCCGTCGTTGTACACCAGGAACGCCACCAGCATCAGCAGCGCCTGCGGATAGCCGCGCAGGTCGCGGAACGTCGCCGCGAGGCCGGTCACGATGCGGCGTGCCGTGATCGGCGTCGGGGGAACGCCCAGCGACGGCGGCTCCGAGACGCCGCGGAAGAGCGGGATCGAGAAGAGCCCCCACCACACGGCGGTCGCCACGAACGCGAGCCGGGTCAGGAGCCCCGTGTCGCTGATCCCGGTCGGCACCACCCCCTGGATCACCAGCAGCTGCAGCACCAGCAGCAGCCCGCCGCCGATGTAGCCGATCGCGTAGCCGGCGGTGCTGACCTTGTCGATCTCCTCGGGGCGCGCCACGTGGGGCAGCAGCGCCTCGTAGAAGACGAAGCTGCCGGTGGCGCCCACGATGGCGAAGGCGTAGCAGGTCGAGGCGAGCCAGATGTCGCCGCGCGTCGCGAGGCCCAAGGCCGCCGTGCTGACGACACCCAGCCCGAGGAAGACGGCGAGGAGCCGCTTCTTCGAGCCGCGCTCGTCGGCCAGCGCCCCGAGGATCGGCGAGAGCACCGCGATCAGCAGCATCGCGATCGAGTTGACGAGGCCGAGGAGCGCCGTGGCGCGGGCCGGGTCGAGGTCGGCCGCGACGACCTTCGGGAAGTAGATCGGAAAGAGGGCGGTGGTGATCGCCACCTGGAAGGCGGAGATCCCCCAGTCGTACGAGGCCCAGGCCCGGAGCTCGGGGCGACCGAGTCCGAGCCGGGCCAGCACGCTCACGCGGCGGCTGCCGCGTCGGGACGGCGCAGCATCGACGCGGCGATCGAGATGCCGAGAATGCCGACGATCACGCCGAGGGAGATGAGGATCGGCAGGTGCACCCAGTGCGCGATCACCATCTTGATGCCGACGAAGACGAGGATCAGCGCCACGCCGGTCTTGAGGTAGTGGAACTTGTCGAGCATCCCGGCGAGCAGGAAGAAGAGCGCCCGGAGGCCGAGGATCGCGAAGATGTTCGACGAGTAGACGATGAACGGATCCTTGGTCACCGCGAAGATCGCCGGGATCGAGTCGATCGCGAAGACGAGGTCGGTCCACTCGACGACCAGCAGCACCAGGAGCAGCGGCGTTGCGTACCAGCCGGCGTGGCTCTTGGTGAAGAACTTGTCGCCGTCATACGCCGGGGTGAACGGCAGCAGCTTCCGCGCGATCCGCACGAGGGTGTTCTTCTCGGGTTCGATCCGCTCGTCGCCCTTCGACAGCGCCATCCGGAGGCCGGTGACGATGAGGATCCCGCCGAAGACGTACACGATCCACGCGAACTCGCGCAGCATCAGCGCGCCGACGCCGATCATGATGGCGCGCATCACGATCGCGCCGATGATCCCCCACTTGAGCACCTTCGGCTGCAGCTCCGACGGCACCGCGAAGTACTGGAAGACCAGGATGAAGACGAAGAGATTGTCGACCGAGAGCGAGAGCTCGATCAGGTAGCCAGTAAGGAACTCGAGGCCGGCCTGGCTCCCCTCGCGGCTCCAGAGAAACGCGCAGAACGCCATCGCCAGCGTGACGAGGCCGCCACTCCAGGTGGCGGCCTCGCGCGGGGACAGGACGTGGGACTTGCGGTTCAGGACCCCGAGATCGAGGACCAGGAGGCAGAGAATGACGGCGGTGAAGCCGATCCAGACCGAGGGCGGATGGGTCCCGAGTTCCACTTAGCGGCCCTGCTCGGCGTCGAACGCGAGCAGCGCCGCGACCCGATCCTCGGTCGGCGGATGCGTGCTGAACAGCTTGGCGACGCCGCCCACTCCCGCCAGCGGGTTCACCTGCGCCAGCGGCGCGTAGGCCGGGGCGACGTGCATCGGGATCTGCCGCGCCATCGCGTCGATGCGCGTCAGCGCCTGCGCCAGCGGCTTCGCCCGGCCGAGGATCTCGGCCCCGGTGCGGTCGGCGGCGAACTCGCGCTGCCGCGAGATCGCGAACTGGAGGATCATCGCCGCGATCGGCGCCAGCATCGCGATGGCGAGCTGCGCGATCGGGTGGCCGCCCTCGTCGTCGTCGCCGCGCCCCGCGAACATCAGCAGGTACGGCAGGTTCGAGAGCATCGCCGCGATGCCGGCTGCCACGGTCTGCAGCAGCATGTCGCGGTTCTTGATGTGGGCCAGCTCGTGCGCGATCACGCCGGCGAGCTCCTCGCGCGGCAGCTGCCGGAGGATGCCCTCGGTCACCGCGACGACGGCCTTGTCGTACGAGCGGCCGGTGGCGAAGGCGTTGGGCTGGGGCGACGGGATGATCGCGACGCGCGGCATCGGGAGCCCGGCGCGCTGGCGGAGCTCGTCGACCATCCGGAAGAGCTCGGGCGCCTGCGCCTCGTCCACGACCCGCGCGCCGTAGCCGCGGAGCACCATCGAGTCCGAGAACCAGAAGCTCACGAAGGCCATGATCAGGCCGAACGACCCGCCGATGAGCAGGCCGGTCGACCCGCCGAACACCTGGCCGGCGAGCATCGTGAGCGAGAGCATCCCCGCGAGGAGGATGAAGGTCTTGATGTTGCTGAGCACGCGCGTCTCCTGAATGCACCGAAGGCGAGACTTCGTCGCCCCCGGAGCCATGCCGAGTTGCCGACGAAGGTCTCGCCTGAAACGCCGCCTGGCGCCTCGATGCCACCGTGCCCGCGCCGAGGCGGACAGTCTTGACGATGGCACCGGTCGCCGATGGGACGGCGACTGGGCTACTCCCCTTCAGCCGGGAAAAGTAGTGACCGCGAGGGGCCCCGGCAACGCCGCGTCCCCGCCGGCCGGCACCCGAAGGAGGTGGGAGGCCCGAGCCACCGAGGAGGTGATCCCCGACCCCTGCGCTCCCGTGAGGCGCGCGACCGGCGGCGCCCCGGCCACCGTGACCCGCAGGAACAGGTCGAGCGTGGCATCGGGGCGCACCGGTTCGGCCAGCCCGACCTCGTGCCACGCCGGGGCCGACTCGCGCCACCCGAGAAGCGTCCGGATCGCCATCCCGCCGAGCAGGGTGCCGGTCACCATCGCGCTGACCGGATTGCCGGGGAGTGCGAGCCACGGGGTCCCGTCGGGCAGCCGCGCGAACGTCACCGGTCCCCCCGGCCGCATCCGCACGCGCCGGAAGAGGATCTCCGCGCCAAGCTCGCCCATCACCGCGGGGATGTGATCGTGGTCGCCGACGCTCACGCCGCCGGCCGTCAGCAGCAGCTGCCCTGGCGCGCGCGCGGCGATCGCCGCCGTCAGTGCCGTGACATCGTCGGCGACGCGCCCGAGCGGCACTGCGGTCGCGCCGAGCGCACGCACGAGCGCTGACAATCCCGGCAGGTTGGCATCGCCCAGTCGTTGCGCGCGCTGCACCGCCGCATCACCCGGATCCGCGAGTTCATCGCCCAGCGTCAGGATGCCGACCGTGATGCGGGGATGCACCGGCACCTCGACGACACCGAGCGAGGCGAGCAGCGCGATCTGTCCTGGCCCGAGACGCGTGCCGGCTTCGAGGGCCGCGTCACCGACGGCGAGATCCCCGCCCGCCGGGCGCACGTGCTGGCCGAGATCGCGGCGCGACGTGATCGTGACCGCGTCGCCGTCGCGCGTGGTGTCTTCCTGGCGCACGACGCTGTCAGCGCCCTCGGGCACCGGGGCGCCGGTGAAGATCCGGACCGCCGTGCCTGTCGCCAGCGGTGCCGGGCGCGCATCGCCAGCGGCACTCGTCGCCACGACCGGCAGCGTCGTCGGCACCTGCGTGACATCCGCGGCGCGCACCGCGTAGCCGTC
>DASTAN010000060.1:0-15252 GCA_035712665.1 Gemmatimonadales bacterium
CGCACCCGCGAGATCGCCCGCTGGGCCAGGTCATCGAGGAAGAGCGGCTTCGCCGAGGGGATCGGCAGCGACTCCTCGCGCGCGAGCAACAGCAGGTCGCCGACGAGGCGCCCCATCCGGTCGGCTTCCACCGCGATCGCCCCCACGGCGGCGACCGCCTGCGCGGGATCCGTGCTCGCGCGCGCGGCATCGGCCTGGCTCCGGATGATCGCGACCGGGGTGCGCAGCTCGTGCGCGGCATCGGCGAGAAAGCCGCGCTGCATCGCCATGACCGGCTCGGCCATCCGCGTGCCGAGCAGGACGCCGAGCAGCAGCAGGATCGGGAGGCCGATGCCGAGCACGAGGCGCAGGAAGCGCATCCGCGTGAGGTAGGTCGTGTCGTTGACGCCGATCACCAGGGCGAGGTCGTCGGGGAGGTCGACGCGCAGCAGCCGGACGTCGTGCCCCGCGATCCGCTCGGAGTGCGGCGTCGGCGAGGCGTCGAGCAGCGCGATGTGCGCGAGGTCGGGGCTGACCGGCCCGCGGGGCGTCATCGCGATCCGCTGGCCGGCTCGCGTGAAGGCGGCGATGGCGCGGTCGGCGGTCACGAGCTCGGTGATGATGTGCGCCACGGTGGCCGCCGGCGTGCCGTACTCGCCACGATCGACGCGGTACAGCGTCTCGGCGAGCGTGGCCGTCTCGACCAGCTCGTGGTCGGCGTCCTCGCGGTACCCCTCGGCCAACGCGAGGTAGAAGCCAAGCGCCCCCGCGAGCAGCAGCACGGCGATGCCGGCCGTGAAGCGAAGCACGATTCGTTGCTGCAGGGGACGGATCACGCGTCCTCCGCCGTCAGGGAGTACCCCGCGCCCCGCACCGTCCGCAGCAGCGGCGCGTCGCCAGGGCCGTCCACCTTCTTCCGGAGGCGCGCGATGTAGACGTCGATGATGTTCGACGCCGGGTCGTAGTTCGCGTCCCACACCTTCTCGCTGATGCGCGCGCGGCCGATCACCTCGCCGACGTGCCGCGCCAGGAACTCCAGCAGCGAGAACTCGGTGGTCGTGAGCGCGAGTTCGCGCGTGCCGCGCCACGCACGGCGCGCCGCGACATCGAGGCGCAGCGTGTCCACGGTGAGGCTGTCGGGGCGGTATTCCGCCGAGCGGCGCGCGATCGCCCGGAGGCGGGCCACGAGCTCCTCGAGCGCGAAGGGCTTCACGAGGTAGTCGTCTGCGCCGTGGTCGAGTCCCGCGATGCGATCATCGAGGGCGTCGCGGGCCGTCAGCACCAGCACCGGCACCGCGGCCTTGGCACGACGCAGCTCATCGAGCAGCGCCATCCCGTTGCCGTCGGGCAGCCCCAGGTCGAGCAGGATCGCGTCGTACGGTTCCAGGCGAACGAGCTGCCGGGCCTCGGCGAGCGTTCGACCGATGTCGACCGCGTGGCCATGCTCGCGCAGGCCGCGCGCGGTGGCATCCGCCAGCTGGGGTGAGTCCTCGACGAGGAGGAGGCGCATTCCCTAATACTAGGGGGGCGCCCTGTTCATCGTGGGTTCATCTCGGCGGGCTAGGCTGCAGCCATGATCACACTCCTCCTCGCCCTCCAGACCGCGGATACGCTCCGCCTGCCGCCCGGCGAGGTGCTCGCGCGGCTCGAGGCCCGGGCGCCCGCGCTCCGCGCCGCCGGGGCACGCGTCACGGCCGCCGAGGCCACCCGTCGCGGGGCCTTCCGGCTCGCGGATCCCCTGCTGTCGGCGATGGCCGAGAACATCGGCGCCACGCGCGAGATCACCGGGCGCACGGGGCTCCCCGGGATCGAGGGGCAGGTGGTCCTCCAGTTTCCGGTCGCGCTCGGGGGCGACCGTGGCGCGCGCCAGGGGATCGCGACCGCCGAGCTCACGATGGCCGAGGTCGCCCGCGAGCTGACCACGGCGGATGTGCGTACCGCCGGTCTGCACCTCCTGGCCGGGCTGCAGCACGCCGAGGCGCTGCGCGCCGACGCCGAGGCCGAATCGATGGCGCTGGGGCGCTTCGCCGATGCCATGACGGCGCGCGAGCAGGTCGGCCGCGAGTCCGCCGGTGATGCGGCCCGGGCCCGAGCCGAGGCCTCGGCCGCGCGGTCGGCGCTCGCCCGGCGTGCCGCGGACGCGGCACGACTCGAGGCCGAGCTGGCCGTCCTCCTCGGGGAACCGGACGGCCGGGTGCTGACGCTGGAAGACGCTGCCTGCGATGCGCGTGGGGTCGCGATCGGGGCACCGCGCGATGTGCGATTGGCGGATGCGATGGTGGCGCGCGCGGAGGCGACCTCACGCCTCGCCGCGGCCGCGCGCGTGCCCGATCTCCTGCCGCAGGTCGGGCTGCGTCGCACCGCCGGGTTCAGTGGGCTCCTGATCGGACTTGCCGTTGAACTGCCGGTTTTCGGGCGCACCCAGTCCGCCCTCGCCACGGCCAGGGCCGAAGCGGCGGCGGTCGAAGCCGATCGCGCGCAGCTCGTCGAGCGCGTCACGGCGACCCAGCGGGGACGAGCCGCGGCCCTCGCCCGACTCGAGGCCGCGGCCAGCGCGTGGACCCCCGAGCGCCTCGCCGACCTCGATCGGGCGGTCGCGGCCGCCGAGGCCCGCCACGCGGCGGGCGAGGGCAGTCTTCATGAACTCTTCGATGCGCGCCGCGCCCGTCTCCTGGTTCGCGCCGAATTCGAGGCCTGGCGCGCCGACGTGCGTCGCGCCCGCATCGACCTGGCTCGTGCGAGCGATGCGCCGCTCGTCGCCACCCTCCTGTGCACGCCGGAGTTGACCCGATGATTCGCCGCCCCGTCCTGATGCTCGCGATCCTCGCCGCCTGCGGCACCGAGCCGCCGCCGGCCGAGCCGGTGGCCCTCCCGGCCGGCACCGTGATGCTGGACCCGGCACAGCAGGCGACCGCGCGCCTCGCCCGCGACACGATCCGACTCGTCGAGACGGCGCTGCCGCTCGAGGTGTCCGGCACCGTGGCCTCGGCGGATCCGGCCTCGGCCCACGTCGGCTCGATCGTCGAGGGTCGCGTGGTGCGGCTGGCCGTGCTCCCCGGTGAACGGGTGCGCGCGGGCCAGGTGCTGGTCGTGATCCACTCGCACGAACTCGCCGATGCGCAGCGCGACCTGGCAGCGGCGCGCGCGATGCTGGCGGCGGCCGAGGCGGCGTGGCAGCGCTCGACGTCGCTCCTCGCGTCGGGGGCGGTGTCGCGCGAGGAAGTGGAACGTCGCACCGCCGCGCGCGATGCCGCCGCGGCGGAGGTGACGCGTGCCAGCGAACTGGTCGAGCATCTCCACCCGGTCGGGAATGACGTCACGGTCGTCGCCCCCCACGACGGCACGGTGTTCGCCGTGCACGCCACCGTCGGCGAAGTCGTGCTGCCGGGCACGACGCTGGTGGATGTCGGCTCGCCGAGTCGCCTCTGGGTGACGGGCTGGGTGCCGGAGCGGGCGGTGCCGCACCTCGGCACGGGCACGCGCGTCACGGTGCAGCTCGCGGCCTTCCCGAACGACACCTTCGCGGGTCGCGTCGTCAGTACCGGCGGTGCGCTCGACGCGGCGCGGCGCGCGCTCGACGTGCGCGTGGCGCTCGATCGCGTTCCGAGCGGATTGGTGCCGGGGATGTTCGCGACCTTCACCCTCGACAATGCCGAGCGCGCATCCCGCGCCGTCCTGCCCAGCGAGGCGGTGCAGCGCACGGCGGCCGGGACCGGCGTCTTCGTCGACGAGGGCGGCGGGCGCTTCCGCTTCCGACCGGTCGCGTCGTCGTTCACGCTCGACAGCGCGCGCGTCGCCGTGGAGGGACTCCCGGAGGGCCTCGTGGTGGTGACGACCGGCGCGTACCGCGTGCGGGCGGCGCTCGAGGCGCTCACCGACGGCGGCGGCCATGATCATTGACCGGATCATCACCGCAAGCGTCCGGAAGCGCGGCTGGGTCGCGGTCTTCGCCGCCGTGCTGCTCGGTGCGGGCGTCTGGGCGCTCAGCACGCTGCCGTTCGAGGCGTTTCCCGACCTGACGGCGAACGGTGTCGTCATCATCACCGAGGCGCCGGGGATGGCCCCCCAGGAAGTCGAGCAGCGCGTCACCTTCCCGGTCGAGCGCGGCATGCTCGGGCTCCCGAGGACGATGGCGGTCCGGTCGACATCGAAGTACGGCCTCTCGCTCACGACGGTCGTCTTCGAGGATGGCGTCGACCCGTACTTCGCGCGCCAGCTGGTGACGCAGCGCCTCACCGATGTCGGCGCTGACCTGCCCGACGGCGTCGCGCCGCGGCTCGGCCCGGTCTCGACCGCGATGGGCGAGATCTTCCAGTACGTGCTCGTGTCGAGCACGCCGGAGTACGACGCGACGCGCCTCAAGACGCTGCAGGACTGGACCATCGCGCCACAGCTCCGCACGGTGAAGGGCGTGACCGAGGTCAATTCCTGGGGCGGCTTCACCGAGCGCGTCGAGGTGGTCGTCGAGCCGCGGCGTCTCGCCGAGGCCGGACTCTCGCTCGCGGACATTGACGCGGCGCTCGGCCGCGAGAACGCCAACTTCGGCGGCGCCGCGGTCGAGTCGCGCGGCGAGCGGTTCATCGTGCACGGTCTCGGGCGCGTCACCGAGGCGGCGCAGCTGGCCGCGATCCCGATCGCGGTGCGCAGCGGCGTGCCGCTTCGGCTCGGCGATGTCGCCACGATCGAGCGCGGTGCGCTGCCGCGGCAGGGGGCGGTGACCGCGGCGGGCGAGGGCGAGGTGGTCAGCGGGATGATCATCATGCAGAAGGGCGAGAACGCCCGTGCCGTCATGCAGCGGGTCAAGGCGCGCATCGCCGTCATCGAGGCGAACCTCCCCTCCGGCGTCGCGCTGGTCCCCTTCTACGACCAGTCGGCGCTGATCGAGCGCACCACGCACACGCTCGAGAAGAACCTGCTGCTGGGCGGCGCGCTCGTCGTGCTCGTGCTCTGGGTCTTCCTGCGGAACACCGCGGCGGCCCTGCTGGTCGCGATGGTGATTCCCTTCTCCATGCTGTGGGCCTTCGTGGCGATGAAGCTGGGCGGCGTCTCCGCCAACCTCATGTCGCTCGGCGCGCTCGACTTCGGCCTGCTGGTCGACGGCTCGGTCGTGCTGATCGAGAACATCCTGCGACGCGCGCACGGGAAGCCCGATCCCGAGCATGTCGGCGAGCGGATCCGGCTCGCGGCGATCGAGGTCGGCCGACCGGTCGTGTTCGGCATCGCGATCATCGTCGCGGTGTACCTGCCGCTCTTCGCGCTGGGCGGCACCGAGCGGAAGATGTTCGTCCCGATGGCGTTCACGGTGATGGCCGCGGTGCTCGGCTCGCTGGTGATCGCGCTCACCCTGATTCCCGCGGCGGCGCGCACCTTCCTGGCGAAGGCGGTGGAGCCGGAGTGGCCGGCCTTCGAGCGCCTCCGCGAGCGCTATGAGCGACTGGTCGCGCGCACGCTGGTGCAGCCGCGCCCGGTGGTGATCGGCGCGCTGATCGCGATCGCCATCGCCGTGTGGAGCGGCACGCATCTCGGCACCGAGTTCATGCCGCGCCTCGATGAAGGGGCCGTGCTGGTGCAGGGGCGACGGCCGCCGTCCACGGCACTCCCCGAGGGCGTCGCCTTCAGCACCGACCTCGAGCGCGCGCTGCGCGACTTCCCCGAGGTCACCACCATCGTGAGCAAGCTCGGTCGCCCCGACCTCGCCACCGAGGCGATGGGCACCTACGAGTCGGACACGTACGTCATCCTCGCCGACCATGGCACCTGGCGGCCGGGCGGACGCGAGGGGCTGATCGCACGGATGGATTCCGCGCTCGCGGAGATTCCCGGGCTCTCGGTGGCCTTCACCCAGCCGATCCAGATGCGACTCGACGAGGCGGAGACCGGCATCACCACCGACATCGGCGTGAAGCTGTTCGGCACCGATCCGGACACGCTGGCCGATCTCGCGGTGCAGATCGAGCAGGCGCTCGCCGATGTCCCCGGGGCCGAGGACATCAAGGCGGTCGCGGCCTCACGGGTGAAGCAGCTGCGCGTGACGGTGCGGCGCGAGCGCCTCGCCGCGCACGGGCTGGGGAGTGCCGAGGTGGGTGCGGCGGTCGAGCGGGCGATGGGCGCCACGACCGCGACGGAGCTCGTCGATGGCCCGCGGCGGGTCCCGGTCGTCGTCCGTGTCCCGGGCTCGGCGACGCTCGACCCGGACCGCTTCGGCGAGTTGCCGATCGCCACCCCGGCCGGGATGGTCCCGCTCGCGACGGTGGCCGACATCGAGGTCGTCGAGGCACCCGAGGCGTTCGCGCACGAGGGCGGCGAGCGGATGGTCGTCGTGGGCGCCAACATCCGCGGGCGCGATGTCGGCTCGTTCGTGGCGGAGGCCGAAGGGGTGCTGACGCAGCGCGTGCCGCTGCCGACCGGCTATCGCACCGAATGGGGCGGGCAGTACCGCCACCAGCAGACGGCCCTCGCGCGCCTGCAGCTGCTCGTGCCGGCCGCCATCCTCGCGATCTTCGGCCTGCTCTACATGGCGTTCGGCACGATCCGCCACGCCGTGCTGATCCTCGCCAATGTCCCGTTCGCGCTGGTGGGCGGGATCGCCGCACTCTGGCTCACGGGGCTCAACCTCTCGCTGTCGGCGGCGGTCGGCTTCATCGCGCTGTTCGGCATCGCGGTGCTGAACGGCGTGGTGCTGGTGAGTGCGGTGAACGACCTGCGGGAGACGGGAACGTCGTTGGCCGAGTCGGTGGTGGCGGGTGCCGGATCGCGCCTGCGTCCCGTGCTGATGACCGCCTGCGTCGCGGGCCTCGGCTTCGTACCGATGGCGATCAGCACGTCGGCGGGGGCCGAGCTGCAACGGCCGCTGGCGACGGTGGTGATCGGGGGACTGATCACCAGCACGCTGCTGACGCTGGTGGTGCTGCCGACGCTGTATGCGAGAGTCGAGCGGCGAGCGGCGCGGGCGGGTGAGGGGTAAGGGGTGAGGGGTGAGGGGGACCGGAGCGTCGCGCCCCCTCACCCCTCACCCCTCACTCTTCACCCTTCACCCTTCACCCTTCACCCTTCACCCCTCACTGCAGCACCGGCCCCCCGAGCGCATCGGCATCATCCGCTGGCGTCGGCGGGATCGCCACGCCGTTGGCGCCGAGGGCCCGGAAGAGTTCCCACTGCGCCACGCGGGCATCGCCGGCGCGCGGACCGTTGTACATCGCCGCGACGAGCAGCATGCCGCTGCTGTGACCGAGATAGCCCACCAGCGACGAGACGCGGGCCAGCGTGCCGGTCTTGGCGCGCACCGAACCCGCTTCCATTCCGCGCCCGAGGCGCCGCAGGGTGCCGGACCCGTTGGCCGGGAGGAGCAGCGGGAAGTCGCGTCCCGCCGCCGTCTCGGGGAACCTCGCGAGATAGGTCGTGAAGGCGAGCGGCGCCACGCGATCGCGATCGGAGAGGCCGCTGCCATCCTCGAGGTGCACGAGGTCGCCGCTCAGCCCGGTCACGGTGCGCACGTGCTGCGTGAGTCGCTCGGCCGCACGATCGGCACCGCCGCCCCACAGGAGCATCAATTCGGCGCCGATGTTGAGCGAGCGCGTGTTGACTTCGTGCGCGATCGAGTCGAACGGCATCGACACCACTTCGGCGAGGACCCGCGGCGTCGGGGCACCGACCGCGCCGATCGATGGTCCCTTCGCCCACTCGATGCCGCTGCGTGCCAGCGCATCGGTCCACGCCGCCTCGACGACTCGTGCGGGGTTCGGGGCGGTGAAGACGTAGCGTCGCGGGGCGGCGCGCGTGCCGATGGTGCCGCCGACGACCCAGCCGCCCTTGCCGTCGCTCCGCACCGTCAGTCGGCTGCGCGTACCGACGACCGTGCGGGCGGTGATGCTGACCAGGCGCCCGGCGCCGCGTGGCGCATCGCCGGCCACGTAGGGCTTCTGCTTGACGTTCGATCCCGGTGCGACGGTGAACGCGACGAGGTTCTCGTTGAGCGTGACCGGCCCGACCAGCGGCGCGAAGCTGCGCCCGCGATGGCGCCCATCCCACGCCGTCGGGTAGGTCGCGACCGGATCGCCGACCTGCGTGCTCAGCGACAGCGGGCCGGTGAGGCGGCGGACGCCGATCGCCGCCAGCTGCTCGGCGAGCGAGGCCAGGGTCGGCCCCGCGCGATCCGGTCGCTCGAGGGTCGGGTCCCCGTTGAGTTCGAGCGACCAGCGTCCGACCCACGTCCCGGTGGTGGGATCGACGCCGCCGCTCCCGACCACCCGCGTCGCTCGCCGGGCGTTCGCGCCAACCACCGTGCGCGCAAAGCCGGTGGTGAGGAGCTTCACCGTCGAGGCCGGGGTCATCGGTTCGGTGGCGTTCACCGACCAGAGCACCCGCCCCGTCTGGTCGGCCACGACCACGCCCCAGGTCCCCGGGGCACGCCGCTGCGTGCTCTGGTACCACGCGTCGACCCGCGCCACGACATCGCCCTGCGCCGCGAGCGGCAGCGGAGCGAGGAGGAAGGCGGCGAGGAGAACGCGTTGCATTGTCACAAGTTAGCAACCTTGCCCGGTGAAGGTGGAACCCCTCGTGCGGAGCGGTGTCTGACTACCCGCAACCGGATCGGCTGGAGGTGCATCCAGCACGCGATCCGGGACGAACTGTCGGTCGTGGCGCGCACACCCCCGTGGGCGCCGAGGTTTCACTTCCTTACGATGCAGGAGTTGCCCATGTCGTTCCGTACCCTGGCCGCTGCCGCCGTCCTCGCCGCTGCCGCCGTCGCCCCGGCCTCGGCCCAGATGGCCCCCGCGAAGGACATCGTCGACGTCGCCGTCGGCGCCGGCCAGTTCAACACCCTCGCCGCGCTCCTCACCGAGGCCGGCCTCGTCGAGACGCTGAAGGGGAAGGGTCCGTTCACCGTCTTCGCGCCGACCGATGCGGCCTTCGCGAAGATCCCGGCCGCGACCGTCAACGCGCTCAAGGCCGACAAGGCCGCGCTGACCCGCGTGCTGACCTACCACGTCGTCCCGGGCAAGATCATGGCGGCTGACCTCGCCAAGCTCGCCGACGAGAAGGGCTACATCCGCACCAAGACCGTCTCGGGCGAGGAGATCGTGATCCACCTCGCCGGCAAGACCGTGCACGTCGGCCCGAACATGGGCTCGAGCGTCGCCTCGGCCGACGTCGCCGCCTCGAACGGCGTGATCCACGTGGTCGATGCGGTGATCCTGCCGCCGGCGAAGAAGTAAGTCGAGGACTGTAGGCCTCAAGCCTCAAGCCTCAAGCCTCAAGCCTCAAGCACCGAGGGCCGGGTTCCGTAGTGGAATCCGGCCCTCATCATTCCCTGAGGCCTGAGGCCTGCGGCCCAATGCCCAACGCCTACTTCAGCATCATCTTCGCAATCGTCTGCTTCTGCATGTTGCTGGTGCCCTCGTAGATGACGCCGATCTTCGCGTCGCGGTAGAACTTCTCCGCCGGGTACTCGCGCGAGTAGCCGTAGCCGCCGAAGAGCTCGAGTGCCTGGCCCGCGATGCGGTTCGCGGCCTCCGACGCATAGAGCTTCGCGATGGCGGCCTCGCGCACGAACGGCAGCCCGGCATCCTTGAGGCGCGCGGCGTTGTACACGAGCATCCGCGCCGCCTCGAGCTCCGTCTCCATCTCGGCGAGCTGGAACTGCACCCCCTGGAACTCGGCGATCGCCTTGCCGAACTGCTTCCGCTCCTTGACGTACTTCACCGCCGCGTCGAGCGCGCCGCGCGCCACGCCGATCATCTGCGCGCCGATGCCGATGCGCCCCTCGTTCAGCGTCTCGATCGAGATCTTGTACCCCTGGCCGACCGGGCCGAGGACGTTCGCGGCCGGGACGACGCAGTCCTCGAGGATCAGCTCGACCGTGCTCGAGGCGCGGATGCCGAGCTTCTTCTCGCGCTTGCCGACGCTGAAGCCGGGGAAGTCGCGCTCGACGAGGAAGGCCGTGATCCCCTTGTAGCCCGCCTCGGGGTTCGCGTTCGCGAAGACGATGAAGAAGCCGGCCTCGGCGCCCGAGGTGATCCAGAACTTGCGGCCGGTGAGGCGCCAGGTGTCGCCGTCCTGCACCGCGCGCGTCTCGAGCGCGAACGCATCCGACCCCGACGCCGGCTCCGACAGCGCGAAGGCGCCAAGGAGGTCGGTCGTGAGCCGCGGGAAGAAGCGCGCGTGCTGCTCGGCGTTCCCCCAGCGGAGCAGCGCGTTGTTGACCAGGGTGTTGTGCACGTCGACGTAGATCGCGGCCGAGGCGTCGACGCGCGCCATCTCCTCGATCGCGAGCGTCGCGAGGAAGATGCTGCCGCCCGCACCGCCGTACTGCTCGGGGACCTCGATCCCCATCAGCCCGAGCTCGAAACAGGCCTTGAGGATCTCGGGGCGCATCGCGGAGGCCTCGTCCATCGCCTCGACGTGCGGGGCGATCTCCGCCTCGGCGAAGTCGCGGACGGTCTGGCGGAAAAGCTCCTCCTCCTCGGAGAGGACGGAGAGCGGCTGGGGCGCGGCGGCAACAGACATAAACACGGAGCTCGGGTTAGGGACCCCCAAATATAAGAGATGGGAGATCAGCGATCGGAGATCCGAGGCTGCACCCTCCGATCTCCGATCGCCGATCTCCCCTCTCAGGTCCGCAGGACCTCCACGGCAACTTCCACCTTGCCGAGGGGCGCGGCCACCTGCACGCCCGCCACCCGCTCGCGGACCGCCGAGACCATCTCGCGGGCGATGGCGAGTCCCTCCGCCAGCGCCGCCTCCTTGCCGCGCTCCGAGGCCCGACGCATCCGGGCGAGGACGGCCTCGGGCATCGTGATTCCGGGGACCTCGTTGGCCAGGAACTCCGCGTTTCGGAGCGACACCAGCGGCCACACCCCGGCGATGATCGGGACGCCGTGATGCGCGACCCGCGGCAGGAAGTCATCGAGCTGCGCCACGTCGAAGACCGGCTGCGTCATCGCGAACGTCGCGCCCGCCTCGGCCTTCCACGCGAAGCGCCGCAGCTCGCGCTCGAGGTCGGGAGCGGCCGGGTTCACCCCGACGCCGTGCACGAAGCGCGTGACGTGCCCGAGCGACGAGCCGCCGGGATCGAGCCCGCGATTGAGGCGCGTGAGGAGGTTGGTGAGGCCGATCGCGTCGATGTCGAACACCGCCGTCGCGTCGGGATATGGTCCCATCTTCGGCGGGTCGCCGGTGACGATGAGCAGGTTCCGGAGCCCGGACGCCGCGGCGCCCAGCAGGTCGGAGAGCATCCCGAGCAGGTTGCGATCGCGGCACGCGTAGTGGACCACCGCCTCGAGCCCGGTCTCGCGCTCGACCAGCAGCCCGCTCAGGAGCGCGCTCATCCGCGACTGCGCCCGCGGGCCGTCGGGGATGTTCACGGCGTCGATGCCCGCCGCCTTGAGGGCGCGCGCGGCCGCGAGCATCGGCGCGGGGTCCACCCCGCGGGGCGGCACCACCTCGACGCTCGTCACGAACGTGCCCGCGGCGAGCTTCGCGCCGAATGCCGACCGCGCGGCAAGCGGCACCTCAGGGAGCGGCTCGACCGTCACGGCCGACGCGACGGCGGCCGCACGCGGCGCAGCGGCCACGCTGGCGCGGACGAACTTCACCGTCGCGCGCGTGTGCTCCGGGGTGGTGCCGCAGCAGCCGCCGACGAGCCGTGCCCCCGCCTCGACCATCCGTCGCGCGTACTCGCCGACGTACTCCGGCGAGGCGACGTAGATCTTCCGGTCACCGACCTCGCGGGGGAGTCCGGCGTTCGGCTGCGCGCTGATCGGGATCGTGACCACGCGAGCCAGGCGCTCGACCACCTCGAGCACCACCTGCGGACCGATCGAGCAGTTCACGCCGACCGCCGCGACGCCGGCGGCTTCGAGCGCCGGCCCGAACTGCTCCGGCGTGGTGCCGTAGACCGTGGCGCCATCGGGGCCGACCGTCATCTGGGCCATGATGGCGAGGTCACTCCGTGCCTGCACCGCGCGCACCGCCGCGAGCAGCTCGTCGAGATCGGAGAAGGTCTCGAGGCAGAAGCCATCCACGCCGCCGGCCAGCAGGCCATCCACCTGCCGGCCGAACGTTGCCTCGGCCTCGTCACGCCCGAGCTCGCCGAACGGCTCGAGGCGCACGCCCAGCGGACCGATCGCCCCGAGCACGGCGACGTCTGTCCCCACGGCCTGGCGGGCGAGACGCGCGGCCGCGGCATTGATCGCCTCGGTGTCATCGGCGAGGCCATACGCCGCGAGCTTGAGCGGGTTGGCGCCGAAAGTGTTGGTCTCGACGGCGACCGCGCCCGCGTCGGCGTAGGCGCGGTGCACCTCCGCCACCATCGCGGGGGCCTTCACCGAGAGCTCGTCGTAGCAGACGTTGAGGAAGGCGCCCTTCTGGTAGAGCATCGTGCCCATTGCGCCATCGAGGACCACCGGGCGTCCGGCGCGGAGCAGTTCGTGCAGCATCGTCACGCGCTCCTCCGGTAGCCGATGACCGGCGCGAGCCACCGCTCGGCCGTGGCGACATCCCAGTCGCGACGCATCGCGTAGTCGGCCACCTGGTCGCGGCCGATCTTCCCGATCCCGAAGTAGCGCGCCTCGGGACGCCAGAAGTACCAGCCGCTCACCGACGCACCGGGGAGCATCGCGCAGCTCTCGGTCAGCGCCATCCCGGTTCGGGCCTCGGCCTCGAGCACGCGGAAGAGCACCTGCTTGCCGGTGTGGTCCGGACACGCCGGATAGCCTGGCGCGGGACGGATCCCCTGGTAGCGCTCGTGCAGCAGGTCGTCGAGCGAGGCGTGCTCGTCGGGCGCGTAGCCCCACAGCGTGCGACGCACCTCCTCGTGCAGTCGCTCGGCGAACGCTTCCGCCAGCCGATCGGCGAGCGCGGCGAGCAGGATCGCGCGATAGTCATCGTGCGCCGCCTTGGCCTCGGCGATCAGCGGCTCGAGGCCGTGCCCCGTCGTCACCGCGAAGCCGCCGACATAGTCGGGCACGCCGGCCGTGCGCGGCGCCACGAAGTCGGCAAGCGCGAGCAGGGCGCGGTCATCCCGCCGGCGCGCCTGCTGTCGCAGCGTGTGCACCGTGGCGAGCGGCTGCTCGCGTGCGTCGTCGGCGTAGAGCGTGATGTCGTCGCCCGAGGCATCGGCGGCCCAGAAGCCGACCACGCCACGCGCGGTGAGCAGGGCCCCCGCTTCGAGTTCGTCGAGGATCCGCTCCGCATCGGCGAAGAGGTCGCGGGCCACGCGGCCGTGCACCGGATGCTCGAGGATGCTCGGGTATGCGCCCGGGAGCTCCCAGGTGCGGAAGAACGGCGTCCAGTCGATGCGGGTGCGCAGGTCGGCGAGCGGCCACGCGTCGAAGGTGCGGAGCCCGGTGAACGACGGCGTCGGCGCGGGGATCGCGAGGTCGATCGGCAGCGCCGCGGCGCGCGCTTCCGCGAGCGTCACCAGTGCGGTCTCGTGCTCGCCCTCGCGCTCGACGCGGATCGCCTCGTACTCCGCGGCGATGTCGGCGGCGAACGCCTCGCGCCGGTTGGCGTCCTTGAGCGCCGCCGCCACCGGCACCGCGCGCGAGGCATCGAGCACGTGCACCACCGGCGCGGTGCGTGCCGGGGCGATGCGGAGCGCCGTGTGCGCCTTCGACGTCGTCGCCCCGCCGATCAACAGCGGGATGTCGAGGCCGATCCGCTGCATCTCGTGCGCGATGAAGGTCATCTCGTCGAGCGATGGCGTGATCAGCCCGGAGAGGCCGATCAGGTCGACCTGCTCGCGCTGGGCCGTCTCGAGGATCGTCGCGGCCGGCACCATCACGCCGAGGTCGATCACGCGCCACGCGTTGCACTGCAGCACCACGCCGACGATGTTCTTGCCGATGTCGTGCACGTCGCCCTTCACGGTGGCGAGCAGGATCGTCCCCTGGGCGTTGGCCCGCGTGGCATCCGCCTCGAGGTAGGGGATCAGCACGGCGACGGCGCGCTTCATCACGCGGGCGCTCTTCACCACCTGCGGCAGGAAGAGCTTGCCGGCCGCGAAGAGGTCGCCGACGCGATCCATCCCGGCCATCAGCGGCCCCTCGATCACTCCGAGCGGCGACGGCGCCGCGAGGCGGGCCTCCTCGGTGTCGGCGTCGATGAACTCGACGATGCCGTGCACCAGGGCGTGCGCGAGCCGCTCCTCGACCGGCCACTCGCGCCACGCGAGATCGGCCCCCTCGACGACGGTGCGGCCGCGCGCGGCCTCGGCCACCGCGAGCAGCCGCTCGGTCGCGTCGGGACGGCGGTTCCAGAGCAGGTCCTCGATGCGGGTGCGGAGGTCGGCCTCGAGGTCGTCGAGGACCGGCAGCGCGCCGGCATTGACGATCCCCATCGTGAGCCCCGCCGCGATCGCCCGCTCCAGGAAGACGGCGTGGATCGCCTCGCGGAGCCCATCCTGGCCGCGGAACGCGAACGAGACGTTGCTGATCCCGCCGCTGGTCAGCGCGCCGGGGCAGGCCGTGCGGAGCGCGCGCACCGCCTCGACGAACGCCGAGCCGTAGTCGGCGTGCGCCTCGATGCCGGTGCCGACCGCGAAGACGTTGGGGTCGAGGATCACCTCGCCTGGGGCGAACCCGACCTCGTCGATCAGCAGGCGATACGCGCGCTGCAGGATCGCGACCTTGCGCTCGACGGTCTCGGCCTGTCCCGCCTCGTCGAACGCCATCACCACGACCGCCGCCCCGTAGCGGCGCACCAGGCGCGCCTGCTCGAGGAACGCCGCCTCGCCCTCCTTGAGCGAGAGCGAGTTCACCACGCCCTTTCCCTGCAGCGAGCGGAGGCCGGCCTCGAGCACGCTCCACTTCGACGAGTCGAGCATCACCGGGACGCGCGCGATCGCCGGGTCGCTGGCGATGAGCCGCAGGAAGGTCGTCATCGCCGCGGCGCCATCGAGCAGCGCGTCGTCGAAGTTGACGTCGATGAGCTGCGCCCCGGCCTCGACCTGCTGGCGGGCGACGGCGAGGCCGTCCTCGTACCGTCCCTCGGCGATGAGCTTCGCGAAGCGTCGGGAGCCGGTCACGTTGGTGCGCTCGCCGACGTTGACGAAGTTGGTGTCGGGGCCGATGGCGAACGGCTCGAGCCCGGCCAGCAGCGTGCGAGTCGGCGGCGCGGGCGGGACCCGCGGTGCCACGCCTGCCACCGCGTCGGCGATGCGCGCCAGCTCCTCGACGTGCGGACGCAGCTGCTTCGCGCCCAGCGCGCAGTTGAAGCCGATGGAAAGGGGCCTGGCGTGGCGCACGGAGTTCCAGAAAGCCTCGGCGGTCTGTC